>NZ_BBUX01000031.1:0-61618 GCF_000974725.1 Methylobacterium sp. ME121
CACCTCAGGATGAGGTCGCGTGTTGGAGGCGCGCATACCGCGCGACTACTGGTACCCCTTCGGGAAAGGGTCCGGCTTGATCAGGTCTGGGCTGGTGTAGACGATCTCGAACTGGCCGTCGGGCTTGGCCCGGCCGACCCGGGTCTTCGACCAGAGGTGATGGTTCTCGTCGATCTTCACGTAGCCTTCCGGCGCGCCCTTGAACTCCAGCCCCGGCGAGGCCGCCACCACCTTGTCGACGTCGAACGAGCCGGCCTTCTCGCAGGCCATCTTCCACAGGAACGGGCCGAGATAGGCCGCCTGCGTCACGTCGCCGATGACCGTCTTCTCGCCCCACATCTTCTTGAAGGCGGCGACGAACGCCTTGTTGTTCTCGTTCTGGATCGACTCGAAGTACTTCATGCAGGCGTAGGCCCCGGCGATGTTCTCGCCGCCGATGCCGTCGATCTCGTCCTCGGTGACCGAGATCGTCATCAGCACCTGCTTCGACAGGTCGATGCCGGCCGCCTTGAGCTGCTTGTAGAACGCCACGTTCGAGCCGCCGACCACGTCGGCGAAGATCACCTTCGGCTTGGTCAGCTTGATCTTGTTGATGACCGAGTTGAACTGCGTGTGGCCGAGGGGGAAGTACTCCTCGCCGACGACCTTGCCCTTGAGCACGTTCTCGACGTGCTTGCGGGCGATCTTGTTGGAGGTGCGCGGCCAGATGTAGTCGGAACCGATGAAGTAGAAGCTGTCGCCGCCCTTCTCCTTGTGGACCCAGTCGAGCCCGGCGAGGATCTGCTGGGTGGCCTCCTGGCCCGTGTAGAAGACGTTCTTCGACTGCTCCAGGCCCTCGTAGAAGGTCGGGTAGTAGAGGAGACCGTTGTACTGCTCGAAGACGGGCAGCACCGCCTTGCGCGACGCCGAGGTCCAGCAGCCCATCACGGCGGCGCAGTGGTCGTTGACGAGGAGCTTCTTGGCCTTCTCGGCGAAGGTCGGCCAGTCGGAGGCGCCGTCCTCTTGGATGATCTTGATCTTGCGGCCGAGCACGCCGCCGGCGTCGTTGATCTGCTGGATCGCCAGCTTCTCGGCTTCCTGCGCGCCCGTCTCGGAGATCGCCATGGTGCCGGTGATCGAGTGCAGGATGCCGACGGTCACCTCGCTGTCGGTCACCGCGAGGCCCGTGGTGTTGACCGCCGAGGTCGGCGGGGCCGCCCAGGCCGACCGCGGCATCAGCGCCAGTGCCGGGGCGCCGGCCAGCCCCATGAGCAGTTTGCGCCGCAGCGGGGAGCGCAAGCCGTGATCGGCGCCGGTCTCGGTGTCGTCTGCCATGTGCCTGCCCCTGTTCGCGTCCGGGCCTTGAGAGGCGGTCCGGATCGACGAGCGCAGGCTAGGTCCTGGGTTGCGGTGCGGCCTATACGCGATTTTGCGTATGGCCGTGCTCTTGCATGCGTCGCACCATCGCGGCGGAATACTTTGAGGTCGGGGTGGCTGAGAGCGCGAATAGTGTGGGCACCGCGCCGGTGCGCGATGTTTCGCGCGCGCGTGACCGCCCACGCGCCCTGCCGCCCGGGACCGGCGGTCGGATCGGCCCGGCCGGGACCCCATGAGCGGTCCGCAGCGCATCATCCCCATCCGCCGGGACTACAACCGCTTCGTCGCCGACGAGACGCTGGAGGATTACGCCCTCCGCTTCACCGCCAAGAAGGCGCGGCGCTGGTCGAGCCTCGAGGTCGCGCAGACCGCCCTCGGCTCGATCTCGTTCCTGGCGCTGGAGGCGATCGGCGGGACGCTGGCGCTGACGGCTGGCTTCCCCAACACGGTCGCGGCCGTGCTGGTCGTCGGCCTGATCATCTTCGCCACCGCGGCGCCGATCACGGTCTACGCCGCCCGGCACGGCGTCGACATGGACCTGCTCACCCGGGGCGCGGGGTTCGGCTATCTCGGCTCGACCGTCACGTCGCTGATCTACGCGAGCTTCACCTTCCTGTTCTTCGCCATCGAGGCGGCGATCATGGCGCTGGCGCTGCAGCTCTGCTTCGGGCTGCCGCTCGGCATCGGCTACCTGCTCTGCGCGGGGGCGGTGATTCCCCTCGTCGTCTACGGGATCCGGCTGATCAGCCGGTTCCAGATCTGGAGCCAGCCGATCTGGCTCGGCCTGAGCCTGCTGCCGCTGATCTTCGTGGCGGCGCAGGGCGCGGGGCCGCTGCGGGCGCTCGCCGGCTTCCCGGGCCTCGACGGCGGCGGGGCCAACTTCGATCTCGCCCGGTTCGGGCTCGCCACCGGCGTCCTGCTGGCGCTGCTCGCCCAGGTCGGCGAGCAGGTCGACTTCCTGCGCTTCGTGCCGGAGCCGCAGGGCCCCCGCGACCGCCGCTGGTGGCTGGCCGTCCTGTCGGGGGGCGCGGGCTGGATCCTGCCCGGGATGCTGAAGATCCTGCTCGGCGCCGCGCTGGCGGTCCTGGCGCTGGGCCACGGCGTCCCGGCCGAGCACGCTGCCGAGCCGACCCGCATGTACGCGGTGGCCTTCGGCTACCTGACGGGCGAGGGGAGCCGGGCGGCCCTGCTCCTCACCGGGCTGTTCGTCCTCGTGTCGCAGCTCAAGATCAACCTGACCAACGCCTATGCCGGCTCGATCGCGTGGTCGAACTTCTTCTCGCGCCTGACCCACAGCCATCCCGGGCGTGTGGTCTGGCTCGTGTTCAACGTCGCCATCGCGGTGCTCCTGATGGAGCTCGGCATCGACAAGACCATCGAGAGCACGCTGCCGCTCTACGCCTCCGTGGTCTCGGCCTGGGTCGGGGCCCTCGCCGCCGACCTCGCGGTCAACAAGCCGCTCGGCCTCTCGCCGCCGGGCATCGAGTTCAAGCGCGCCCATCTCTACGCTGTGAACCCGGTCGGCACCGGGGCCATGGCGCTGGCCCTCGCGGCCGGGGGCGCGGCCTATGTCGGCTGGCTCGGCGCGACCCTGCAGCCCTTTGCGCCGCTGCTGACTCTCGCCATCGCATTCTGTGCGGCCCCGGCGATCGCCTGGGCCACGGCCGGGCGCTGGTATCTCGCCCGGACGCCGAAGCAGGATTGGGGCGCGGCCGAGGTGGTCTGCCGGGTCTGCGAGCTGCCCTTCGAGGGCGAGGACATGGCCCATTGCCCGGCCTACGACGCGCCGATCTGCTCCCTCTGCTGCTCGCTCGACGCCCGCTGCGGCGACCTGTGCAAGCCCCATGGACGGCTGGAAGCGCAGGCGCAGGCCGCCGTCGCCCGGATCCTGCCGGGCCGAACCGCCGCCTGGATCGGCGCGCCGCTCGGCCGCTACCTCGCGGTGATGCTGACGCTCTGCGCGGTGATCGGGCTGATCCTCGGGATCGTGCACGCGGGCGCGACGATCGCCCACCCGGAGAATCGCGAGTTCCTGCGCACGGCGCTGACCAGCGTGTTCTTCACGCTGGTGGTGATCCTCGGCGTCGTGGCGTGGCTGTTCGTGCTCGCCCAGGAGAGCCGGCGCGTCGCCCAGGCCGAGACGATGCGCCAGACCGCGCTCTACCAAGCCGAGATCGCTGCCCACAAGGTCACCGACGCCAAGCTGCAGGAGGCCAAGGAGCGGGCCGAGGCCGCCAACCAGGCCAAGAGCCGCTACGTGGTCGGGATCAGCCACGAGCTGCGCACGCCGCTCTCCACCGTCCTCGGCTACGCCCAGCTGCTCGAGTCCGACCCGGCGATCCCGGCGCACCGCGTCAACGGCCTGCGGGTGATCCGGCGCAGCGCCCAGCACCTCTCCGGCCTGATCGACGGCCTCCTCGACATCTCGCGCATGGAGGCGGGACGCCTCCAGATCCACCGGGACGAGGTCCGGCTGACCGACTTCCTCGACCAGCTCGTCGACATGGTCCGTCTCCAGGCGCGGGAGGCCGGACTGGAGTTCCGGTTCTCGAGGCCCGAGATCCTGCCGGCGGTGGTCGCCACCGACGAGAAGCGCCTGCGGCAGGTGCTGCTCAACCTCCTGTCGAACGCCATCAAGTTCACCGAAGCCGGCACCGTCTCGCTGGACCTGAGCTACCGGAGCCAGATCGCCGTCTTCACGATCCGCGACACCGGCCCGGGCATCCCGGAGGCCGATCTCGCGCGGATCTTCGAGCCCTTCGAGCGCGGCTCGACCCCGGCCGCCCGGAGCACGCCGGGGACCGGGCTCGGGCTGACCATCGCCAACCTGCTGGCGCAGCTGCTGGGCGGCGAGATCACCGTGACGGCCGCCCCGGGCGGCGGCACGCAGGCGCGGCTGCGCCTGATGCTGGCCTCCGTGGCCCAGCCCGCGCCGATCGCCCCGCCCGCGCCGACGGCGTCCCCGGAGCGGGCCTACGCGGGGGCGCGCCGGACCGTCCTGGTCGCCGACGACGACAGCGCCCACCGCGCGCTGATGCGCGCGATTCTCGAGCCGCAGGGCATCGCCGTGCGGGAGGCCGGGTCGGGAGCCGAGTGCCTCGCGATGGTCGCGCAAGGTGGCGTCGATCTCGTCCTCCTCGACATCGCGATGCCCGGGATGAGCGGCTGGGCGGCGGCGGCGGCGTTGCGGCAGGCCGGTCATACCGGCCCGATCGCCATGATGTCCGCCAACGTCCACGAGATCAGCCCGACCCGCGGCGACGACGCCCCCCACGACGCGATCTTCGCGAAGCCCTTCGACCTGCGCGACGTGATGGAGCGGATCGGCAAGCTCCTGCACCTCGAGTGGACCGAGGCCGCCGCGCCGGCGCGGCCCGAGCCCGTCCCGGCCGCCGCGGACCTCCCGGGACCGGGGCCCGAACATGTCGGCGAACTCCTGCGCCTCGGCCGGATCGGGCACATCCGCGCCATCGAGGCCAAGCTGACTCAGATGGAGGCGGATGCGACCGTGCCGCCCGCCTTCGTCGCCCGCATGCGCGGACTGGTCGAGGGGTACGACCTGCGCCGCTACCTCTCGGTCCTGCAGGAGCTCGCCCGCCATGGCTGAGGCGCCGACGGTTCAGCCGCACCGGGACATCGTCCTTGTGATCGACGATTCACCCGATACGCTGAGCTTCCTCACCGAGGCGATCGAGCGGTCCGGCGCCACCGTGCTGGTCGCGGTCGGCGGCGATCTCGCCCTGACCCTGGTGGACGAGATCACGCCGGACGTGATCCTGCTCGACGCGGTGATGCCGGGCCTCGACGGGTTCGAGACCTGCCGGCGGCTCAAGGCCAAGCCGCAGCTCGCCGGCGTGCCGGTGATCTTCATGACCGGGCTGAGCGAGACCGAGCACATCGTGAAGGGGCTCTCCGCCGGCGGGGTCGACTACGTCACGAAGCCGATCGCCCCGGACGAGATCCTGGCCCGGATCCGCGTGCATCTGGCGAGCGCCCGCGCCGCGCAGAGCGCCCGGGCCGCCCTCGACACCGCCGGGAGGACGCTGTTCGCGGTCGCCGAGGACGGCACGGTCCTGTGGTCGACGCCGCAGGCCGGGCGTCTGCTCGCCGGACTCGGCGCGGATCCGTCCGGCGCCCGCGCGCTGCCCGCCGGCGCCCGCGACTGGCTGCGTGGCTGCCTCGCCGGCGCCGCCCAGCCGCTCGCGCTGACCGATCGCGACGGCGTCGCCTACGCCCTGAGCTTCATCGGCCGCACCCCGGACGAGATCCTGCTCCGCCTGTCGCGCGACGCGCTGTCGGCGGGGGTCGAGCGGCTGCGGGCGCGCCTGCCGGTCACCGGGCGCGAGGCGGAGGTTCTCCTCTGGCTGTCCCGGGGCAAGTCGAGCCGCGACATCGGCGAGATCCTCGGGCTCAGCCACCGGACCGTGACGAAGCACCTCGAGGGCATCTACGCGAAGCTCGGTGTGGAGAACCGCACGGCCGCCTCGATCATCGCGGCGCGGCACCTGCAGGATTGAGCCCGCTCGCGAACCGGTCGGCAGGGTTGCGGTGGCCGCGGATCCCCAAGCTTGTCCACAGGCCTGGGTGCTCGGGGAAACGCCTTGGTAAGCCCCGCCGCCTCACGGTCCCGGCTCAGCCCGACAAGCCGAGTCCGGATGCGATGATGACCAGCCAGCAGCTCGCCGACGAACTGAAGCGGATCGCCACCACACAGGTCAGCGACATCACGCGGGCGGTGAAGGAAGGCCAGAAGTCGATCGCCCTCAACGAGGTGCGGGACATGGCGCGGCGCCTCGGCCTGCTCGCGGACGCCTTCGATCCGAAATCCGCGGCCGACAGGTCCGAGCCCGCCGCCGATACCGCCGGCGATCCGCTGGACGACGCTCAGGCCGCCTGACACCCGTTGCCGGCGGTGTCCCGCCGGCCCCTCCGAGGAGCGCTCCATGGTCCGCGCCCATTTCACCATCCGCCTCGGCAACGCCTCGCTCCCGGCCTCGGCGGCCCAGTGGGTCGAGGATGCCGAGGCCGCCCGGTCGACCGCGCGCACGATCGTGCAGGGGCTGATGCGTCAGCACGGCGGCGACCCGCGCCTCATGGAGGCCGCGATGGTGATCACCGACGACGACGGCGCCGTTCTCCTGGAGATGTCCTTCTTCGACACGCTCTACCTGCCGGTCGAGCCGGTCCCGGACGCCGACCGGCGCCGACCGCGCGCGCCGCGCAGGGCCGCGCCGCGGGGACTGACCGCCGCCCTCGGGCCCGTCCGGCGCCTCGCCGGCGCGCTCGGCATGCGCGCGCAGCAGCCCCTGTCCGGGCGGTGAGGCCCGCTCAGCCGTAGAGATCGCCGACCACGAAGCCGCGCGGCGCGAGGCGCTCGGCCAGCACGCGCCGGTGGCAGCCGGCCGGATCGCGCTCGAAGCAGAGCAGGCAGATCGGCGACGCCTCGGCGAGCGCGGCGAGCTCGTCCAGCGCCGCGATCCCGGCGGCGGTATCCAGCACCTCCTCGCAGTAGATCCGGCGCATCAGCCCCGCGTCCCCGGCCCGCGCCGCCTGCCGGCCGGATTTCGGGGTGCCGAGGCTGCGCAGATGCGCGTAGCCGAGCCCGGCCTCGCGCAGGGACGTGCCGAGCGCGCCCTTCGAGAAGCCGCGCTTGCGCGAATTCGCCACTGCCCGGACATCCGCCAGCACCGCGACGCCGGCCGAGCGCAGGACGCCGACGAGGCGCTCCGGGTCGAGGCCTTCGTAGCCTATGGTAAAGAGTTGCTTACTCACGGTGTCCCGTCCGGACTCGCGTTGCGGAACCGCGACTTAGCCGGATGCGGGCCTGTGAACCAGCCGGGGATCGGCGCCGTATGTCGCGGGGATGCAACGCGTCCCGGAATTCCGCCGCAATGATCGCAAAGCTCCGTTAACCGCGCCGGGGCCATCGAATACGCCTGTCTGTGGCGCTTCTTCGGTGGCGGGCTAAACACTGATGTCGCGGATTTTAGAGCTTTCGCGGTCGCCGTTCGGGGAAGTCGCTCGGAACTTGAGCGAACGCCTGAGGCCGGCCCGTCGCCTCGCCGGCCGGTTCGCCGCCGCCGCCATCCTGGCCGGGCTCGCGGCCTGCGCGTCGAACAACGACTTCTACCCGACCAAGGGCGACGTGAAGCCCCATCCGGGCGTGGCCAAGGCCAAGCTTCACCCGATCCAGGGCATCGACATCTCGAAGTGGCAGGGCAACGTCGACTGGGCCTCGGTCCGGGCCGCCGGCACCCAGTTCGCCTTCATCAAGGCCACCGAGGGCGGCGACCACGTCGACGAGCGCTTCCGGACCAACTGGGACGCCGCCGCCCGGGCCGGCGTGCCGCGCGGGGCCTACCACTTCGTGTTCTGGTGCCGCTCCGCCAGGGAGCAGATGGACTGGTTCAAGAAGAACGTCCCGAACGACCCCACCGCGCTCCCGCCGGTCCTCGACGTCGAGTGGAACGGCCACTCGCAGACCTGCCCGAAGAAGCTGCCCAAGGCCCAGGCCCTGGCGATGGTCACCGAGATGCTCGAGGAGATGGAGCGCTACACCGGCAAGCGCCCGATCATCTACACCGACATCACCTTCCACAAGGACGTCCTGGAGGGCGAGCTCCCCGACTACCCGCACTGGCTGCGCTCCACCGCGGCCGAGCCCGAGCAGCGCTTCGTCAACCG
Organism: Methylobacterium sp. ME121; assembly: GCF_000974725.1. Taxonomy (NCBI): domain Bacteria; kingdom Pseudomonadati; phylum Pseudomonadota; class Alphaproteobacteria; order Hyphomicrobiales; family Methylobacteriaceae; genus Methylobacterium; species Methylobacterium sp. ME121. The sequence goes on from NZ_BBUX01000031.1 coordinate 8,041, forward strand.
CAAGTGGATGCTGTGGCAGTTCACCTCCACGGGCCGGGTCCCGGGCGTGCGCGGCGACGTCGACCGCAACGCCTTCTACGGCACGCCGTCCGAGTGGGCCTCGTTCCTGGCCACCGACTGCGACCCGCGCGAGCACAAGCGGCTCTCGGAGCAGGGTCTCTGCACGGATAAGTAGATGAAAGCCTTCGGCAAAACCTAGGTTAGTTCAGGGGCGCAGAGCGCGGGGTATGGCTGACGGGCCCGCGCACCGGCGGGCGAGCCTCGAGAGGATCCTGACGGGAAACTCTCCTCCCGCACCTCTCCGTCCCCCATGCCGATCGACTCTGCCGCCTCCACCGGCAACCTGCTCCTCGACGCGCTGTCTGGTTCGGACCGGGCCCTGATCGCGCCCCATCTGGAGCCGGTGACCTTCGCCAAGGGCGACACGGCGCTCTCGGCGGGCGTCGCGGCGAGCCACGTGATCTTCCCCCACGTCCAGACTGTCGTGGCGCTGATCGTCGCCACGCGGGACGGCAGGACGGCCGAGATCGCGAGCGTCGGGCACGAGGGTGCGATCGGCGGGATCATCGGAGAGGGCCGGCTGCCGGCCGCGGTCAGCGGGTTGGTGCAGGTCGGCGGGGCTGCGCTGCGCCTCGACGCGGAGCGTCTCCGGCAGGCTGCGCTCGGATCCGAGACGCTCCGCGACCTGTTCGCGCGCTACGCCGACTGCTTCCTGGCCCAGCTGTTCCAGATCGCGGCCTGCAACGCCCTGCACCCGATCGAGCAGCGCTGCCTCCGCTGGCTGCTGTCGCTGCAGGACCGGACCGGCGGCGACACCCTCCCGATCACCCACGAGTTGCTGGCCTCCATGCTCGGGGTCCAGCGCACCTACCTCACCCGGATCCTGCGGGTGCAGCAGGAGCAGGGCCTCGTCCGGGTCGGCCGCGGGCGCATCACGATCCTCGACCGCCGGGCGGTCTCCAACGCCGCCTGCGAGTGCCACGCCCGCGTGCGGATCCAGTGCGAGGCGGTGCTCGGCGCGGCCTACGGGGCCGACACGAACCGCCGGACCGAGCCGGCCGAGACGCTCTCGCGACTCCGGTGAGGGACCGGCGCGCGGTCAGTCGACGACCGGCACGCAGACCGGCGCCGCGAGACCCGGCACCGGCGCCACCACCACGTCGATCCCGTAGATCAGGCGCAGCAGGTCCGGCGTGACCGTCGCGGCGGCGGGCCCGTCGGCGACGAGGCGGCCCGCGTGCAGGGCGATGAGTCGATCGGCGCAGAGCAGGGCGTGGCCGGGATCGTGCGTCGAGAACAGCACGGCGATGCCGGCCTCGGCGAGGCGGCGGATCTGCCCGAGGACGCGGGCCTGATTGCCGAAATCGAGGCTGGCGGTCGGCTCGTCCATGACGAGGAGCCGCGGCTCGCCGCTGAGAGCCCGCGCGATCAGCGCGAGCTGCCGCTCGCCACCGCTGATCTCGGTGTAGACCTGATCGGCGAGGTGCCCGATTCCCAGGGCGGCCAGAGCCCGCTCGGCGGCCGCGACGTCGGCGCGACCGGGGGCGGCGAACGGGCCGAGCCGGCTCGCCCGGCCCATCACGACGACCTCGCGCACCGTGAACGGGAAGAACGCCGCGTGCGACTGGGGCACGGCGGCGATCGCGCGGGCCACGGCGACCCGCGACAGCCGCGACAGATCGGCGCCGTCGAGGATCACCCGCCCGGCGCGGGCCGGCAGCAGGCCGAGCAGCGTCTGGAACAGCGTGGTCTTGCCGCCGCCGTTCGGCCCGACGAGGCACATCACCTCGCCCGCGGTGAGGTCGAAAGACACGCCCTGGGCGACGGTGCGGCCGGCCGTGCGGCCGCCGTACCCGACGGCGAGGTCCCGGACCTGGAGCAGCATCAGCTGAAGCCCCGGCGCCCGGACGCCAGCAGCCAGAGGAAGAACGGCGCCCCCACGAGCGCCGTCAGGATGCCGAGGGGCACCTCGACGGTGCCCAGATTCCGCGCGATCAGGTCGACCAGCACCAGGTAGCCCGCGCCGAGCACCAGCGAGGCCGGCAGCAGGCGGCGGTAATCCGGCCCGACCAGGAGCCGAGCGACGTGCGGCACGATCAGCCCGATCCAGCCGATGACCCCGGTCATCGCCACGGCCGCCGCCGTGATCAGGGTCGCGCCGGCGATCAGGACGGGACGGAGCAACCGAGTTTCCACACCGAGGGCCCGCGCCTCCGCGTCGCCGAGACTCATCAGGTTCATGCGCCAGCGCAGGAGCACCAGGGGCACGAGGCCGAGCAGCATCATCGGCAGGGTGGCGGCGACGTCGCCGAGGGTGACCGAGGATAGGCTGCCGAGGAGCCAGAACGTGATCGCCGGCAGCTGGTTGTAGGGATCGGCCAGGACCTTGAGGAGCGAGATGCCAGCTCCGAGCACCGCCCCCACCGCGACCCCGGCCAGGACCAGGGTCAGGACCGGATCGTGCCGCCGCACGGCGAGGCCGACGCCGTAGACCGCGGCGACGGCGCCGAGCCCGCCCAGGAAGGCCAGGGCCTGGATCGGGGCCACCGGCAGGCCGAGATAGATCCCGAGCACGGCCCCGAGCCCGGCGCCGGCCGAGACGCCGAGGATGTCGGGCGAGACCAGCGGGTTGCGGAACAGGCCCTGGTAGGTCGCCCCCGCCGCCGAGAGGGCCGCGCCCACGACCAGCGCGGCGATCACCCGCGGCAGGCGCACCTGCATCACGACCGTCTCCGCCGTCGCCGGGGCCCGGGCCGGCAGCCCGAGCAGCCGGTGCCCGAGGATGGCGGCGAGGTCCGCAGGCGCGACCGGGTACTTGCCGACAGCCAGCGCGAGGGCGGTCAGCGCCAGCAGGGCGAGCCCGGACAACAGCGCAGCGGGCAGGCGGCGTCGGGCGCGCGCCCGGATCATCACGGCGGCGGCCGGGACGCGGCTCACCGGGCCGGGCCCGGGGCCGAGCCCGGTGTCGGGGCGAGGAGAGCGGCGACCTGACCGGCATCGAGGTCGACGTGGTAGAAGCGACTGTAGAAGGCGCGCGCCACGTCGGGCATCGGCTGCGGGAACAGGTCCGGATGGAGCCGGGCCGCGAGCCAGCGCAGGCCGATCAGCCGGTTGACCCCCGGCGGCGCGTCGAACCACGGGAACGGCTGGAGCGGCGCCACGTAGACCCGCCCGCTCCGTACGGCCCGGACGTCCCGCCACAGCGGGTCGGCGCTCAGCCCGGCCGCGAAGGCCGGATCGAGGGTGACGATCACGTCCGGATTCCAGGCGAGAACCTGCTCGGGCGAGACGTTGCCGAGGCGGCCGCCACCGTCCTGCGCGACGTTGCGGCCGCCGGCGGCCTCGACCAGCTCGGTGTTGATCGATCCGGCGAACCCCGTCTCCAGCCCGCGCGGCCCGCGCGCGTAGTAGACCCGGGGCCGCTTCTCCTCCGGGACCGCCGCGACGGCGCGCTCCACCGTGTCGGCGAGACGCTGGGCCTCCGCCGCCAGGGCGTCCGCGTCGGACTGACGGCCCAGGGCCGCGCCGAGCTGCCGATAGGCTTCCGGGGTCTTCGCGAGGCTGCCGTCCAGCAGGATGTAGGGGATCCCGGTCTGGGCCTGGACCCGGTCGGCGAGCGACGCGTAGGTCGGCCCGAGGCTGCCCGAATCCACGATCAGGTCGGGCTTGGCGGCGAGCAACGCCTCGACATTCGCCGTCCCGCCGCGCCCGGTGAGGCGACCGTAGGCGGGGAGCGCGCGGGTCCGGGGCTCGAGGAAGGGCATCGCCGCGGGATGCGGGGCGCTCACCCATCCGGCCATCAGGTCGGGCGCCAGGGTGTAGAGCAGCACCGCGGCCGGCGGTCCCGCGGCGAGCACCCGCCCGACCCGCTCGGGGAGCTCGACCGTGCGGCCGGCCGCGTCCGTGAACGGGCGCGCCGCCGCCCCGCCGGACGCCGCCAGCAACGCGATGAGCGCCGCGGCCAGGGCGCGGCGGCGGCCGGCTCTCGGCGCCATCAGGGGGGCTTCCGCTCCAGGATCTCGATCAGCGCGCCGTCGGGTCCCTCCACGAAAGCGATCCGCAGGTCGGGACCGCGCGCCGTGATGCCGGTCCGCACCGTCACGCCCCGGGCGATGAGATCGGCCATCGCGGCCTCGATGTCGGCGACGCGCAGCCCGACATGCTCGATCCCGAGACAGGGCGTGGCGGTCGCCGGCGCGATCTCATCCGGGGCCTGCTCGATGAAGACGGCGAGGCCGCCGAGGTCGAGCACGACCCGCTGCACGGGGTCCGCGCCGACGCGCTTCACCTCCCGGGCCCCGAACGTCTCGACGTAGAAGGAAGCGGCCGCGACGGCATCGCGGCTGCGCAGGTGGAGGTGGTCGCAGGCGTAGTGCATCGGCTCTCCGGCCCCGGATGACATGGGCGGGTGCGGCCCCCGGTGCCGTCGCGCCGGAGGCGCCGCTGCGCGCCGGGTCCGACGATAGGGCCGGCGCGGAGCCGCGGCGAGACCGGCCGCTTGACGTTCGGCACGAACCCGCAGACTTTCGCCGCCAGGACCGTTGCAGGGATGCAACATCCATCCCACATCCCGGTCGCGAACCCACATCGCACAGCCAACCGCACAGCCAAGAGATCCATGCGCAATCCCTACGACGTGCTGGGCGTGGCCAAGGGGGCGAGCGAGGCCGAGATCAAGAAGGCCTATCGCAAGCTCGCCAAGGACTTCCACCCCGACCGCAACAAGAACGACGCGAAGGCCAAGGACCGGTTCGCCGAGGCGAACTCGGCCTACGAGATCCTGGGCGACGCCGAGAAGCGCAAGCAGTTCGACCGCGGCGAGATCGACGCCGAGGGCAAGCCGCGCGCGACCGGCTTCGAGGGATTCGGAGGCTTCGGCGGCGGACGCGGGGGCAATTTCGACTTCGAGAACATGGCGCGCGCCCAGCGCGGCGGCGGCATGGGCGGCGGCATGGGCGAGGACATCTTCTCGCACATCTTCGGCGAGGCGTTCCGCGCCGGCGGCGCCGGTCCGGGCGGCCAGCGCCAGGCGGCCAAGGGCGAGGACGTCGCCGCGGAGCTGCTGGTGACGCTGGAGCAGGTCGCCAGCGAGGAGAAGCTGCGTCTCGCTCTGCCCACGGGCCGTGAGGTCGACGTCGTCATTCCCCGCGGCGTGGTCGACGGCCAGACCATCCGGCTGCGCGGCCTCGGCCAGAGCGGCGGGCCCCGGGCCGAACCGGGCGACGCCCTGCTGACCATCCGGATCCGGCCGCACCCGCGGTTCACCGTCGAGGGGGCCGACCTGCGCACCGGCGTCGACGTCCCGCTGGAGGATGCCGTGCTCGGCGGCACGATCCGCGTGCCGACGCTCACCGGCGCCGTCGAGATGAAGATTCCGGCAATGACGAGTTCCGGCCGGACCTTCCGCCTCCGCGGCAAGGGGCTGCCGAAGAAGGACGGCACCCGCGGGGACCTGTTCGCCACCACGGCGATCGTCCTGCCGGAGGGCGAGGACGCGGCCCTGACCGAATTCGCCCGCGGCCGCCGGGCCACCAACGCGGCCTGACGGGCGGGAACAGTCTTCGGGGCGCGCCTGACCGCGCTCGGTGGCGTCCCGGACTTCCGTCGCCGGGCCGCCTCCGCTAAGGAGGCCCCCCGGCCCCGAGAGGGGTCGCGCGGCTTCGGGATCGATCATGGCGGAACACGGGCAGGGCCTTCTGGCGGGCAAGCGGGGCATCGTCCTCGGGGTCGCCAACAACCGCTCGATCGCCTGGGGCATCGCCCGCAGCGCCCGCGCCCACGGGGCCGAACTGGCCTTCACCTACCAGGGCGACGCCCTGCGCAAGCGCGTGGAGCCCCTCGCCAAGGAACTCGACGCCCACGTGATCGGGCACTGCGACGTCACCGAGTCGGCCACGATCGACGCGGTCTTCGCGGAGGCCGCGAAGGTCTTCCCCGACGGCATCGACTTCGTCGTTCACTGCGTCGCCTTCTCCGACAAGGACGAGCTGACGGGCCGCTACATCGAGACCTCCGAGGACAACTTTACCAAGTCGCTCCTGGTCTCGTGCTACTCGTTCACCGCGGTGGCCCAGCGCGCCGAGAAGATCATGCGCCCGGGCGGCTCACTGGTGACGCTGACCTATTACGGCGCCGAGAAGTGGATGCCGCACTACAACGTCATGGGCGTCGCCAAGGCGGCGCTGGAGGCGTCGGTGCGCTACCTCGCGGCCGATCTCGGACCGAAGAACATCCGGGTCAACGCGATCTCGGCCGGCCCGATCAAGACCCTCGCCGCCTCGGGCATCGGCGATTTCCGCTACATCCTGAAGTGGAACGAGTACAACGCGCCCCTGCGCCGGACCGTGACGATCGGCGAGGTCGGCGAGACCGCGTCCTACCTCGTCTCCGACATGGCGGCCGGGATGACCGGCGAGATCCTCCACGTGGATGCCGGCTACCACGTGGTTGGCATGAAGAACCCCGAGGCGCCGGACCTCACCCTCGACAAGGATTGAGGCCTCGGTCATCGCGGGCGCCGTGATCTGCGACGGCGCGACGGCCTGCGTGGCGCCGTCACCCGGGTCTCTCGGCCGCGCCCGTGGGGAAGGCAGCGCGACCAGGTTGACCATCGTCACGCCTCGTCCGCCTCGTCGAACTCCCCCGAGAGCTTGAGGCCGTCGATCCAGGTCTCGCCGTCGCGCTTGATGACGGTGCGCGGCCGGACGTTGCCGTGCTGCGCGATCCCCGCCGCCAGCCGCTGCGAATGCGTCACGAGCCAGACCTGCGTCCGCTCCGCGGCCCGCGCGATCAGCCGCGCCAGGGGATCCATGAGATCGGGATGCAGGCTGGTCTCGGGCTCGTTCAGCGCGATGAACGGCGGCAGCCGGTAGCCGAGCAGCGCTCCGGTCAGGGCGAGGTAGCGCAGGGTGCCGTCCGACAGTTCCGGCGGATCGAAGGTCCGGGCGGGGAAGTCGGGGAAGCGCAGGCCGAAGCTCGCGTGACGGCCGGGCTCCGGGAGGACGAGCGCCGCGCCCGGGAAGGCTCCGTCGACGGCCGCGTCGATCTCGGTCGTGTCCTGCCGGATATGCGCCAGGGTGGCGAAGACGGCGGCGAGGTCCGCGCCGTCGGACGCGAGCGTCGGCGTCGTCACCGCGAGGCAGGGGCGACGCAGGGGCGACTCGGCATCCGTCCGGAAATCGTGGTGGAAGCGCCACCCCGTCAGGGCGAGGCGGACCGCGGCGATCTCCGGATGGCCGGTGGCGTCGAGGAGGCTCCCGAGGGCGGTCTCGGTGGGCAGCAGGTCCCCGCCGAGGGCGCGCTTCCGGCCCTCCGCGTCGCGGACGAACCCGCTTCGCCCGTCGCGATCGAGGATCACGGCCGTGCGGCCGCGGGTGCGGACCGTCAGGCGCTCGGTCTTGACCTGCGGCTCCTTCCGGAAGGCGGCGCCGAAGGTGGTTCCGCCGACCTGCTGCACCAGCCCGATCTCGACCGCGTAGACGAAATCCTGCGCGATCGTGTCGTGGCGGAGGGTCGCCGACAGGCAGATCCGCGCGGCCTCGCCCTGCCGCCGGCGACCGGCCCAGAGGGCCGAATCCATGCCGCCCTCGGCGGCGAGGTCGCGGGTCAGGGTTCCCCGGGCGGCGGCCTGCAGCAGCTCCAGGGCCCGGTAGAGGTTGGTCTTGCCGGTGCCGTTGCCCCCGACGAAGACCGACAGCGCGTCGACCGGGAAACTGATCCGCCGCAGCGAGCGGTAGCCCGAGACCGCGACCTCCCGAACCACCAGCATCCCGGGCTCTCCCGCCTCAGTCCGGAACCGTCAGATCCGCGATGCCCTTGGCGGCCTCGGGGAATCGCGGGTCCATGGCTTCCAGCGTATCCGCCACGGTCCGGGCAATCACGTAGTTGCGGAACCACTTGTGGTTGGCCGGCACCAGCAGCCACGGCGCCCGGGCCGTCGAGCAGCGGCCGAGGGCGTCCGCGAAGGCCTGCTGGTAGGCGTCCCAGGACTTCCGCTCGACTAGGTCGGCCGGGTCGAACTTCCAGTGCTTCTCGGGGTCGGCGATCCGGGCCTCCAGGCGCTTCTTCTGCTCCGCCTTGGAGATGTGCAGGAAGAACTTGAGGACCGTCGTCCCCGATTCGACGAGCAGGCGCTCGAAATCGTTGATCCGGCCGTAGCGGCTCTGCCAGACGGCGTCCGGCACGAGGCCCTTCACCCGCACCACGAGCACGTCCTCGTAGTGGCTGCGGTTGAACACCCCGATCATGCCGCGCCCCGGCACGCGGGCGTGGTAGCGCCACAGGAAATCGTGATCGAGCTCCTGGCTCGAGGGCACCTTGAACGAGGCCACCGCGCAGCCCTGCGGGTTCACCCCCCTGAGCACCGACCGGATCGTGCCGTCCTTGCCGCCGGTGTCGATCGCCTGGAAAACCAGCAGCAGGCTCCGGGCGCGCTCGGCGTAGAGACGTTCCTGGAGGGCGACGATGCGCTCGCGCTCCGTGGCGAGGGCGTCCTTGGCCCAGTCCTTGTCGAGGCCGCCGACATCGTCGGGATCGACCGTGCCGAGATCGACGGGCGCGCCCGGCTCCACCGCCACGATGCCCGGCGCGGGGCGGATCGGCACCGGCCCGTGCTGGCCGAGCGCCGCCGGGACGGACTCGGCCACGGCGTCGACGCTGCCGGCCCAGCGGGCCGTCGACGGGCGGTGATCCACGGTGGGGCCATGCAGATCGGCCTCACCTGTCATGCCGTCATCGCGTTTGTGGCCGCGATGATGCTTGCCGTGCTTCTTGGACATGGGGCAGGACCTGTTTCCGGATATTGCCGACCGACGGCGAGAACGGCCGGTAATCCAGGCTGTTCCGAACGCCTGTGCAGGACGGGGTTGAGAGGTTGGGTACGATCTACTTCATCCGGCACGGCCAGACCGCCTGGAACGCCGAGGGACGCCTCCAGGGTGGGCGCGACACCGACCTCAACGCCCAGGGCGAGGCGCAGGCCGCCGCCGTGGCGGAGCGCCTCGCCGCCGCGGCGGGTCCGGCGCTGGCGGCGGCCGAGTTCGTCGCGAGCCCGCTCAAGCGCACCCGGCGCACCATGGAGATCCTCAGGGCGACCCTCGGCCTGCCGCCGGAGGCGTACCGCACCGATCCGCGCTTGCGGGAGATCGGCTTCGGCAGCTGGGAGGGCTCAACCTGGGCGGAGATCCGGCGCCGCGACCCGGCCGGGGCTGCCGGCCGCGACCGCGACCGCTGGCACTACCGCCCGCCCGGCCTCGGCGCCGAGAGCTACGCCGGCCTCGTCGAGCGCGTCGGCCCGATGATCGCGGCCCTGGAGCGGGACACGGTGATCGTCGCCCATGGCGGCGTCGCGCGGGCCGCCCTGGTGGCCCTCGGCCACCTCGACATCTACGCCGCGCCCCGCCTCGGCATCCGCCAGGGCGAGGTCCTGATCCTCGAGCCCGGTGGCTGGCGCTGGGCTTGATCCTGTGCGCCGGCGCAGTGCAAAGCCGCCTCGATAACGGCATGATCGGCAGGCTATAGGGCGGCGGCCAGGACAGGCGCCGGCTCGAGCGGCCGGCCAGCGGAGCAGCGGATGAGCGACGTCGCCGAGAAGACCCGGCCCGGCCCGGCGGCCGGGGAGCCCGCGCCTCTCGGGAACGCGGCGGCGATCCTGCGCGGCGACCACCGGCCCGACCTGATCCGCGACGAAGTCCTGGCCGAGATCTTCCTGCACTCGGCCGCGACCCGGCCCGGCCATCCCTGCCTCGTCGACGGCGCCCGGGTCGAGGCTGGGGGCGTCCACCCGCACCTGACCTACGCGGACGTCGCCGCCCGGGCCGGCCGGATCGCCGCCGGCCTCGTCCATCGCGGCATCGGTCCCGGCGACGTCGTCGGCCTGTGGATGGCCCGCGGCCCGGACCTCCTCGTCGCGCAGATCGGGATCACGATGTCGGGGGCGGCGTGGCTGCCCTTCGATGCCGAGGCGCCGGCCGACCGGGTAGGCGTTTGCCTCACCGACGCGGGCGCGAAGGCGCTGCTCGTCTCCCCGGCGCTCGCCGCCGCGGCGCCGGACGCCGCGCCCGCGTTGACGCCCGCCGACCTCGACGCCGGAACGCCCGCCGACGCGCCGGTGCCGGACCCGCGCGCGGCCGGGCTGACGCCCGAGCACCCCGCCTACCTGATCTACACCTCCGGCTCGACCGGCGTGCCCAAGGGCATCGTCATCAGCCACGCCAACATCTGCCACTTCCTGAGGTCGGGGAACGCCCTCTACGGGATGCGCGCCGACGACGTGGTCTTCCAGGGCGCCTCGGTGGCGTTCGACCTCTCGATGGAGGAGATCTGGGTCCCGTACCTCGTGGGCGCGACCCTGTTCGTCGCGAGTCCCGCCATGATGGGCGACCTGGAATCGCTCCCCGGCATCCTGGAGGCCGAGGGCATCACGGTGCTCGACACCGTCCCGACGCTGCTGGCGATGATCTCCGGCGACCTGCCGCGGGTCCGCCTCGTCCTGCTCGGCGGCGAGGCGCTGCCCGAGCCGCTGATCGCCCGCTGGGCGACGGGCGGGCGCCAGCTGTTCAACACCTACGGGCCCACGGAGGCCACCGTGGTGGCGACCGCGGCCGAGATGCGCCCCGGCGAGCCGGTGACGATCGGCGGCCCGATCCCGAACTACTCCGTCTACGTCGCCGGCGAGGACCTTTCCCTGCTCGGCCGCGACCAGCAGGGCGAGCTGCTGATCGGCGGTCCCGGCGTCGCGCGGGGCTACCTCGCCCGTCCCGAGCTGACGGCGGAGAAGTTCATCGCCAACCCCTTCGCGTCGGACGGGACCGACCCCGTCCTGTACCGTTCGGGCGACGCGGTCTCCCTCGATGCCGCGGGCCGGATCGTGTTCCACGGCCGGATCGACGACCAGGTGAAGATCCGCGGCTTCCGCGTGGAGCTGGGCGAGATCGAGTCCCGGATCCGCGCGGTGCCCGACATCAACCAGGCCGCCGTCGTGCTCCGGCAGGACGACGGCGTCGACCGCCTCGTGGCCTTCCTGATCCCGGAGCGGGGCCGGTCCATCGACGCCGCCGCCCTGCGCCGGACGCTCGCCGGGCAGATGCCGCCCTACATGGTGCCCGGCCATTTCGAGGTGGCCGAGACGCTCCCGCGCCTGACCTCCGGCAAGGTCGACCGCAAGGCGCTGAAGATCGCCCCGCTCACCGTGGTCGCCGCCGACGGCGAGCAGGAGCCGCCCGCCAACGAGACCGAGGCGGCCCTCGTCGCGGCCGCCAAGCAGATCTTCGGCAACCAGCCGATCGCTCTCGAGGGCGACTTCTTCTCCGATCTCGGCGGCCACTCGCTCCTGGCCGCCCGCTTCGTCTCGGCGGTGCGCGAGAACCCGCCGCTCGCCGGCATCACCCTGCCCGACGTCTACGCCCTGCGCACCGTGCGGGCGATGGCCGACGCGCTCATCGCCCGCACGGGCGGGATGGGGGCCGGGGCCGCGACGCGCGACCTGAGTTTCGAGCCGCCGCCGCTGCTGCGCCGGGCGCTCTGCGGCCTCGCGCAGCTCGTCGCGTTGCCCTTCGTGATCGCGCTGGCCACCGCGCAGTGGCTCGGCATGTTCGTGACCTACCTGCTGCTCACCGGCGGGGGATTGAGCTTCTTCGCCGAGCTCGGGGTGCTCCTCCTCGTCTACGTGGCGATCAACGGCGTGACAGCGGTGGCGGCGGTGGCCGGCAAGTGGCTGATCCTCGGCCGGACCAGGCCGGGCCGTTACCCGCTCTGGGGCACCTACTACTACCGCTGGTGGCTCGCGCAGCGGCTGGCGCCCCTCGTCCACGTGAAGTGGCTGCAGGGCTCGCCGGCCATCGCGATCTACCTGCGGCTCATGGGCGCCAAGGTCGGCCGCGACACCCTGATCTCCGACATCGAGATCGGCGCGCCCGACCTCCTGACCATCGGCGACGGCGCGTCCCTGGGCGGCCGCCTCGTCATCGCCAACGCCGAGATCGTCGGCAACGAGCTGGTCATCGGCACGGCCGAGATCGGCGCGGACGCGGCGGTCGGGACCTCCTGCGTGATCAGCCACGACACGGTGATCGGCCCGCAGGCGGAGATCGCCGACCTGACCACGATCCCGGCGGGCTCGCGGGTCGGCGCGGCCGAGCGCTGGGACGGCTCGCCCGGCCGCAAGGTCGGCATGGCCGAGCCGTCGGACCTCCCCGCGCCCGCCGAGGCGTCTTTCGCGCGCCGCGCGGCCTTCCTGGCGGCCTACGTCGTGCTGCTCGGCGCCATCCCGGCGGTCGGCCTGCTGCCGATCTTCCCGGCCTTCTTCATCTTCGACCAGATCTCGGACTCGCTCTCCGACATCACCGACGTCGACTACCACTGGTACCTGCCGATCCTCACGTGGCCCACCGCCATGCTGATGACCGCCGGCACGGTGCTGCTGATCGCCGGCATCCGCTGGATTGTGCTGCCGCGGACGCGGTCCGGCACCTACTCGGTCCACTCGCTGTTCTACCTGCGGAAATGGTCGCTGGCCCTCGCGGTCGAGGTGACGCTGGAGACGCTCTCGTCGCTGTTCGCGACCGTCTACATGCGGGCGTGGTACCGGCTGATGGGCGCCAATATGGGCCACGGTGCCGAGATCTCGACCAACCTCGCGGGCCGCTACGACCTCGCCGAGGTCGGCGCGAAGAACTTCGTCGCCGACGAGGTGGTGTACGGCGAGGAGGAGATCCGGCGCGGCTGGATGCACCTGGAGCCGACCCGCACCGGGGCGCGGGTCTTCGTCGGCAACGACGCGGTGGTGCCGCCGGGCGCCGTCATCCCCGACGACGTGCTCATCGGGATCAAGTCGAAGCCGCCCGAGAACGCCGCGATGAGCCCGGGCGAGACGTGGTTCGGCTCGCCGCCGATCCGGCTGCCCGCCCGCCAGAAGGTCGATCTCGGCTCGACCGCCCAGACTTACGAGCCCGGCGCGTGGCCGAAGATCCGGCGCGGCGTCTTCGAGGCCTTCGCGACCTCGTTCTCGCCGATGCTCTACATCACCCTCGCGATCACGGCGATCGACTGGTACTTCTACCCGGCCATCCTGGAGCAGGACTGGTGGGGCCTGGCCTACAGCTTCGTCGGAGCGAGCGTCGCCATCGCGCTGATCCAGTCCTCGGCGGTCATCGCCATGAAGTGGCTGCTGATGGGCGTCTACAAGCCCGGCATGCAGCCGATGTGGTCGTGGTGGGCGATGCGCACCGAGGCGATCGCGGTGGCCTACTGGGGCCTCGCCGGCAAGGTGCTGCTCGAACACCTCCAGGGCACGCCCTTCCTCCCCTGGGTGCTGCGGCTGTTCGGCGTGAAGGTCGGTAAGGGCGTGTGCATGCTCACGACCGACATCACCGAGTTCGACTGCGTCACCATCGGCGACTACGCCACGATCAACCGCGTCTCCGCGCTGCAGACCCACCTCTACGAGGACCGGATCATGAAGATCGGCCGCGTCGTCGTCGGGCGCGGCGTCTCGGTCGGCGCGTTCTCGACCGTGCTGTACGACACGAAGGTCGGGGATTACGCCCGCCTGCGGCCGCTCACCATCGTCATGAAGGGCGAGTCGATCCCCGCCAACACCGAGTGGGAGGGCGCGCCCGCGGTCCCGGTGGTCCACCGCGCCTGACCGACGGAACACGTCTAAGGTTCCGGCTCGCTGGCGGCGTGTCGGAGCGCCGCGGCTCGATCTGCGGGAGACGCCGGCACGGTGATGGCCTGTCCGACCCCGGCGTCTCAGGACCGTGCGGGGAGGGGGCAGGCCAAGGTCAGAGCCGGGCGGCGTCGCCGAAATCTGCGCAAGAGCCCCGCTAGACTCTGGGACGAATATGCCGGTGTACTAGCACCTTTGTCCCGTGTTGGAATTCTAATCTAGCTTATTGTGGCTTCCTCTTAGATAGAGTGTTATCGTGCCGAGGCCCGGATCGTTGCTCGGCCAGACTGCGATGCGGGGCGGGGACGGCGCCGACGTCCGGGTCGAGGATTGACAGTCGTCCGTGCAGCTTGATCCCGCCACCCTGCTGGTCGTCAGCGCGGCGACGACCTTCCTGGTCGGCACGCTGTTCATGGCCTCGTGGCGGCAGGCGCCCGAGTCGCGCGTGCTCGCCTACTGGGGTGCGGCGCATCTCGTGGGCGCGGCCGGATCGGCCGGCCTCGCGCTGCGCAATCAGATCCCCGACCTGATCTCTGTGGGCTTGGCCAACGCCGTGGTGCTCGCCGCCTACGGTCTCATCTGGAGCGGCGTCCGCTCGTTCGAGCACCGCGAGCCGCGGCTGGGCATCGCGACGGCCGGCGCCCTGGGCTGGTGCGTCCTGTGCCTGATCCCGACCTTCTACGCGTCGATCGAGGCCCGCATCATCTACGCCTCGGCGGTGGCGGCGCTCTACTGCTGCGCGGCGACCGCGGAGATCTGGCGCGGTCGCGCCGAGCGGCTCGCCTCCCGGTTCGCCGCCGCCGCCATCCTGGGGCTGCATGGCACCTTCTACGTCGTGCGGATCCCCGCGACGCTGGTGGCGCCGCCGCAGCCGGGTCTCAGCCCGCTCGCGTCGCCCTGGGTGGCGATCCTGTGCTTCGTCACCCTCATGTTCTCGATCGCCTCGGCCTTCACCTTCATGGCGCTGGTCAAGGAGCGGGCCGAGCGCGAGCAGCGCATCGCCGCCTCCACGGACGCGCTCACGGGCGTGCGCAACCGCCGGGCCTTCGCGCAGGCCGCCGAGGCCGCGATCGCGCGGCACGGCGACGCCGCCCTGCTGCTGTTCGATCTCGATCGGTTCAAGGCCGTCAACGACCGCTTCGGTCACGGGGTCGGCGACGCGGTCCTCGTCGGCTTCTGCACCATGGCGACGACCCTGCTGCCCCGCGAGGCTCTGCTGGGCCGCCTGGGCGGGGAGGAATTCGCCTGCCTGCTGCCGGACGTGTCGCCCGCCGAGGCCCTGGCCCGGGCCGAGGAGCTGCGCCAGACCTTCGCGCAGCTCAGCATCCCCGAGCTTCCGGCTCTGCGCGTCAGCGTCAGCATCGGGATCGCGCAGGCCCGCGCCGGCATCGCGTTCGACGCGCTGATGCGGCGGGCCGACGCCGCCCTCTACGTCGCCAAGAACGGCGGGCGCGACCGGGTCGCCGTGGCGGAGCCCGCCGCGACCCGCGCCGCCTGAGGCGGACGCGGGCCGCTCACGCGAGGGCGCGGGCGGCTTCCGAGACCTTGCGGACCGAGGCGTCGACCACGCCCGCCGAGGCCGCGATCTCCGCCATGGCGGCGTGGACGGCGGCGACGCTCTGCGCGGCGGACTGCATGTTCTCGGTCATGTCGCGGGTCACCGCGGCCTGCTCGGTGACGGCGGACGACACGCTCAGGGAGATCGCGCTGAGCTGCTCGATCGTGGCGCCGATCCCGTCGATCGCCGCCACGGCCCGGGAGGTCTCGGCCTGCACGGCGGCGATCTGGGTGCCGATCTCGCCGGTCGCCTTGGCGGTCTGCTCGGCGAGCGCCTTCACCTCGGCGGCGACGACGGCGAAGCCCTTGCCGGCGACCCCGGCGCGGGCCGCCTCGATGGTGGCGTTCAGCGCGAGGAGATTCGTCTGGTCGGCGATGGAGCGGATCAGGCTCACCGCCGCCCCGATCCGGTCGGCGGCACCGGTCAGGCCCACGACGATCGCCCCCGCCTCCTCGGCGCGGGTGACGACGAGGTCCACCGACGATTTCGCCTGCAGGGCGTGGCGGCTCAGCTCCTCGATGGAGGCGGCGAATTCCTCGGAGCCGGCGGCGACCGCCTCGACGTTCCGCGCGGTCTGGCTCGAAGACTCGGCGGTGTCGTCGGCCTGCCTGACAACCCGGCTCATCGAGTCGCGGATCGCCGCGATGTCGGCGTCGATGGCGCGCTGGCCCTCGGCTCGGCGCTGCCGATCCTCGACCTGACGGGTGACGTCGGTGGCGAACTTGACGACGGCGCAGGGCCTGCCGTCGGCGTCGAGGATCGGGTTGTAGGCGCCGAAGATCCAGACGGTGCGGCCGCCCTTCCCGATCCGCCGGAACTCGCCGGCCTGATACTCGCCGTTGCCGAGGGCGGCCCAGAACGCCGCGTAGCCGGCGCTCGCCGCCTCGGCCTGCGGCAGGAACATCCGGTGATGCCGCCCGCGGATCTCCTCGAGGGTGTAACCCATGGTGGACAGGAAGTTGGCGTTGGCGTCCGTGATCGTCCCGTCGAGGGCGAAGGTGATCACCGCCTGTGAGCGGTCGAGCGCCGCGATCTGACCGGCGTGGCGGGCGTTGCGGGCGCGCTCCTCGGTGATGTCGGTGGCGAGCTTGACGACCTTGGTCGGCCGGCCGCGCCGGTCGAGGATCGGGTTGTACGAGCCCTGGATCCAGACGACCTCGCCGGACTTCGCGACGCGGCGGAAGGCGCGGGCCTCGTGCTGGCCGGCGCGCAGCCGGTCCCAGAACGCGGCGTAGTCCTGGCCCGCGCGGTCGTCCTCCGGAACGAACACCCGGTGGTGCTGGCCGCGCACCTCGTCGAGCGTGTAGCCCAGAAGGTCGAGGAACAGCGCGTTCGCGTCGGTGACGGTGCCGTCGAGGTCGAACTCGACCCGCGCCATCGTCCGGTCGATCGCCGCGAGCAGGGCGTCGTCGCGTGAACCAAACATCGCCATCGGAGCCTGTGCCCGCCTGATCTGTAGAGTGGTGACGATCATAGGGGGACGCGCTTAAAAATCCGTCAATGGCATGTTCTCGCCGGGGTGCGAGCGGTCGCGCGACCGTGGAAGTCTGTCTAGCCTATATCGATTGTAGAGAAATGTATTTTCGCGGGCGTCGATCCGTGTCGACGTATATATCGTGCCCGGTCGATCGCGGGATATTGCAGCTCTCTGTCGCGTGGCCGGGATTGTGCGGCCGGTCATGCCTGGGCGCTGCCGCCCCGGTTGCCCGGCTCGCGGCCTGCGCTAGGAGGGGGCCGAGAGCCGGCGGCACGACGCGATCGAGGCCGATTCGCGGCACGGCACTGACGGGAGACCCGACATGGACGAGGCCACACGGATCGATCGTCTGGAGATGCGCCTCACCGAGCAGGACGCGACGATCGAGGATCTGAACCGGACCGTGACCGAGCAGTGGCGCGTGATCGACCGGCTCGTCCGGCAGCTGGACCTGCTGCGGGAGCAGGTGGAGGAGGCGGCTGCCCGGGCGGCGCCGCGGGGGCCGGAGCCGCCGCCGCCGCACTACTGAGGGGAGGGGCCGGTGCGCCGCGGCGCACCGGCCGAGACGTCAGAAATTCGCCTGCGTGACGAACTTGGTGACCAGGTAGGCGTCGAGGGCCTCCGGGCCGCCCTCGCTGCCGTAGCCCGAATCCTTGACGCCGCCGAACGGGGTCTCCGGCAGGGCGAGGCCGTGGTGGTTGATCGAGATCATGCCGCTCTCGACCGCGTTCGACACCCGCGCCGCCCGCTCGGCGGACCGGGTGTAGGCGTAGGCCGCGAGCCCGTAGGGCAGGCGGTTCGCCTCGGTGAGCGCCTCCTCGTCGTCGGAGAACCGGTTGATCATCGCCAGGGGACCGAAGGGCTCCTCGTTCATGATCCGGGCGGTCAGCGGCACCTCGGTGAAGACCGTCGGCTCGAAGAAGTTGCCCTGGTTGCCGATGCGCTTGCCGCCGGCGCGCAGCGTCGCGCCGCTCGACTCGGCGTCCGCCGCCAGCGCCGTGACCGCGTCGAGGCGCCGACCGTGGACCAGCGGGCCCATCTTGGTCTCGGGATCGAGCCCGTCGCCGACCTTCACCGACTTGGCGAAGGTGGTGAAGCCCTCGACGAAGCGGTCGAAGACCGAGTCGTGCACGAGGAACCGGGTCGGCGAGACGCAGACCTGGCCGGCATTGCGGAACTTCGAGGGGGCCAGGACGGCCACCGCCTTCTCCACATCGGCGTCGCCGAACACGATCGCGGGGGCGTGGCCGCCGAGCTCCATCGTGGCGCGCTTCATGTGCTCGCCCGCGAGCGCCGCGAGCTTCTTGCCGACCACCGTCGAGCCGGTGAACGAGATCTTCCGGATCACCGGGTGCGGGATCAGGTAGGTCGAGATGGCCTCGGGATCGCCGTAGACCAGCGAGAGCGCGTCGCCCGGTATGCCGGCATCCAGGAAGGCGCGGACCAGGGCAGCGCAGCTCGCCGGCGTGTCCTCGGGACCCTTCAGGATCACCGTGCAGCCGGTGCAGAGCGCCGCCGAGATCTTGCGGACCGCCTGATTGATCGGGAAGTTCCAGGGCGTGAAGCAGGCCACGGGGCCGACCGCCTCGCGCACCACGGCCTGCAGCACGCCGTCGGCGCGGCCCGGGATGACGCGGCCGTAGGCGCGCTTACCCTCTTCGGCGAACCAGTCGATGATGTCCGCCGCGGCCAGGGTCTCGATCCGCGACTCGGCCAGGGGCTTGCCCTGTTCCAGGGTCATGATCCGGGCGATCTCGTCGACGCGGGCGCGCAGCAGGTCGGCCGCCTTGCGCATCACCTTGGCGCGCTCGAAGGGGGCGACTTTGCGCCAGGCCGGGAAGGCGCGGGCGGCCGCCGCCAGGGCCTCGTCGAGATCCGCCGTGGTGGCGACCGCGCACTGGCCGATCGTCTCGCCCGTGGCGGGGTTCAGGACCCCCAGGGTGTCCCGGTCGGCACCCGCGCGCCAGCGCCCGGCGATGTGAAGCTCGGTATCCGGATACATCGGTCGATTCCCGCTCGGCCGCACCATCGGCCGCAGGCGGAATGTGGCGATGTGGCGCGCCCCGGCAATCCCCGCGGCGGCATGGCTGGCGCCGACTGTATTCAGGCGGCGGCGCGGGCGGGCTCCGGCGCCTCGACGAGGGTCGCGGTGCCGTGGCGGGCGCGCAGGGTCGCGCCCTTGGGGACCACCCGCCAGCCCTCGCGGCAGCCGTCGATCGGCTCCGAGACCACCACGATGCCGCCCGGCCCCTCGCGGTAGTACAGGCTCGGCGGACGGCCGTCGCAGGCCCAGCGATAGGCGGTCAGCGTCTCGCCGTCCGTGAGCAGCGCGGTGAAGCGCAGCGGCTCGCAGACATTCGCCGCCTCCATCAGCTCACGGACGGTCTTCAGCGTCCGCGCCATCGCGCCGACGGGATCCGCCTCCAGGCCGTTGGCGAGGGCCAGGAGGAAGATCGCCTCCGAGTCGGTGCTGCCGCGGCGGTGGTCGTAGTAGGAATCCGGGATCAGCGCCTCGAGGCGCCGCTTGATCCGGTGGTAGCCGCCGATCTGGCCGTTGTGCATAAACAGGTGGCGTCCGTACACGAAGGGATGGCAGTTGGCCCGGGCGGTGGCCGTCCCGGTCGAGGCGCGCACGTGGGCGAAGAAGGTCCGCGCCCGCACCTGCCCGCAGAGGTTCACCAAGTTCTCGTCGGACCAGGCCGGGGAGATATCGCGATAGACACCCGGCTCGGGCCGCTCCGCGTACCATCCGATGCCGAAGCCGTCGCCGTTGGTCTCGGTCTTCCCTTCGTCGGCGTGCAGCGACTGGTGCACCAGCGAGTGGGTCGGCGCGCAGACGAGGTCGGAGAGGAAGACCGGCTCACCGCTGTAGGCGAGGAAACGGCACATGTCGGACGATGATCCTTCAGCTCTGGGCCGCGTTCGGTCCGGCGAGACGCCCCCGCGCGGGTGGGGACGTTCGGTCGCAGGACGTTAACAGTCGGTCCACTCCGGTGAACAGTTTCTTAACCGCCCGGAAACTGCGCCATTTTCGTGCGTTCCGCATGAAATTGGGGCCGTCTGTCCGCAGGGCAGGCATTCGCCGTCCGAGCGAGGCGACTCTTGTGAGCCGCCTCATGAAGGATCAGCATGGCCGAATCGGGGAATCAGAAGTTCGCCCTACAGGCGACCGCCCGACGCGGGGCAAGGCACCGGCATCAGGAGACTTTAATGGATCGCGCAACGCCCGATAGTTCCGCCCCCGTGGCGCTCGTCGTGGAGGACGACGCGGCTGTGCGCGATCTCGCGACGGCGGTGCTCGAGGAGACCGACCTCGGCGTGATCGCCTGCGAGAGCGCGGAGGCGGCGCTCTCGGTGCTGGAGCGCGCGGACGTGACGGTGGCGCTTCTCTTCGCCGACGTGCGCCTGCCCGGTGCCATGGACGGAGTGTCGCTCGCCCAGGCGGTGAAGCGGCGCTGGCCGGACGTGCGCGTGGTCGTCACCTCCGGCGCGAGCCGGGACGCGCGGCTCCCGGACCAGGCGGTCTACATGCAGAAGCCCTGGCGGGCCCTCGACGTGCTGGTCCAGGCCGAGCACGCCACCATGGCGGCCAAGGCGGCCTGAGCTGGCGGCCTGAGCTGGCGGCCCGAGCGCGCGCCGGCCGACCCCCTTCACGTCATCGCGAGCGCTGCGACCCGGATCGCCGCCCGGCTGCGGCGCCGGGACCTCGAGCTGTTCCGGCTCGTGTCGCAGCGGGTCGGAAGGGCGACCCGGTTCGAGACAGCCGCGCCATGCCCCCTCTCCCGTGCGGGAGAGGGGACCCCGCGCCACACGCGGCTCGCGCGACCGGGCGCCTCCATCCGGCCGCGACGCAACCCAAAGAAGACGCAACCCAAAGAAAAGCCCGGCCTGCGCGCGCAGGCCGGGCTTTCTCGTGACCGGAGCGATGTCGCTCAGGCGGCGGGGGCCGGGCTGACCGGGGTCTGGCCGGCGGCGTTGCCACCCTGGCCCTGCGCGGCGGACGGCGACGGGAAGCCGGGACGGCGGCCGCCGGCGGGGAAGCGGGGCTTCGGCTTCGGCGCGGCGATCAGGCCCTCGCGGATCGCGGTCTTGCGGGCCTGCTTGCGGGCGCGGCGGACGGCCTCGGCCTTCTCGCGAGCCTTGCGCACGGACGGCTTCTCATAAGCCTTGCGCTGCTTCATCTCGCGGAAGATGCCCTCGCGCTGCATCTTCTTCTTGAGGACGCGGAGCGCTTGATCGACGTTGTTGTCGCGAACGAGTACCTGCAACGGACTTGATCCTCTGGACCTGGATATCTGGGTTCACGTGGCCCGCCGCCGATCTGGAAACCGGCAACGTCCCTCGCCCGGTGAGAACCCGGGAGGGACGGGAACGTCGGTTTCCGAATCGGCGTGGAGCTCACGCCTTGACGGGGCTATTACACCAAGCGCGCACCAGTTCCAACCTGTCCGCGCGATCCATCTGCGCCTGCGCCGTGCTAGGTTGCGCGGATGAGACACGACGACTCGCAGCAATTCGCCAGCGACAACTATTCCGGCATCTGCCCGGAGGCCTGGACGGCGATGGAGGCGGCCAATCGCGGCCACGCCCCGGCCTACGGCGAGGACGCCTGGACTGCCCGGGCGGCCGACGCGTTCCGGGACCTGTTCGAGACCCCGTGCGAGGTGTTCTTCGCCTTCAACGGCACGGCCGCCAACGCGCTGGCCCTGGCGGCGTTGTGCCAGTCCTACCACAGCGTGATCTGCGCCGACTCGGCCCATGTCGAGACCGACGAGTGCGGCGCGCCGGAATTCTTCTCGAACGGCTCGAAGCTGCTGACCGTCCGGACGGAGGGCGGCAAGCTCACGCCGGAGGCGATCCGCGGGCTCGCCCAGAACCGCAGCGACATCCACTTCCCGCGGCCGCGCGTGGTGACGATCACGCAGCCCACCGAGACCGGGCAGGTCTACAGCCTCGCCGAGCTGCGGGCCCTGTCGGCGACCTGCCGGGAGCTGGGCCTCGCCCTGCACATGGACGGGTCGCGCTTCGCCAACGCCTGCGCGAGTCTCGGCTGCAGCCCGGCCGACATGACGTGGCGGTCGGGCATCGACGTGCTGTGCTTCGGCGGGACCAAGAACGGCATGCATGCCGGCGAGGCGGTGGTGTTCTTCGACGCCGCGCTCGCCGAGGATTTCGGCTACCGCTGCAAGCAGGCCGGACAGCTGGCCTCGAAGATGCGCTTCCTCGCGGCGCCCTGGGTCGGCATGCTGGAGAGCGGCGCGTGGCTCAGGAACGCGGCCCACGGCAATGCCTGCGCCCGGCGCTTCGCCGAGGCGGTCGCCGGTCTGCCGGGCGTGCGGGCGCTGTTTCCCGTCGAGGCGAACGCGGTCTTCCTGACGATGCCCGCGGCCACGATGGAGGGCCTGCGCGCCCGGGGCTGGCGATTCTACACCTTCATCGGCGGAGGCGCGCGCTTCATGTTCGCCTGGGATGCCCGGCCCGAGCGGGTCGACGAGCTGGTCGGCGACCTGCGCGCGCTGGCGGCCGCCGCGGCCTGAGCCGCTGGACACAGAGGTTCGGAGCCGCACCGGAGGTGTTTCGCGCGCCGGTGCCGGGTTTCCCTGAGCGGTGTGAGTACGCTGGCGCGACGTGCGCTCGCGATGACGGAGGGATCGGAAACCCGGGCTCGGGAAGAATGGAACCGCGCGAGGCCGCGGCTCGCCCCCTACAGCAGCGCCAGATCCGCCGGGTCCGCGCTCGGGAAGACCCGCCGCAGGCTCGCCGGGTCGAGCCCGTAGAGCCGCCGGATCAGGCCGCCCAGCAGCCCGCGATAGTCGGTGAGCACGGGATAGTCCCGGTTCTGGAACAGGTGCGCCTCGTCGGTCCGCACCTGCGGCCCCGCGATCCGGCCGCCGCGCACCCCGCCGCCGAGGATCCAGTAGACGCTGCCGTGCCCGTGGTCGGTGCCGCGGCTGCCGTTCTCCCGGAAGGTGCGCCCGAACTCCGACAGCACGACCACCACCGTGTCGGACCAGCCCGGCCCGATCTCCTCGGCGAAGCCCGCGAGGCCGCGCCCCAGCTCGCCGAGCCGGTCGGCGAGGTAGCCGGTGCCGGCGCCCTGGTTCACGTGCGTGTCCCAGCCGCCGACATCCACGAAGCCGAGGTTGAAATTCTCGCGCATCAGGCGGCCGATCCGCCGGGCCGACAGCTCGAAGCCCTTGGGCGAGACCGCCCCACGGTCGGCCTGGCCGGCATGGTCCGAGATCGTGTGGTAGACCGCGTCGCGCACCCGGAACCCCTCGGTCACGGCGGCGGCCAGCTTGGTGTCGCTGTACATGGCGGCGATCAGGCGGGCCTGCCGGTCGTCGATGCCGGGCTTGCCGACGCCGTTGATGGCGATGTTGGGCACCGTCTCGCCGCCCCGGAAGATCAGCGGCATCTGGTCGGTGAAGGCGATCGGCCGGACCCGCGTCAGCTCCGCGGCGAGCCGGGCCATGAAGCCGGAATTGTAGTCGCGGGCGGCCCCGACCGTCTGGCCCATCTCGATCGTGTCCTGCGTCTCGAAATGGCTCCGGGTCAGGTCGTCGGTGCCGGCGAACGGCACGAAGGCGGCCTGGCCCCTGGCGTAGAGCGGCAGGAGCGTCTCGCGCAGCGCCGGGTGCAGGCTCCAGTCGGCGTCGAGCGCCAGCGCCGCCCTCGGGTCCGACGCGTCGGGCTTGGCGATCGCGAGGTTCGGCCGCGACCGGTAGTAGAAGTCGCTGCCGGTCGGGATCACCACGTTGGCGGCGTCGTAGGCGCCGCGCAGGAACACCACGAGGAGGCGCGCGTCGGCCTTCGGGGCGGCCCAGACGCGGCCGGCCACCGTCGACAGGCCGAGGGCCGCGGCGGCGCGGATCAGGTCGCGACGGGTCATCGCATGAACTCCGGCGAGGCGAGATAGAGGGTGTTCCAGTCCTGCGGCGAGACGGCCTGTGCGAGGGCCGCCCGCGTCGCCGCCGACAGGGTGCCGGACAACGCCGCGAAGTAGAGCCCGTTCGCGAGCACCGGGAAGGCCGGCTCCTCGGGCTGATCGGGCAGCGCCGGCTTGAACAGGCCGGCCGAGCCGGACCCGATCTGCCGGGCGACCTCGAACCGCGTCGCGAGCTGTCCCGGCCCGGTCCAGGCGGCCGCATCGAGGGGGTAGCCGTCCGGCGTCGAGCGGTTGAACAGGCCCTCGCCGAGGCGGTTCAGCCAGCCGAGCACCGGGCCGGCGTTGCGGATGACGCGCTCGTCGTAGGCCATGCGCAGGGCCGAGAAGACGTAGCGGACCGGGTCCTTGAAGGCGCCGGCGCGCCCGGCCGCGAGGGCCGGCTCGCGCACCAGCGCCTCCATCACGGCGGCGATGTCGCCGTCGGTCCGCGTGAAGACGGCGGCGAGCCGGGCGACGAGCGCGTCGTCGGGCGGCTGACCGAGGAAGTAGGTCGCCAGCGCCCGGGAGACGTTGGTCGCGGTGGCGGGGTTGCGGGCGATCAGGTCGACCGCCTCCTCGACCTCGGCCCAGCCGCGGCCCCGGATGCGCGTGCCGAGGAATACCTTGTCGCCGTAATCGTGCCGGTCCGGGTTGAACGCGAACAGGCCGTCCCGGCGGAAATCGGCGGCGTGCTCGGGGCGGAGCTTCGGGGTCTCGGGCTTCAGGTCGATGCCGACCCCGCTCAGGATCCGGGCCAGCGCCTCGACGTCGCCCTGCGTGTAGCCGGAGCCCACGCCCATCGTGTGCAGCTCCATGATCTCCCGGGCGTAGTTCTCGTTCGGGCGGCCCGCCGCGTTGGCGTCGTTGTCGAGGTAGCGGAGCATCGCTGGGTGGCGCAGGCTCGCCATCAGCAGGTCGCGGAAGTGCCCGAGCACGTGCGGGCGGATCGCCGTGTCGAGGTAGTCGCCCACGGCGGCGCGCAGGGTCGACTTCCCCTGGTGAACGTTGAACCGGTTGAACCAGAACCACGTCAGCCGCTCGCGCAGCTGGTCGGGGCTGTAGAGCGCCCGCAGCACCCAGACGGAGGCGGCGTTCCGCGCGGCCGCGTTGAGCGCGTTCTGGAAGGCCTGCTGCGCGGCCTTCCGGGCCTCGGGATCCGGCATGTCCTTGGCTGCCCTGGCCTGTGCGTCCAGCGCCTGGGCGCGCTCGAACAGGCTGCCCGGCGGGGTCAGCGCGTCGACCTGCGCCTGGGCGGCGGGCGGCAGGCGCGATTCGGCCGGCGGGTGGAGCTGCGCGGTGAGCCAGCGGGCCCGCCCCTCCGCGGTGAGCCGCGCGAAGGCCGACGGCGTGGCGCCCCAGGTCAGGGCATCCAGGAAGGCGGCGTCGGCCGCGGCGCGCTGCGGCGCCTCGGCCGCGCGGGGCGCAGGGCCCGCCGCGGCGAGCAGCAGGGCGGTGACCAGACAGCAGCGTGGTGCGGCGCGCGACATCGGGGCCTCGCGGAGCGGGGATCGGCCGGGGAAGCGTGGTGCCGCCCCCCTGTACGGTGCCTGAAAGGCGGCCCGATTCTGCCGCCGTCTTTGCCAATATCGGGGCTTGCCGCTACACGATCCCGAGACCGCGCGAGTGCCGCGCCGCGCACCACCACGTTCCGCCGACCCAGGGCGTTCGCTCCATGCTGATGCAGACCAAGACCGAGGCGAGGCCGGCCGATCCGGTGTCGCGGCGGCGCACCTTCGCGATCATCTCCCACCCCGACGCGGGCAAGACCACGCTCACCGAGAAGCTGCTGCTGTTCGGGGGCGCGATCCAGCTCGCCGGCGAGGTGAAGGCCAAGCGCAACAGGGTCTCGACCCGCTCCGATTGGATGGGCATCGAGAAGGAGCGCGGCATCTCGGTGGTCACCTCGGTGATGACCTTCGAGTACGGCGACTGCGTCTTCAACCTGCTCGACACGCCCGGCCACGAGGACTTCTCGGAGGATACCTACCGGACGCTCACGGCGGTCGATTCGGCCGTGATGGTGATCGACGCCGCGAAGGGCATCGAGGCGCGCACGCGGAAACTGTTCGAGGTCTGCCGCCTGCGCGACATCCCGATCGTCACCTTCATCAACAAGCTCGACCGCGAGGCCCGCGACCCGTTCGAGCTGCTCGACGAGATCGAGAAGACGCTGGCGCTCGACGTCGCCCCGGTCACGTGGCCGATCGGCACGGGCCGCAACTTCTCCGGGACCTACGAGCTCGGCGGCAACCGCGTGCGCCGGCTCGACGCCGCCGAGGATGCCGGGATGGTGGCGGTGTCCGGCCCGGACGACCCGCTGTTCGACGAGCTGCTGACCGAGAACGGCGCGGCCGACGCGTGGCGCGAGGAGGTCGAGCTTGCTGAGGGCGGGCTGAAGCCGTTCGACCTCGACGCGTTCCGCGAGGGCCACCTGACGCCGGTCTTCTTCGGCTCGGCGCTGCGCAATTTCGGCGTGCGCGACCTGATCGACGGTCTCGCCAAGGTTGCGCCGCCGCCCCGCGGCCAGGACGCGGACAAGCGGCTCGTCGAGCCGACCGAGCCGCGCATGACCGGCTTCGTGTTCAAGATCCAGGCGAACATGGACCCGAACCACCGGGACCGCATCGCCTTCATGCGGGTCTGCTCGGGCAAGCTCAACCGGGGCATGAAGGCCCGGCTGGTGCGCACCGGCAAGCCGATCTCGCTGTCGGCGCCGCAGTTCTTCTTCGCGCAGGACAGGGCCATCGCCGACGAGGCCTATGCCGGCGACGTGGTCGGCATCCCGAACCACGGTACCTTGCGCATCGGCGACACGCTCACCGAGGGCGAGGACATCGTGTTCCGCGGCGTGCCGAGCTTCGCGCCGGAGATCCTGCGCCGGATCAAGCTCACCGACGCCATGAAGGCGAAGAAGCTGCGCGAGGCGCTCCAGCAGATGGGCGAGGAGGGCGTCGTCCAGGTCTTCGTGCCGCAGGACGGCAGCCAGGCGATCGTCGGCGTGGTCGGCGCTCTGCAGCTCGACGTGCTGAAGGAGCGCCTCCAGGCCGAGTACGGCCTGCCGGTCGATTACGAGACCTCGCGCTTCTCGGTCTGCCGCTGGGTGTCGTCCGATTCGGAGGCCGAGCTCGACAAGTTCATCGACTCGCACGGCTCGGCCATGGCCAAGGACCTCGACGGCGCCCCGGTCTTCATGGCGACCACGGCCTTCTCGCTCCGCTACGAGGAGGAGCGCTACCCGGCCGTGCGCTTCACCGACGTGAAGGATTACCAGAAGCGGGCGGGGTGACGCGTTGCGGCGCCGGCTCGTCTTCGCGGGCGCCGCGTAGCGATCCGGGGGATCCCGACCTTCGGTGAGGTCCCGCCGCCCTGGGTCTCTTCGCGGCCCTCGCGGGGGCGGCGCGGCGTCAGAACTTCCCGAGCATCGGAAATTCGACGCTCAGGGTCGATTCGGACGCGATCGGCGCCTCGCGCTTGCGCGGCTTGCGGTTGAGCACCTGCTTCAGCTTGGTCTTCAGCACCGCCATGTCGAACGGCTTGAGGATGAAGGCGTCCGCGCCCGCCTGGTGGGCGAGGTTGATGTCCTCGAAGTCGAAGGACGACTCGGTGAGCATGAAGGGCGTGTTCATCAGCGTGTCGTCGGCGCGGATCTCGCGCAGCAGGCTGATCCCGTCCATCGGCTCCATGTCCAGATCGGAGATCACCAGGGCGTAGCGGCGCTGCCGCATCCGCTCCAGCGCCTCGGGGGCGCTGGTGACGCCCTCGACATCCGGGAAGCCGATGCGGGTCATCAGCATCACGATCAGCCGCAGGAGCTTCTCCTGATCGTCGACGATGAGAATCGGGGGCGTATCGCTCTCGGACATCGGCGGCTCAGATGAAGAGGTGGTCGATGCCCTGACGGGACATCGCGTCGGATTGGAGCGACAGGCACAGCCCGTGGATCGCGGACGCCTTCGGCGTTCCGCGCTGGAGCATCGGGAGAAGGTTGGCCTTGGCGAACAGCGTGTCGTTCCCGACCGTGCGCTGCGCGCTCTTGAACGAGTGGACGAACTCGCGCTTGGCGATCTCCCGCCACTCGCTGATCTGGACGTCGCGGTGGCGGCTGTCGGCGCTCACGCGATCGAAGGTCTCGTGCACCGACGTGCGCTCGCCCTCGATCACTTGGCAGGCGAAGTTGCCCTCGATGACCAGGAAGCTCGTGATCACCGCGAACTCGTTCTTCTTCTGGGCGGTGCGTCCGATCTCGCTGATCTGCTCGGACCGCTTCGCCGCGTCCGACGACAGGTTCAGGCGCGAGAAGTAGATGATGTGGACGAGGCTCGTCCGTTTCGCCCGCATGATCCCGAGATCCGAAATCCGTACCCGTTCAGCGCTTCCGGACAGGACTCACCGCGCGTGGCCCCGGCCCGGCGGCATCATCGCGCGCGCCGAATAACGCCGCGTAAACGCGACGGGCGGATCTGCCGGGCGGGATCGCACGGGGTGTGGACGTGACCCGGCAGGATCTGCCGGGCGCGCCGTCGAGACCGGCGAACCCTGCCGGGCCGGCGGCAGCACACGCTCGATCTATCAAAGGCTTAGCCCTGGCACGCCGGTTGCGGCAGCCCCGGCCTGCGGGCCGAAGCGGCGCGCATCGGGATCGTTCGCCATGGATCTTTTCTCCGCGCTGCAGACCTCGGTCTCCGGACTCCAGTCGCAGTCCTACGCCATCAGCAACATCTCCGGGAACATCGCGAACTCGCAGACGACCGGCTACAAGCGCATCGACACCAGCTTCGTCGACCTGATGTCCGAGAAGACGCCCGACCGGGAAATCGCGGGTTCGGTGTTGGCCAAGTCGCAGCTCACCAACACGCTGGCCGGCAACATCGTCTCGTCGAGCGTGCCCACCAACATGGCGATCAACGGCCAGGGTTTCTTCACCGTCGTGCAGAAGACCGGCGACGCGAACGGCGCCACGACCTTCGGCGGCACGGACCTGTACACGCGCCGGGGCGATTTTGCCCAGGACAAGGACGGCTACCTCGTCAACGGCGCAGGCGGATACCTGACCGGCTCCAACCTCGATCCCATCACCGGACAGACGACCAGCATCGGTCCGATCAAGATCGGCAACGCGACGCTGCCGGCGCAGGCCACCACGACGATCACCTACGCCGCCAACCTGCCCTCGACACCGAGCACGTCGGCGTCGGCGACGTCGGGCTCCGATCTCTACAATCAGAACACCGCGGCCGTCGTGACCTCCGGATCGGGGCAGACCGGCGTCAAGGTCGACTCGACCCAGACCGGCGCGGTCTCGACCTTCATGAGCAACAGCATCGCCGGCCCGTCGCTGCCGGTCTACACGTCGACCGGCGCGCCGCTCACGCTGACGACCCGCTGGGCCAAGGTCCAGGACGCGACGACGACGCCGGCTCAGCCGGCCGTGTGGAACCTCTACTACTCCACGAATCCGAGCGCGCTCAGCACGTCCGACTGGAACAACGTGGGCACGGCCTTCACCTTCGACTCGACCGGCAAGCTCACCTCGCCCTCGACGAACCCGATCGCGCTCGGGCCCGTCACCATGGGCGACTACACGTTCCCCAGCCTCACCATGAATCTCGGCTCGTCCGGCCTGACGCAGTACGCCGACACCACCGGCGCGGCGACGACCAACGCGCTGACGCAGAACGGCAACAGCTCCGGCACGCTGACGAGCGTGGCCGTCGGTCCGGACGGCAAGGTCAACGGCACCTTCTCCAACGGTTCGGTCGTGGCACTCGCCTCGGTCGGTGTGGTCCAGTTCGCCAATGCGGACGGGCTGAAGGCCGATACGAACGGGAACTATCTTCAGACCGTCGATTCGGGGCCGCCGCTCTCGGGGCTCAACGGCAGCACGATCTCGGGTGCCAGCAACGAGCAATCGAACACCGACATTGCGTCGGAATTCTCTAAGATGATCGTAACCCAGCAGGCTTACTCTGCGAACACGCGCGTCATGTCGACGGCCCAGACGATGATGTCTGATCTGCTGAACGTGATCCGCTGAGTGAGGGTGCGAATCGAGCCGCGGAGGCCGTGACATGTCGCTGAATGCGATCTCCACCTCGGCCGCAGGCCTCGCCGCCACGCAGGCGGCGATCAACATCGTCTCGCAGAACGTCGCCAATGCGGGCACGACCGGCTACGTCAAGCGCACGCTCTCGACGGTCGCCAACGGCCCGAACAATTCCGGTGTCGCCATCGGGCAGATCACCCGCAGCTTCGACGCCGCGGCGCTGAACCAGCTCCGGCTGGAGACCTCGGGCGCCGCCTACACGAGCACCAAGTCCGGCATCGCCACCCAGCTCGACGCCCTCTACGGCGTGCCCGGGAGTTCCACGTCCCTCGACGGGACGCTGAACACCTTCACCGAATCTCTCCAGGAGCTCGCCGCGAACCCGACCTCGGCGGCCGCCCGCACGACGGTGCTGGGCAATGCCTCGGCCGTCGCGAGCCTCATCAACAGCGCCGCCGGCACGGTTCAGAACTTGCGCACCGGCCTCGAGGCGCAGCTGGGCACCGACACGAGCGCGGCCAGCACGATCCTGTCCAACATCGCGACGCTCAACGGCAAGATCCAGAACACCACCGACAGCACCGCGCTGACCGACCTTCAGGACCAGCGCGACCAGGCGATCAACAGCCTGTCGAGCTACATGGACGTGCAGACGGTCCCGCAGCGCGACGGGACGGTCTCGGTCATGACCCAGTCGGGCGTGACGCTGGTGGATCGCGGGAACGCCGCGACCCTGAGCTTCGACGGCCGCGGCGTGCTCGGCCCCAACGCGACCTACTCGACCGATCCGGCGCAGCGGACGGTCGGGACCATCACGGCGACGCTGCCGGGCGGCGGCAAGATCGACCTCGGAGCTCCCGGCGTGCTGCGGTCCGGCAGCCTGGCCGCCGAGATCGAGATGCGCGACCAGACCCTGCCGCAGGCGCAGCGCCAGCTCGACGACCTCGCGGCCGGCCTCTCGACCGCGCTCACGAACACCGCGACCACCGGGACGTATAGCGGGACCGACACGCAGATCAGCGTGTCGACCATGAAGCCCGGCAACACCATCACCTTCCCGGTCACCGACAACACCGGTGCGGTGCGCAACGTGACGCTCGTGGCGTCGGCGACCTCCAGCGGCACGATCGTGCCCGCCGCGCAGACCACGGATTCGAGCGGCCTCACCCTGACCTTCAACGCCAGCGGCGGTCCCAGCACCTACGCGGCGGCGATCCAGTCGGCGTTCAACACGTTCAACGCGTCCGGCAGCGCCTACAAATTGCCGACCCTGTCGGCGACCCCCGTCTCCTCGACCGGCACCAGCGCGACGCTGACGCTGGGTGCGGCCGGCAAGGTCGCGGGCGCGGCGAGCGCCAGCGTCTCGGCCGTCTCGGCGTCGGACCTGAACACCGGCAACCCGTCGCTGGCGATGTTCGTCGACGGCTCGGGCAACAAGCTCTACACCGGCTCGTTCGACGGCGGCTCGCAGCTCACCGGCTTCGCCCAGCGCATCACGGTCAACGGCGCCCTGTCGGGCAATACCGCCGCGCTGACGGCGACGAGCGCCACGGACACGAGCGCGTCCGGCGCCCGCGCCCAGAAGCTGTTCACGGCGCTGACCGCGACCCCGCAGACCTTCTCGTCGTCGAGCGGCATCGGCGGCGTCTCGGCGCCCTACAGCACGTCCGTGATCGGCTTCGCGCAGGACATCGTCTCCACGCAGGGCGCCAACGCGTCGAACGCGTCGGCGCTCGACGCCACGCAGCAGACGGCGCTCTCCACCGCGCAGAGCCGGTTCTCCGCCGGGGCGGGCGTCAACATCGACCAGGAGATGTCGAACCTGATCGCCCTGCAGACCGCGTACGGCGCCAACGCCCGGGTGCTCACCGCGGCCCGCGACATGCTCACCCAGCTGCTGCAGATCTGATCATGACGACGATCACCCCCTTCGCGGCCGGCTCGTACCTGACCACCCGCAACGCCTCGCAGCTCCAGGCGCTGAAGGGCCAGCTCAACGACCTGACCAACCAGCTCTCCAGCGGTCAGGTCTCGCAGACCTACGGCGGCCTCGGCTCCGGCCGGTCGACGGCCCTGTCCGCGCAGGCCACCCTGAGCGCGCTCACCGGCTACGCCGCCGGCATCACCGCCGCGCAGACCCGGACCAACCTCGCGGTCACGAGCCTGACGCAGGTGGCGACCCTCGGGACCTCCACCGGGACGATGCTGCAGAACGGCCTGCAGAGCGTGGCGGCGAACTCGGTCTCCGGCCGGTCGACGGCGCTGGCCAACCTGCAGACGGCGCTCGACACGCTCAACGAATCGGCGGCGGGCAACTACCTGTTCGGCGGCAGCAACACCACGACCCAGCCCGTGGTCGACTCGAGCAAGATCCTCGACGGCACGACCGACGCGAGCGGCAACAAGCTCGACGGACTCTCGACCCTGATCTCGCAGCGGGTGACCGCCGAGCTGGGCGCAGGGGGCAACGGCCGCCTGACGCAGACGCCGGCCAATCCGACCACATCCGTGCAGATCACCGAGGAGACGAACGACGCGACGCGCGGGAAGTTCGGCTTCACCCTGGCGGGCGCGCCGACCACGACCGGCACGGCGATCGGCGCGACCTACGCGGCGGGCACGGCCACGAGCCCGGGCAACTTCACCCTCAGTATGACGACGCAGCCGAGTGCCGGCGACACCGTGTCGTTCGCGCTGAAGATGGCGGACGGCACCTCCACGACGATCACCCTCACGGCCGCGACGAGCGCGGACCCGAAATCGATCACCAGCTTCGCCATCGGCTCGACGCCCGCCCAGACGATGGCGAACCTGTCGACGACGCTGAGCAACGCGCTGACCGGCGCGGCCAACAGCACGCTGGCGGTGAACGCCACCGCGGCGACCGCGTCGAACTTCTTCTCGGGCGCGGCGAATGGTGGTCCGTCGGGGACCGGCGTGATGCCGCAGCGCATCGCGTATGACGGGAACAAGAACCCGATCGGCTACACGCCGGCAACGGCCCAGAACACGGTGCTGTGGTACCAGGGCGAGAACAGCTACGATCCCGCGACCGGGAAGCCGACCCCGGCGATCGACACGCAGTCCGTCCAGGTGAGCGCGACCGGGAGCGTCGGTACCGGCGCCCGCGCCAACGACCCCACGGTCCAGAACGTGCTCGCCGGCCTGGCGACGATGGCCTTCGGCCTCCCCACCACGAACGACGCCAACACGTACAACACCTACCAGACGGTGGCGACGAAGGCCGGCAGCCTGCTCTCTTCCGCCAACCAGACACCCAGCGTCCAGGACACCGTCACGCAGCTGACCATCGCGTCGACGCGGCTCTCGAATGCCGGCACGACCAACAAGGCTCTGCAGAACACCGTCCAGAACACCCTGGACGGGATCGAGCAGATCTCCCCCGAGGAGGTCATCACCAAGCTCCTCGACGTGCAGAACCGGCTCCAGGCCAGCTATCAGGTCACCGCGACGCTCTCGAAGCTCTCCCTGGTGAACTACATCAGCTGAGTTGATCGCCGGGACCGGTCAGCGAGCGCCTGACGGTCGAAAAATGACGAGACGTGTCTCGTTCACCATAGTCTCGCCGCTTTCCGGGAATGAAGCGCAGCCTGCGGCCGCGCCCACGCGCCGTCCTTCGATTGAGGAGAGGTCGGCATGGCGCTGTCCGGACCCATCGAACTCGTTCTCCGCCTGGGAATTGCCCCGCGCATCGGCGCGATCGTGCTGGTGGAGCAGGCCGTCGACACCTATCTCGCCGGCTACGCGCATCCCGACGAGCGGGCGATCGCCCTCGACATCCTGCTGCGCGACCTCGCTCGCCTGCGCATCCACGAGCCCGATCTCGACGGGTTCATCGGCGAGGTCGAGCTCTACATCGACCTCCTTCACCGGGATCTCGCCCGCCGAGCCGCCTGAGATGCGCGGCCGGCTCCGGAGCTGCGCCGCCCTCGCGGCGATCCTGACCTGCGCGGGACCGGTCGCGGCCCTCGACCTGCGGGATCTGCCGGCGATCCCGGGGCCGGTGCCGTGCCCGTCCAAGGGCCAGGGCTTCGTGCGCCTGCCGGGGAGCGACAGCTGCATCCGCGTCTCGGGCCGCGTCGTCGCGGGGGCGGATCTCGCGGCGGGCCGCGGCGTCGCGGCGGCGCCGGCCGTCGCCGGACGCATCGCGGTCGACAACCGCGCCGACACCGATCTCGGCGAGGTGCGCACCTACGTCCGGATCGGCGCCGGTCGCCGACCGGGCGGGCCCTAGAGGTTGCGCGACAGGACCAGCGGCCCGCTGCGCACGCCGCGGCCGTACGGGGAGGGCGCCGGCGCCTGCCGCCCGTAGCCGGAGGGGAGCTGCGCCTTGCCGATCTCCTCCGCCAGGGTCTTGATCAAGCCCTCCGAGACGGTCCTGGCGCTGGCGAGCACCGTCTGGTTCGCTTCCACGGCCGCGGTGAACCGCCGGTGCGCCGTGCGCAGGGCCTCGACTCCCTCGGGATGGAAGCGCTTCAGCGCGACGGCGTTCGCCTTCGCGACCTCGAGCCCCTGCATGTAGGCGGCCGCCAGTGCGGCCTTCGGCTCGGCCGCGGCGACGCCCTCCTGCAGCCGCCCTTCCCGGACGTAGGCCGCCTCCTCGGCGAGGACGGCCTCAAGGGCGGCCATGTTGCCGAGCACGCCCGCCACCAGCGCCTCGGCGGTGACCCGGTCCCCGACGCGCAGCGGTTCAGCCCTTTGCATCGATCGCTCCATCGCTCGCCGCACCCTGCATCTTCATGATCTCACGGAAGACCGAGTCGGCGATGCCGACGCCGCCGCTCTTCACGATCTGCTTCGCGTATTCCTTGGTCAGCATCGAGCGGTAGACGCCGCCGCCGGTGCCGTTCTCGCCCAGCGGTCCGTCGGTGCCCTCCGACTGGGTCAGCCGATCGAGGCTGTTCTCCAGGAACATCGATTCGAACTCGGTCGCCGTCTTCAGGGCCTTGGCCTTGTTGGCGGTCTTGATGATCCCGTCGACGGCGCTCCCGGCCACCGAGGTCCCGACGCTGGCGGCGGCGCTGGCCGCGAGACTGGCGAGTTGCAGCATGGATCGTTCCTTCGCGTCCGCTCGGTCACATCAGCTCGATATCGGCCTGGAGCGCGCCCGCGGCCTTGATCGCCTGGAGGATCGAGATGAGGTCCCGCGGGCCGACGCCCAGCGCGTTGAGGCCGTCGACCAGCTCGCGCAGGCTGACGCCTTCCTTCACCAGGGCGAGCTTGTTGCCGTCGCCGGTATCGACCTTCACCCCGGTGCGCGGAACCACGACGGTGCGCCCGTTGGAGAGCGGCGCCGGCTGGCTGACCTGCGGCTGCTCGGTGATGGTCACGGTGAGGTTGCCCTGCGCGATCGCCACCGTCGACACGCGCACGTCCCGGCCCATGACGATGATGCCAGAGCGCTCGTCGACCACGACCCGGGCGGTCTGGTCGGGCTCCACCTTCAGCTGCTCAACCTCGGTGATGAGGCGGATCATGTTGCCGTTGTAGCGGGCCGGGATCTGGATCGTGACGGTGGCCGGGTCGGTGGGCTCGGCGGTGTCGGCGCCCATGAAGTCGTTGATCGCGGCGGCGATCCGCTTCGAGGTGGTGAAGTCCGGGTTGCGCAGCGACAGCCGGAGCGAGCGCGCGTCGTTCAGCTTGAAGGCGATCTCGCGCTCGATGTTGGCGCCGTTGGAGATCCGGCCGTTGGTCGGCACGCCCCGGGTGATCTTGGCGGCGTCGCCCTCGGCGGCGAAGCCGGCGATCGCTACCGAACCCTGTGCCAGGGCGTAGACCTCGCCGTCGGCGCCCAGCAGCGGCGTCACCAGCAGGGTGCCGCCCTGGAGGGACTTGGCGTCGCCCAGCGACGAGACCGTGACGTCGATCCGGGTGCCCTGCGCGGCGAAGGGCGGCAGGCTCGCGGTCACCATCACGGCCGCGAGGTTCTGCGTGCGCATCGTGGCGCCGCGGGTGTTGACGCCGAGGCGCTCCAGCATGGCCTGGAGGGACTGCTTGGTGAACGGGATGTTGTTCAGCGTGTCGCCGGTGCCGTTGAGGCCGACCACGATGCCGTAGCCGACGAGCTGGTTCTGGCGGACACCCTCGATGGAAGCGAGATCCTTGACGCGCGACAGGGCGAGCGCCGGCACGGACAGGGCGGCGAGCAGCAGGGCGCCCGCGAGGGCCGCCAGGAGAGACCGGAGAGGACTGAACGCGTGACGCGGGCGCATGCCGTGTTTTCGACCGTGACGGACCTGACGCCATCCTGCCAGGGGCGTGCCAGCCGCCGGCTTCGCGCAAGGCGTTGAAAAAGAGGGGGTTTTCTTCCGCCCACTCCGCGTCCGCGTCCCGCGGCACCGGCACCGAACCTGCCGACCCGGCAGCTTCTGCCGGCTTGTTTACCCGCGCTTAACCCTGGCGGCCGAATTTCTTGGTCTGCGCGGGGGCGCTTGGAGCAACGCGAACCGGATCATGCGTGTCGAGACTCGCCAGCCGATCCAGAGCGCCGGCGGTGTCGCGTCCGCCCGGAAGCCCGAGGGCGGCGCAGCCTTCAGCCTCGGCGCGACCCCGTCGTCGCCGACGTCGGCCGGCGCGCCGGCCGCCGCCGCGACCCTCGCCGGGCTCGACGCGGTCCTGCTTCTCCAGGCCGAGGCCGACACGCCCCAGGAGCGGCGCCGGCGCTCCGCCCAGCGCGGCCAGGACCTTCTCGACGGCCTCGACCGGCTGAAGGCGGCGCTGCTCGGCGGCCGCGTCGCGCCGCAGGATCTGCGCGCCATCGCCGGTCGCCTGAACGAGCGCGCCGGCCTCTCGGGAGATCCGCGGCTCGACGGTCTGATGGCCGAGATCGAGCTGCGGGCCGCGGTGGAGCTCGCCAAGCTGGAGATGGCCCGGCGCGTCTGACGGGCAGCCGCGACCGAGCCTGGGCGATTCCCAGCGCCTGGACGGACCGGCGCCCGATCCGGTTACACGACCCGCCGCTTCGGCCCGGTCGGCAGCATCTGCGGCTCGCCCGGTCCGGTCTCGACGCCGAGATCCGGCACCGCGATGATCGGCGCGCCGCGCAGGTCCTTGCGGGTGACGATGGCGCCGCGCTCCTCGAGATAGGCCAGCATCCGCCGCGCCCGGCCGCCCGAGCTGGTGCCGTAGGCCTCGGCCAGCATGGTGTCGGTCGGGCAGGGGGCGCCCTCGATGGCGGCCCGCGCGACCACGAGGAAGAGCCCGGCGAGGTCGTCCGGCAGGCCGGCCGCGATGGCCTGGGCTTGCTCCCACCCGGAATTGTCCGCGACCGCGCCCCCGGCCTCGGCCCGCGCGACCGCGAGCCGCCGCTTGAACTCGGGCAGGCCCATCGTGTCGCCGCGCAGGCGCCGGATGCGGCAGCGGACCGTGAAGTCCTGGTAGAGCGTCGCGGGGGTGCAGGCGGCGGCGTCGGCATCCGCCAGCACGGAGGCCAGGACCTCGGCGAGCGCCGCCTCGCGGGCCTCCGGGTCCATCGGCTCCTCCTCCGGCTCCTCGGCCGGCGCCGGCGGGCGGTAATTGGCGAGCTGGACGAGCACGTCGGGTGCCGGGGTCGGGCGCGGCTTCGGCCGCGGCGCCAGCGGCGCGACGGTCTCCGCGGGGCTCGCCGTGAGGATCAGCGCGCGGGCATCCTCCAGGGCGTCGGGCAGCGGAACGAGGACCGGCGAGGAACTCCGGCTCACGGTCTGGGTCGGCCCGACCGCGATGGTGAGCGGGCGCCGGGACAGGGCCGGCCCCAGGGCCACGAAATGCCCGCGCGGCAGGTCGCGGAACGTCTCGGCCTGCCGGCGCTCCAGCCCGAGGAGGTCGGCGGCGCGCGCCATGTCGATGTCGAGGAAGGTCCGGCCCATCAGGAAGTTCGAGGCCTCGGCCGCGACGTTCTTGGCGAGCTTGGCGAGGCGCTGCGTCGCGATGATACCGGCGAGCCCGCGCTTGCGGCCGCGGCACATGAGGTTGGTCATCGCGCCGAGCGACAGGCGCCTGGCCTCGTCCGAGACCTCGCCGGCGGCAGCCGGCGCGAAGAGCTGCGCCTCGTCCACCGCCACCAGCATCGGGTACCAGTGGTCGCGGTCGGCGTCGAACAAACCGCCCAGGAAGGCCGCGGCGGCCCGCATCTGGCCGTCGGCGTCGAGGTTCTCCAGCGACAGCACCACCGAGACCCGGTGCGTCCGCACCCTTGCGGCGATGCGCTGCAGGGCGACGTCGTCGCCGTCGGCCTCGACCACGACGTGGCCGTAGCGGTCGGCGAGGCTGGCGAAGTCGCCCTCCGGGTCGATGATCGCCTGCTGCACGAGGCCGGCGCTCTGCTCGAGCAGCCGCCGCAGCAGGTGCGATTTGCCGGACCCGGAATTGCCCTGGACCAGGAGCCGCGTGGCGAGCAGTTCGGTGAGGTCGAGGAGCGCGGGGCGCTCGCCCGTCAGGCCGAGATCGATGTCGGAACGCATGGCGCCTCATAGCACGGCCCGGCCGGTCCGGGTGTGCCGCCGGCGCGCTGTCCACGCTTCCCGCATGGGAACGCCCGGGCGGTGGACTGTCGCATCGCCCCGCGCCGTCCCGCGACGCCGCCGC
Organism: Methylobacterium sp. ME121; assembly: GCF_000974725.1. Classification (NCBI taxonomy): domain Bacteria; kingdom Pseudomonadati; phylum Pseudomonadota; class Alphaproteobacteria; order Hyphomicrobiales; family Methylobacteriaceae; genus Methylobacterium; species Methylobacterium sp. ME121. Next base: position 46,299 of record NZ_BBUX01000031.1, read on the forward strand.
TGCGCGGTCGCGCCGTCAACCCCCGCCCGGGCTCCCCGGGCCCCGCTCCTCCGGCCTGGACCCCGGCCTGTCGGCCCTGTAGGCCCACGGCCCTTCTCCCAACTCCCGGACCCACGACACGATGGCGGCCTGCGGCCTCGATTTCGGCACGTCGAACACCACCCTCGGGCATGACGGCCCGGACGGTCCGACGCTGCTGCCCCTGGAGGGCGCGCACCGGACGATCCCGAGCGCGATCTTCTTCGAGCTCGGCCGGGAGCCGATCATCGGCCGGGCCGCCACGGCGGCCTACGTCGAGGGCCGGTCCGGCCGGCTGATGCGGGGGTTGAAATCGGTCCTCGGCACGCCGCTCATGGAGGAGGCGACCCCGGTCGGGCGCCAGCGGCTGCGCCTGCGCGACGTCATCGCCCGCTACCTGACCGCCGTAAAGGCGCGGGCCGAGGCCGCCAGCGGCCAGAGCCTCGACAGCGTGGTCCACGGCCGCCCCGTCCACTTCGTCGACGGCGACCCGGAGGCGGACCGCCGCGCGGAGGACACGCTGCGCGACATCGCCCGCGACGTCGGCTTCCGGGAGGTCTCGTTCCAGTACGAGCCGATCGCCGCGGCGCTCGACTACGAGCGGCAGGTCCGCGCGGAGGAGATCGCCCTCGTCGCCGATATCGGTGGCGGCACCTCGGACTTCTCCATCGTCCGCCTCGCGCCCGAGCGCCGGGGGCGGCCGGACCGCGCCGGCGACATCCTGGCCAACGACGGCGTGCGGATCGGCGGCACCGATTTCGACCGCCAGCTCAGCCTCGGCACGGTGATGCCGCTCCTGGGCCTCGGAAGCCCGATGCGTCGCGGCGACCTCGCGGTGCCGAACGCCTACTATCACGATCTCGCTACGTGGTCGGCGATCAACCGCCTCTACAACCCGAAGACCCTGCGCGAGATCGACGAGGTCATCCGCGACGGCGCCCGGCCCGACCTGCTCGCGCGGCTGCGCGAGGCCGTGGAGGGCGAGCGCGGGCACGCCCTGGCCGGGGCGGTGGAGGGCGCCAAGATCGCGGCCTCCGAGCGGGACGCGACCGTGCTCGATCTCGGCCTCCTGGAGCCGGGGCTCGCGGTGCCGGTGGATCGCGCGACCCTGTCCGCCCAGACCGGCGACCTCGCCCGCGCCGTCGCGGCGCGGATCGCGCGCTGCCTCGCGCAGGCGGAACTGACGGCCGACCGGGTCGACGCCCTGTTCCTCACCGGCGGTTCCACCGGCCTGCCGCACCTGCGCGCCGCGCTGACGGCCGCTTTGCCCGCCGCCCGGGTGGTGGAGGGCGACACGTTCGGCTCGGTCGGGCTGGGCCTGACCATCGAGGCGGTCCGGCGCGGGGCCTGAGCCCGCCGCCAGTCGGGCGTTCCCGCGCCCGCGTCGTCGCGGGCGCCGCGGAGCCCTCCGGGGCGGCCGCGGAAGCGCCCCGCACGCCGAGCGCCGATTGACGGGCCGGCCCCGATCCCCGACAAGGCCGTCCCTCCCGCTCGGAGACTACGGCGGCCCATCCGGGCTCCTCCGCGCCGCCCCGCCCGATGCTGTTCAACTCCTTCGTCTTCCTCCTCGCCTTCCTGCCGACCGCGCTGATCCTGCACGGGCTGGTGGCGCGCGCCGCGCCCGCGTGGCGGTTGCCGCTCCTCGTCGCCCTGTCCTTCGTGTTCTACGGCTGGTGGGACATCCGGTTCGTGCCGCTGCTGGCCGGGTCGATCGTCGCGAACTGGTGCGTGGCCCGGGCCTATCGCCTCTGGCCGGGCCGCTGGCTGATCCCGGCGGCGATCGCCGCCAACCTCGCGCTGCTCGGCGTGTTCAAGTACCTCGACTTCGCGGCCGACCTCGCCAACCTGATCCCCGGCCTGGAAGCGCAGCGCCTCGGCCTCGCCCTGCCGCTCGGCATCTCGTTCTTCACCTTCCACCACATCATGTATCTCGCCGACCTGCGGGCCGGCCGGGCGCCGGGCTTCGGGCTCGTGAAATACGCCCTCTACATCGCCTTCTTCCCGCAGGTTCTCGCCGGCCCGCTCGTGCGCTGGAGCGAGATCATGCACCAGTTCGACGAGTCGCCCTACGCGCGGCCCGACGCCGCCGAGCGCTTCGCCCGCGGGCTGATGCTGCTCACCGTCGGCCTCGCCAAGAAGGTGTTCCTCGGCGACCCGCTCGCCGAGTACGTGAACCCGGTGTTCCAGGCCGCCGCCGCCGGCAAGGCCGTCACGGTGGTGGAGGCGTGGCAGGCGACGCTCGGCTTCACCTTCCAGATCTACTTCGACTTCTCCGGCTACACCGACATGGCGCTGGGCATCGCGCTGCTGTTCGGCCTCGTCCTGCCGCAGAACTTCGACGTGCCGTACCGCGCCACCTCCCTGCGCGAGTTCTGGCGGCGCTGGCACATGACCCTGTCGCGCTTCCTGCGCGACTACCTCTACGTCCCGATGGGCGGTAACCGCCGCGGGCTGCCGCGGCAGGTCGGGGCGCTCGTCGCGACGATGACGCTCGGCGGCCTCTGGCACGGGGCGGGCCTGACCTTCCTCGCCTGGGGCGCGCTCCACGGGATCGGCCTCGGCGCCGGGGTCCTGGCGCGCCGTGCCCGGATCGCGGTGCCCGCGCCCCTCGGCTGGGCGCTGACCAGCCTGTTCGTCGTGCTGACCTGGGTGCTGTTCCGGGCGACGAGCTTCGAGGCGGCCCTCGTGATCTTCAAGGGGCTGTTCGGGCTGGCGCCCAGGGGCTCCGGCTTCAAGTGGCGCACCATCGCCATCGCCGCCCTGGTCGCGACGGTGGGGCCCACCGCGTGGAACGCGGTGCACCGCCTGCCGCCCCGGCGGCTCCTCGCCTTCGGCTTCGCGCTGCTGTTCGTGCTCGTCCTGCTCAAGATCGGCGACGATGCGAACTACGAGTTCATCTACTTCCAGTTCTGAGGATGGCGCCCGCACCCCCCACGACCGATCGGGACTGGCGCGGCTTCGCCCGCACCCTGCTCCTGTCGATGGTCGCCCTGTTCGCGGGCTACGTGGCGCTCGCCGTGCTGATCGATCCCTACGATACCGGCCGCTCGACGCTGCTGTCCCGGGGCGCGGTGCGGCCGCAGGGACCCCGCACCGCCTCGGCCGTCCGCGGCCGCGACCCGGCCTACGCGGGCGTGGTGATCGGCAACTCGCACATCCAGCTCATCGAGCCGGCGGCCCTGACGCGGCTCACCGGCATCCCCTTCCTCCAGCTCTCCGTGCCGGCCACCGGCCCTTCCGAGCAGTTCGCCCTGCTCGGCTGGTACCTGCAGCACCATGCCCACCCCGCCGCGATCGTGCTCTCGGCCGACGCGTTCTGGTGCGCCGACGACCCCGCCTTCCCGAGCGAGCACGGCTTTCCCTACTGGCTCGTCGGTGACTGGCCCGCCTACCTGCGGGGGCTGATCCGCTTCTCGGCCGCCCAGGAGACGGTCAACCGCCTCGGCTGGCTCCTGAACCCGCGCCGCAAGACCGCCGCGGCCGACGGCTGGTGGGACTACGAGCGCAACTACCTGAGCCAGGGCTTCGGCGTCGATCCCGCCAAGAAGGCGGCCCTGGAGAAGCCGGTCGGGCCCGAGCCGGAGGCGCGTCACGGCGGCCCGTTCCCGATCGCGGCGCGCCTGCGCGCCGAGCTGACCCGGATCCCGGCGGGGACCCCGGTCGTGGTGGTCTTCCCGCCGGTCTACGCCCGCGGCGAGCCGCGGCCCGGCAGCCCCCGGGCGCGGGCCGAGGCGACCTGCCGGGCCGAGGTGCGCGCCGTGCTGGCGACTCACACCCTGAGCACGGTGGTCGACTGGCGCGACGGCCGTCCCGCGGCGGCCGATCCCGACCAGTTCTTCGACCAGACCCACTACAGGCTGCCGATCGCCCGAAGTCTGACAACCGAGATCGCCGAGGCGATCGTACGGTTGCGGACCAGATGACAGCGTAAAACATCTGTACCGTGGCCTGTTTGCCGCACGCGGCGATGCAGTGACAGCCAGTTACAGCCCCTGCATCCGTGTGCGTTGTGGCGCTGAGGCACCTCGACTATACGGCACCTCACGTTATCGCCGCACACCGGCCATCCCCTGGTGGGCGGTTTACCATCCAGCGAGGGTGACGCATGGCGAAGGTGCAGCTGGAGGACGGCTACGTCCCGTCCGACGACGAGCCCTTCATGAATGACCGGCAGCGCGAATATTTCCGGCGCAAGCTGCTGAGCTGGAAGAACGACATCCTCCGCGAGGCGCAGGATACGCTGGTGGCGCTGCAGAGCGAGAACGAGAATCATCCCGACCTCGCCGACCGCGCGTCGTCAGAGACGGACCGGGCGATCGAGCTGCGGGCCCGGGACCGCCAGCGCAAGCTGACCGGCAAGATCGACGCGGCGCTGGCCCGGATCGAGGACGGGTCCTACGGGTTCTGCGAGGAGACCGGCGAGCCGATCTCCCTCCGCCGCCTCGACGCACGGCCGATCGCGACCCTGTCGCTCGAGGCCCAGGAGCGGCACGAGCGCCGCGAGCGCGTCTACCGCGACGACTGATCCGGATCCGGCCGCGTGCCGGATCCGGCGGCCGACCCGGCGCGACTACTGCGTGAGCCGCAGCGCGCCGATGCTCGCCTGGATCGACTTGAACGCCTTGATCAGGTCGTCGGACGAGTTGGCGAGGTAGAACTGGTCGGGCGACGAGGCGCAGTTCCGCAGCAGCGTCTGCCCCGCCGAATCGATCGGATCCGTCGGGACGCTGAAGCCGATCGTGTAGATCGAGATGTTGACCGCCTTCGTGTTGGCGCACGCCTCGGCGGTGAGCGCGTCGAGCGCCTTCCGCGCGGTGTTGCCGTCGGCGATGTTGGTGTTCTGATACGCCGTCGTCAGGCGCGGGTTCGGCGTCGTGCCGTTGGCGTTCCGGAAATAGCCGGCCGCGAAGTAGAGCGAGCCGGTCGGCGCGCTCGAATTGGTGCCCCAACTGTTCGTGCCATCGGTCATCAGGATGATGATCTTGTTGATGTTCGTGGCGTTCGAGCTGTTCGCGCTGGACGCGTAGGGTTGACCGTCCGCGAAGACGCTGTTCGGCGAGAGGGTGCGCCAGCCCCACATGAATCCCTCGTGGATGTTGGTCGATCCGGAAGGCGCCATGTTGTTGATCAGGGTCTTCAGCGCGTTCGTGTTGTTGGTCAGCCGCTGAAGCGGCTGGGTGGTGCAGCCGAAATTCGGACCGTTCGGGATCCCGAGGGGCGAGCCGGACGCCGGATCCTTCGGATTCACGTACTTGCAGGCTTGGCCGAGCGCGGTGTTGTAGGTGTTGCTGTTCCGGCAGTCGGGGCCGGTCTCGTCGTCGATATAGCTGTTGTAGCTGTAGGCCGTCGACCTCTGGTTGCCGACCGGGAAGGACGCGCCGCCCGACGTGCCGTCGCCCGGCTCGTCGGGCGCGAGCAGCGGCACGTAGAAGGAATCCTTGGTCGTGGGCGCGCCGTCCTGGACGTTGAACGGGTAGGGAAGCGACTCGAGGCACCCGGCCCAGCCCCAGTTCCGGTTCGCCGCCTGCAGCTTCGCGAAGACCTCGAAGCGGTTCTTGAACGGTGCCGGATTCGACTGGACGATGTTCGTCCAGTGGTAGCTGGAGAGGCCGTTCTGATCGATCCAACTCGCGTAGCGGTACGCGGACGGGTCGACTGCCACGGCGGCGGCGAAGGGAACGATCGCGACCTTGGTCGCGTTGGAGAAGGCCGGGCTCGTGTAGACGTAGTTGACGAAATCGGTCGCGGCCGTCTGGACGGCCCGAAGCTTCGACTGTCCCCCGCTCGACGCGGCCATCGAGCCCGTGTTGTCGAGGACCAGCGCGATCTCGAAGGTCTTGGGCAGCGGCGTGGCGCATTGCGAGACGGCGCCCGGGTTGATGCGCTGGGTGCCGGTCAGCCCCCCGAAGAAGGTCGTGGACTGCTTGTGCGCGGTCAGCGTGATCTTGCGCGGGCTGCTGGTGATCGCCAGCCGGTCGACCACGAGGTTCGCGGCACCCATGGCGCCGGTCATCGTCGTCTGGGCGAGGGTGTTGAGTTCGGCCTCCGACGTCGTCAGCGGCGTCTGGCAGAGCAGCAGCGCCGTGGCGTCGGTCGCGGTCTGGAGCTTCGTCTCCAGCCGCGTAGCGAAGCCGTAATCGATCGCCGCGCCGCCGATCATCACCATCGGCACGCTCAGGAACGCGAACAGCAGGGCGACGTTGCCGCCGCGGTCGCGCAGGAGGCCGCGGCGCCGCTCGGGGCGGTCGTCAGGACTAGCGGTCGATCTTCGTGCCATCGCAGTTCGCGTGTTCGTCGTCCGGCAGGACGACTTCCGTGTAGGTGCTGGTGCCGTAGGCCTGGCCGCCGCGGGTCGGCCACGGCGCGCTGCTGGTGAACGTGATCGTGTTGCTCACGCCCTTGGCGAGCTTCACCAGGGCGCTCCCGATCATCGGGGTGTAGCTGATGCTGACTTCCGCCAGGACGTACCGCATGCCCGGCATCCGGTAGCCGTCCGGCACGGTCAGGCCGGCCGCGGATCCCAGGCTCCGCGCGGTCCCGTTCGCGTTGGCGACGCTGGAGCAGACCACCGGGGGACCGACCGGGTTCTTCGCGTCGATGCCCATGGCGCTGACCACGATCTTGACCTTCGACGTGTCGAACGGGCGCATCACCGCCGTGGCGGAGGCGAGGATGTCGTTCATCACGGTGCGGCTGATCGGGTTCTGCGTGTCGCCCTGCGCCGTCAGGTCCGCCACGGTCCGGCCGAGCTGGGTCAGCTTGCGCCACTCGTCGATGGCGTGCCCCACCTCGGTCATCCCGGCCCAGATCGCGAGCAGGATCGGCAGGATGACGGCGAACTCGACCGCCGCGCCGCCCCGCCGATCCTGCCCGAGCCGGGCCGCCCGCCGGGTCAGGACGGCGAGGACGGGCACGGGCTCGCTCCGACGATCTGATAGGGCTCGGTGCGGAACACCGCGGTGGACGTCAGCAGGCTCGATCCCTCCGCGGGCCCGCTGGTGAACTGCTTCGTGTTCAGGCCCATCAGGTTGAAGAAGGTCGGGAACGGCACCGCCGCCGTGACGATCACGATCGTCCCGGGCGAGGCGCATTTGTAGTTGGAGCCGAAACTCGTGCTCCACGTGCCTGTGGCCGTGTCGATCGGCTTGGCCGCGGTCGCGCTCGCGAAGCTGCTCGAGGTCGAGACGTCGATCTTGACGTTCTGACAGTTGAACACGGTGGGGACGGGGCTGCTGCTCGGTCCGCACATCCGTGTCTTGAGGGTCGCGAGCACGGTCGCGGGATTGGTCTGACCCGCGGTGTCGAGCTGGAACTGGCCGGTGAAGATCGTCCGGACCGCGTTCTGGAGGGCGCGATCGAAATTTTGCGTCGCCCACATCTGAAACACGATCTGGAGGATCGCGCCGCACAGCGCCAGGAACGGCAGGGCCACGAGGGCGAACTCCACCGCGGCCGCGCCGCCGCTGTCGCGCGCGAGGCGCCTCAGGAGACAACCCGACGTAACTCTGACCTGCGCGTGTGAAAGTCCTCGACGGTTCATGAGCGAGCAGATCAGTCGAAAATAGCCATCGCGTTCGATGTGACGCCAAGATTTTGCAAAACTCTTAATTCGATCGACTACAACAGGCTTATCGAGTTCCTGCTACTTTTGGTTGTGTCGAGCGCGGTAGTCGGCGATGCGCGGTTGACGCCCCGCCGGTGCGCACCACTTCCACGCGCGCAGGCGTGGCCGGAGAACCGCATGAGATCCCCTCTGATCGCGCTCGTGGTCGGCGCGACGGCGCTCGCGCTCGCGCTCGCCGCCTGCGACGCGCCCAAGCCGGGGCCGGCCGGGCCTCCCGGTGCGAAGGGTGATCGGGGACCGCCGGGGCCGGCCGGGCCGGCCGGGGTCAACGGCGCGACGGGGGCTCGCGGTCCCGCGGGCGACCCGGGCCCGGCCGGGCCGGCCGGTCCGCCCGGACCGGCCCTGAACAGCCAGGTGCGTCTCGACGTGGCCTGCCGCCGTGACGAGGAATTGATTGGCGCCTACTGCCGAGGCATGGCGGTTCTGCCGTCCGTGACCGTCACGGACGGCGTGTCCACGGTCGGCTGCCTCGACATGACCGCCAAGGCCGCCAAGGATGCCCAGCCCGTCGCGGTCTGCATGAAGAAGCCATGAGATTCGCCGCCCCCGCACTCCTGATCGCGCTGGTGTCCGGCCCCGCCTGTGCCCAATCCTTCGTGCCGACGGAGCGGGCGGCGATCGACCTCGTGCGCGACCGGCGCACCGCCGGCTTCACCACCGTGGCGCGCACGCTGGCCTATGCCGAGCGCGCGACCGGCGGCGCTTTCCGACTCGGCGGCTACCGGGTCGATTATCGCCCGGACGCGCCGTTCGCCCGGGTGCGGATCTGCTATCGCCTGGGGATCGATCCGCCGACCTGCGGCCTCGCTTACCGCGTCGCGGTCAACCCCGCCCATGTCGAGCCGTCCGACCGCTACGACGGTCTGACGCGCGACCTCGAGCACGGGCCCCAGGCGTTCCTCCGGGCGCTCGCTCGGGAGGCCGATCTGCAGCGCCAGCCGGACTTCCTGCGGAAGGTCGAGGCCGCGCTCGAGCCCTACAACCCCTACGACTGGCGCTGATCGCGGACGCCCTCAGAGCAGCCGCGGCCAGCGCAGGAGCCGTTCCGGCGCGAAGGCCGCGACCGGCACCGCCGGGTTCCGGCCGGTGGCGAGGTCGGCGACGATCTCGCCGGTGATCGGGCCGGTGGACAGGCCGATATGACCGTGGCCGAAGGCGAAGAGCAGGCCGTCGTGCCGCGGGGCGCGGCCGATCACCGGCATCCCGTCGGGCGTCGACGGGCGGGAGCCGAGCCACGGCGCGTTGTCCAGCGGCCCGCCGAGCCGCAGGGTGCCGGCCGCCTCGCGGGACGCCGCCTCGATCTGCGTGTGGTCGGGGGCGGCGGCGCGGGCGTTGAGTTCGACACCGGACAGGACACGGACCCGGTGCTCGCCCATCGGCGACAGGATCGAGCCCGCGCCGGTGTCGAGGACAGGCCGGGTCAGCGGCGGGCTGTCCGGATGCAGGGCGTAGTGGCGATGGTAGCCGCGCTCGGCCGCCACCGCGAAGCGGTAGCCGAGAGTCCGGGCGATCGCCCCGGAGGCGGCGCCGGCCGCGAGGACGACCTGCCGGCCCCGCACGGCGCCGCCGTCGTGATCGACGCGCCAGCCACCGGCCTCGGGCTCCAACCGGGCGACGCTGCCGCGCAGGCGGCGGCCGCCGAGGCCGGTGAACAGGGCCTCGCACGCCTCGATCAGCCGGCCGGGCTCCCGCACCGATCCCGTCTCGGTGAGCAGCATGGCCCGCGCGTAGGGCCGCACCAGCGCCGGCTCGACGGCCTGCAGCGCCGCCCTGTCGAGGATGTCGAACGCGACCCCGTGCGCGGCCAGGATCTCGCGCTCCAGGGCGGCGGCCGCGAAGGCCGCCTCGGTGCGGTAGGCCTTGATCCAGCCCGTCCGCTGCAGCCGGTCGCCGGTGCCGGCCCGGGCCGCCAGCCGCTCGTGGGCCGGATAGGCGGCGCTGGTCAGCGGCAGCAGCGCCGCGGCCGCGCGGCGCCAGCGGGATGCGCGGGCGGCCGCGAGGAAATGCGCCGTGTAGGGCATGATTCGCGGGAGATGCGCGTAGTGCAGCCTCAGGCCGCGATCGGCGTTGCGCAGGTAGGCCGGGAGCTTGCCCCACAGGGCCGGGCTCGACATCGGCAGGATCGAGCCGCGGCTGACCACGCCGGCATTGCCGTAGGAGGTCCGGGCCCGCGCCTCGCCGGGATCCAGCAGGACCACGTCGAGCCCGCGATCCCTCAGCGCGATGGCGCTGGCGAGGCCGACCATCCCGCCGCCGACCACCACGATGTCGGCCGTCTCATCCGTCGCCATGCCGCTCACATCCCGCCCCGCACCACGCGCGCCCTTCTGACGGGTTTCCCGCGTCCTGGGTAGCGGGCCGCCGCGGGTCGGCGCATCGGGCCGGTGTGATCGTGAAGTCCCGCGCACATTCCCGCGGAGATCGGCTAGAGAGCGGACCATGACTCTCGTCCGCTTCGCACCCTCGCCGACCGGGTATCTCCATATCGGCAACGCCCGGCCGGCCCTGCTCAACGCCCTGTTCGCCCGCCGGACCGGCGGCCGCTTCCTGCTCCGCCTCGACGATACCGACGCGGAGCGCTCCACCGAGGCCTTCGCCGAGGCGATCGGCGAGGATCTCGCGTGGCTCGGCATCGTGCCCGACCTGTTCGCCCGGCAGAGCGCCCGCACGGCGCAGCACGACGCCGCCGCCGACCGCCTGCGCGCAGCGGGCCGGCTCTACCCCTGCTACGAGACCCCGGAGGAGCTGGAGCGCCGCCGCAGGCGCCAGCTCGGGCGCGGCCAACCGCCGATCTACGACCGGGCGGCGCTGCGGCTCACCGGCGACGAGCGGGCGGCGCTCGAGGCCGAGGGCCGGCGGCCGCACTGGCGGTTCCTGCTGGAGGCGCGGACCGTCGGCTGGGACGATCTCGTCCGCGGCCCGGCCCACGTCGACTGCGCGTCCCTGTCGGATCCGGTGCTGATCCGCGCCGACGGCAGCTACCTCTACACGCTGCCGTCGGTGGTGGACGACGCCGATCTCGGCATCACCCACGTGATCCGCGGCGAGGACCACGTCACGAACACCGGCGTGCAGGTGCAGATCTTCGAGGCCCTGGGCGCGGCCGTTCCGGTCTTCGGCCACCACAACCTGCTGACGACCGCCGACGGGGAGGGCCTGTCGAAGCGCCTCGGCCACCTGTCGCTGCGCGGCCTGCGCGAGGCCGGCTACGAGCCCGCGGCGGTGCGCTCGCTGGCGGTGCTGACCGGCTCGGCCGAATCGGTCCGGGCGGTGCCCGACCTCGACGCCCTCGCGGGCCTCGTCGATCTCGGGGAGATCTCGCGGGCGCCGGCCCGGTTCGACCCGGCGGAGCTCGACGGACTCAACGCCCGCCTGATCCACGCCATGCCGTACCGGGAGGCGGCCGCGCGCCTCGCGGATCTCGGGATCCCTGAGGACCGGGCCGAGGCCTTCTGGCTCGCGGTGCGCGCCAACCTGAGCCGGGTCCCGGAGGCGGCGCCGTGGTGGCGGGTCGTGACCGGTCCGGTCGAGCCGGTGCTCACCGAGCCTGCCGTGATCGCGGCCGCCATCGAGACCCTACCCCCCGAGCCGTTCGGCCCGGAGACCTGGAAGGCGTGGACGACCGAGATCCGGACTCGCACCGGCGCTAAGGGCCGCGGCCTGTTCATGCCGCTCCGGCTCGCGCTGACCGGCCTCGAGCACGGGCCGGACCTCGCCGGCCTGCTGCCGCTGATCGGGCGGGAGCGGGCGGCGCGCCGGCTCTCCGGCGCGGCCGCCTGAGTGACCCGGCCCGGACAACCCCGCCGGCGTTCGTAATCCTAGGCCGTTCGGCGGCGGTTCAGCGGCCGGGTCGCGGGCGCGCCTCGATCAGCGCGGCATCGAGCAGGAAGCTGCCGTCGGCCTCGATGCCGAAATGCGCCGCGACCTCCGCGGGCGCCGCGACCTGCAGCGCCCGGATCGCCGCGACGTGGGTCTCCGGCGTCCGCATCCGGGCGATCCAGCTCGCGAACTCCATGCGCGGCCGGCTCGGCGTCGCGTCGCCGGGCTCGAAGCCGGCCGCCTCCAGCAGGGCCCGCCATTCCGAGACCCTGTAGTCGCGCACGTGCGAGGGGTCGCGCAGCAGCTCCACCGCCTGGAGGTGCGTGTCGAGCAGCGGATCCTCGGGCGCGACGATGTCGCTGACGACGAGGAATCCGTCCGGCTTCAGCACCCGCCGCGCCTCCGCCAGGGCCGCAGGCACGTCGCGCCAGTGGTGGGCGCTGTAGCGGGTCAGGACCGCGTCGAAACGCGCGTCCGGGAACGGCAGGGCCTCCGCGCCGCCCTGCCGGGTCTCGATCCGGTCGAGCCCCCGCCGCGACGCCTCGGCGGCGACCGCCGCCAGCATCTCGGCCGACAGGTCGTAGGCCGTGACGCAGGCCCCGGCCGCCGCCGCCGCGAAGGCGACGTGGCCGCCGCCGCAGCCGAGGTCGAGCACCCGCAGGCCGGGCCGCGCGCGGACCCGCTCGCCGATCCGGTCGAGGTCGGCGCCCGCCGCGTGCACGGCGCTGGTCACGTAGGCGGAGGCCTGCGCGCCGAACTGGTCGACGACGTGTCGGGTGTGGCTGCGGGCGTTCATCGGCGGATCTCCCGGTTCAGGTCGCGAGCGGCGGCAGGCGGGACAGCCGCAGGGCGATCGTCAGCGCCAGACCGTACAGCCCGCCCACGAACAGAACCACGCCGTTCCACCCGGAATGGGCGAAGAACCAGCCGCCCGCGGTCCCCAGGACCGACGAGCCCAGATAGTAGAGGCCGAGATAGATCGCCGAGGCCTGGGCCCGGTCGCGCAGGGCCCGCCGCCCGACCCAGCTGCTCGCGACCGCGTGGGCGCCGAAGAAGCCCACCGTCGTCACCACGATGCCGGCGAGGATCAGCAGCAGGTGATCCGAGAGCGTCATCACGATGCCCGCCAGGCCGACGGCCGTGGCGACCCAGAGGACGCGGCGGCGGCCGAAGCGGCTCGCCAGCTCGCCGGTGACCGGGCTGCTGACCATGCCGGCGAGGTAGACGGAGAAGATCAGTCCGATCACCGCCTGGCTCAGCGCGTAGGGCGGCTCGAGCAGGCGGAAGCCGATGTAATTGTAGATGCAGACGAAGCCGCCCATCAGCAGGAACGCCTCGGCGAAGAGCCAGGGCAGGCCGGCGTCGCGGAAATGGTGGGTGAAGCTGCCCGGCACCTCCGCCCAGGCGAGCCGGCGCGGCACGAAGCGGCGCGAGGGCGGGAGCCACCGCCAGAACGCCAGCGCGGCGGCGAGCGCGAGGCCGCCTATCACCGCGAGCCCGGCGCGCCAGCTCACGAAATCCGCCATCACGCCGCTGATCAGGCGGCCCGACATGCCGCCCAGCGCGTTGCCGCCGACGAGCAGGCCCATCGACAGGCCGATGGCCTTGGCGTCCATCTCCTCGGCGAGATAGGCCATGGCGACGGCCGGGAGGCCGCTGGCCGTCAGCCCCGTGAGCGCGCGCAGTGCCAGGAAGCCGTACCAGCCGGGGACCAGGGCGGCCACGACCGTGAGCAGCGCCGAGGCGACCAGCGAGGCCAGCATCACCGGCTTGCGGCCCCAGATCTCCGAGAGCGGGCTGACGACCAGCAGCGCCACCGCCAGCAGCCCGCAGGGCAGCGACAGGGCGAGGCTGCTCGCGGCCGGCGAGACGCCGAAATCGTCCGCATAGATCGGCAGGAGCGGCTGGACCGCGTAGAGCACCGCGAAGGTCGAGAAGCCGGCCGCCGCCAGCGCCAGAGCCGTGCGGCGGAAGACCGGTGTGCCCGACCGGATGAGCCCGCCATCCGCCTCGCTGTCCATCGTCGTCCCGCACCGCTGTCCTCAACCGGTGGTGAGGCGCGGAGGCTCGACGGTCAACTGCCGCGCGGGACATGCCCGCGCGGCGGCCGTTTCACCGAGGCGGCGGCGGCGGTGCCGCCTGGCCCTGACCCTGATCCGGCCCCTGCTGCAGCAGCGGCGTGATCCGCTGGACGACGACGCGGCGATTCTCCCGCGACGGGCCCTGCGTGTTCACCTTGAGGTACTGCTCGCCGTAGCCCTGGGTGGTCAGGTTCTCCGGCGGCACGCGGAACTGCTCGGTCAGCACGGTCGCCACCGCCTGGGCACGCCGGTCCGACAGGGACAGGTTGTCGAGGGCTGAGCCGACGGCGTCGGTGAAGCCTTCGATCAGGAACACCTCCCGCGGGTTGGCCTGGATGGCGCGGTTCATCGCGCCGGCGATCCCCGACAGCTTGGCCGCCTGATCGGGCGTGACGGTGAACGAGCCGGTGTCGAAGGTGATCGTGTTGATGTCGACCGAGCGCAGCCGGGCGCGGAGGTCCGGGCTGTAGCGGATCTGATCGAGCGTGTACCGGCGATCGACCTGCACCACCGGCGGCGCCGTCAGCGCCTCGTAGACCTCCGCCTCGTCGGCCTGGGCGTAATCCACGACGTAGCGGTCCCGCGGGATGCGGATCTCCGGGGGCGGCAGCACCACCACGTCCTCGTAGATCGGGCGGAGCGGGCCGGCATAGCTGTTATCGATCAGGATGAGCTCGCGACCGTCGCGATAGCGGAGGTAGCGGCGCAGCATCCGCCCGTCGTCGTTCGTGACGGTGACGATCTGCTCGCCGCCGGGCCGGTCGACGTAGCTGTAGAAGTCGGCGCCCCGCCGCTCGAACCTGTAGCCGCGCGGGTCCAGGGTGCGGAAGCGCTCGTTCTCGTCGTGTCGGATCAGGTAGCCGTCGCGGTCCTGCACGATGATGCGGCCCGGCTCCCGGTAATAGGTCCGGCCGTCCTCCCGGAACTCGCGGCGGTCGGTGCGGACCTGCTCGAAGTCGCGCACGGCGTCGTTCTGGCGGAAGCCGCCGGGCACGTAGCCCGGCTGTCCCGGCCGGTTGAAGGCGCTCGGGTCGGTCGGACCGCCCGGACCGCCCGCGGGCGGCTGGCCCGGCGCCATCCCGGGCTGCGGTGCGCCGGGCGGCGGGGCCTGTCCGGGAGCGGGCGCCTGGCCCGGCGGCACGAATGGCCGTCCCGGGATCCCGGGGGCCATGTTGGGCGGCACTGGCCGCGCGGGCTCCGCCGCGGGGGCGCCGTTGGGCTGGGCCGGCGCCCGTCCATCGGGCTGGGCCCCCTGCGGCTGGAACGGCCGCCCCGGAACGCCCGGGGCCGCGTTGGGCGCCTGCGGCCGGCCGGGCTCGGCGCCGGGACCGCCGTTCGGCTGGGCGCGGTTCTCTGGCTGGCGGTTCTCTGGCTGGCGGTTCTCGGGCTGCGCGTCGAGGCGCTGGGCCGGCCGACCGGGTGCGCCGGGGGGCGCGTTCGGCGGCTGGGGCCGCTCGCCGGGCGCACCCGGACCGCCCGGACGCTGGCCCGGAGCACCGCGATCCGGCACGGATCGGTCGGGAGCCGCGTCGCGCTGCGCGGGACGGTTCGGCTGGTCATCCGGGCCGGGGCGGTCCCGGTCCGGTGCCTGGCGCTGCTGCGGCGCCGGCGGACGCTCGGGCGCAGGGCGTCCCTGGGGCGGCGGGGCCTGATCGCGATCCGGAGCCTGCTGGCGCTCGGGCGCGGGCCGTCCGGGGGTCGGCCGCTCCTGCGGCCCGCGATCCGGACGATCCGGCTGCTGATCCCGCCGCTCCTGCTGCCGCTCCTGCTGTCGATCC
>NZ_BBUX01000030.1:0-64423 GCF_000974725.1 Methylobacterium sp. ME121
GGCGCCGCAGGCGCCGATAGCCGGGGGCGGCGCCGCGGCGGCCGGATCCGCGGCGAACGCGCCGCGCCAGGTCGCGAGGGTGCCGGCCGCCGCCTGCGGCCGAGGCCGACCCTGCGGGAGGACAGCCGGGGGTGTCCCGGAGGCGGCCGGGCCGGGCCGCCCGCCGTCGGGGGCGGCCGCGACCGTCCGGTGGCCCGAGACGTTGCGGCACCAGGACGCGACCATCCCCGCCGGGGAAACGGCGACATGGATCCCGGTCGCCCGCTCCCGGAACAGGTATCCGTCGGCGATCGCCCTGACGAACTCATGGGTTTCTGCGGCGAAGGGGGTGGCACACATGGCGTGTCTGCTCTCGGTCATGGCAAGATCCTGGATCGGCGGCGGCGATCCCGAGGGTGGGGCGGTCGCGGCCGTTCCGTCGGGGCGAGGTAGGCCCCGGCATGCGATCCGGGGCGCGGCGGGCGGCGCCCCGCCGACCGACGGTCGGCGCAGGCGGGACTGCGGCGCGGTCAGCCCGCGGTCGCGGCAATCTTCTCGCCGTCCGGGTCGAGCCACCGCCGAAGATGTTCGGCGAGGCCGCGGATGCCGGAGATGCCCATGTGCGCCGCGACCTTGCGCAGGAGTCGTTCGGACGGATGCCGCTGAGACGCGCCGGTCGGCACGTAGTGGATGCTGACCCCGAGGGCGTGCGCCGCCTCGCGGAACGACGCGCTATGGAACGCGCGGGCGTTGTCGACCAGGACGGCGGTGGGGGCGAGGGCCGCGAGTCCGATCACCTCGACGCCCGCGGCGGACACGCCGCCATGGAGCAGGCGCACGAACTCGCCCGCTTCGAGGGACCGTCCGAGCGCGGCCCCGAACGGGCGCCCGCCGCGGTCCCACGCGAGGGCCAGGTCTGCCGTTTCCCCCGAAGCGTCCCGCAGGCGGACGATGTCCATGCGAACCGCGCCCTCCGGAAGCCGGGGGTCGGGGCGTCGCGCGCCGTCGATCCTGCGGAAGCGCCGCGGGGCATCCGCAGGATCGACGGCCGGCTCGGCCGCGCGTCGATGTGGGGCTTGGCGGGAGCGGCGCGGTTCCGGGACGACCGTGCGCGTGGGCGTCGTCATCGACACGACGCCGTGATCAGGCGTCGTGCCGGGCTTCGCCGGTCTCGCCGGCCCCATGACGTCCGGCAGCTGTGCGCCGTCGCCCATCCGGACAGGCCTGACGGGCGTCGCCGTCCCGCGGCTGCGCAGCACCGGGATCAGAGCGGCGGGGTCGCGGCCGGCGCCTTCGTACCGGCGGCACCATGCGGCCACGGTCCGGGGGGCCGGCGGCTTGCCGCCGACCTCCGCCGCGACCTCCGCGACGACGGCGGAGACCCTGGTCAGCGCGGGCCGCCGGGCCAGGCCTTGCATCGCGCGGACGTAGACGAGTCGCCGTTCGACTTCGGCGGCGAGACGCTCGCTGGGGGCGGGCGCGGCGTGGCGGGTGGGAAAGTCGTTCTGGGGGGGCATGGATCTTCCTTGCCTGGCGGTTTGCGGGACGAGCGGATGCCGGGCGGGCACGGGGCGGCCGCCGACCGGCGGCTTCGGGCGCCGCTGCACGGGCGGACCCGTGCGGGTCGTCGTCGTACCGCCGCGGCCCAAGAGGGACGCGGACGGACGGGGGCACATCGGGAACGGGCGGGCTCGCGCGGCGTCGATCGGCTGGCGCCGGCGGGGCGAACGTGCCGCCTGGATCCGGCAGACCGGAGCGGCCCCGACCGGAGCGTGCGACCAGGACAGGTCGGGATGCCCGCGGTCAGTCAGGGATGTATGTTTGGGGGAGGGTTGAGCGCGGGCGGATATCGCAGCTGGGCTCACGTTTGCGGTACATGCGGAAGCGGATGTATGCAAGTGAGAAAATGCCCTAAGGTCCGCTAGACTGTGGATAAGGCGTTTTGTACATCGTTAATACTATCTAAGGATCGACGAACGGCGCGGCCGGCTTCGTTCGCGTCCGGTCGCGGGGAGAAGCGCGCCGGCGTCCCGCCGATCGGCTCGGTCGAAGCTGCGCGACCCTTCGGAAGCGGGCGGCCCCGCGTACGGTCCGCCCGTCGAAGCGACGCCGCCCGATCGATTGATCGACCGCCACCGCGAGGCTCGCCCGCACACTGCGGCGATTCCGGGCCTTGCCCGTCGCAGGTCGGACCGCGTCGACATCGGCGGCGGTGAAGAAGCAGGAGCCGCGGGCGTCGGGCCGCCATGCGTGGGGCATGGTCGGTCCCCGCGGGCCCGGCCTCTCCTTCGCCGACGCCAGACCGCGCTGCCGTGCTCCGGCCGGTTCCGCGGCGGCGCGGGCATCCCGGGCGACGGTCGGATCCTCCGCGGGATGGCGCTCCAGGTCGCGGCGGGGCCGCACCAGGGGGACTCCCACACGCCCTCCGTGCCGGCCATCTCCGGCCCCGTGGGCTGGCGGATCCCGTCGTCGGCCCGGGCCTCCGGCCGAGCCCCTAGCCGTTCATGACGATCTGCCAAGCGGCCGCGCCGGGGCTGACTTCCGGGCTGACCGCGCCGCACGGTTCGACCCCGTGGAAGCCGTTTTCCATCATGAGCAGCAGGCCGTGGGACTCGCCGTCCAGGGTGAAGACTTCCCAGACACGGATCGCGTCGCCGGCGCTGTGCCGGCGGGCCTCGTAGACGGGATGCGTGAGCCAATCGACCACCGGGTCGAGCACGACGGTGACGGCGGAGCCGGCACGCGTGTCGTCATCGTATTCGTCGGGGGCCATCGCGCGAACGAGGCCGCGCCGATCCTGTCGCGCCAGGTCGACGTCCGCGTCCCATCGCTGCGGCCGATCCACGACCCGCATGGGTCCGTCCAGGGGGAACAGCGCGACGCCGCCCGCATCCCGCGCCACGGCGAGGCGGCGTCCCGCCATCGTCACGAGCACCCGCGTCGCGTCCGCGCCACCGCCTCGCCGAACGGTCGCGGTCTTGTCGGACTCCAGCGCGCGAACGATCTCCGCGGCCCGATCCGAGGTCCGCCGGTTTTCGCCGTGATCGATCGCGAAGGTCGACGTCCCCGACGCGACCGCGCGCCTCACGCGCTCGAATGCCTCCAGCCGATCGCGATGCAGCGGCGGCCTTCGGGGGATCTGAGTGGGCTCCGGCATAGTTGGTGACTCCTGGTGCGGGATGGTCGGCACCCGCATTCCCCCGCGTGGCCAGGCGCCTGGTCCGACTATGGCCAGGGCGGAAACGGGGTCAGGGACGCCGTGAGCGAGCCGGTTCCGAAGGTGGCGCGATGCGTAGGCGCCGCGGCCATGGGCCGATCCGCGTCTGGCCGCGCAGGCCCTGTGGCGGTTCCGGGTCGGGGGGCAGCAAAGCCGTTCTGGCCGACGCTGGCGATCGCGGATTGAGCGGATGGTTAATGGGCGGCCAACTCCAGGACTTCGCTGGCTGGGCCGCGCGCCTGATAGCCGATCCAAAGATCCGCTTTCGGACATCTAAGTTCCGCGTCGGGTCAGCCTAGAGTAAAGCGGGCCGCCATCACTTGATGACGGCCCGCTGCCTTTGAGCGTGGGCGGCGCCCGAATCAGCCGTCACCGGCGTTCGTCGCTGAAGGTTTTTTCGATCTCCTTTGGACGAGCGTCCCGGGTCACCTTCCCCTTGTCGGAAGGAGAACGTCATGAAGTCCAAGGAAATCATCGAGCGCCTGGCAGCCATGCCGCCTCGGCCGCCGGGGGTTCCTGCCGTGCCGTCCATCGAGCTGGTCGCGATGGTGACCCGGATGGGACGAAGCCTGAGACAGTGGAAGAAGGAGACCCTGGCCGATTTCGCCTGTGTCTCGTTGTCTACGATCGAACGCGTCGAGCGCGCCGAGCCGGTCGGCGTTGAAAGCCTGGACAGGGTCGCCCTCGCGCTCGGCTATGAGAAGGGGGCCTTCACGGCCGCCCGCATTCCCATTCCACGCGAGCAGGCCGCCGCCGAGTTCGTCGAGGAAATGGGTAACCTCGAAGCGGTTCCGGTACGGCCCTTTCTGACGCACCGGCAGGTCCGGATGGTCGCCGGCACGCAGGCGTTCTTGATCCATCGTCCGGAACTCGGGCCCGCCTACGACGCCGACGTCGAAGCCCTGACGGAATGGATCGATCTGGTTTCATGGGTGATGGGGCCGCATTCCATAGGCGGCGGCGAGTTCAACCGCAGGCGGGATCTATGCGGGAATGTCCTTGCATCGGTGTCCGAGTTGCGAAGGAGAGGCGTGACCGTGCTGGTCGGCGTGATGGAAGCCCCTATCCCCGGTATCCCGGACTGGAAGGTCGCGATCATCTCGCTGACCCCCCGTCTTTCGGATCCCGGGGCCACCAACCGGCGGACCATCCTCGTCGACAGGCGCTTGGTCCAACCAGGACCGGGATATCTGCCCCACCTCGCCTAGGCCGACGACCGAAACCCTTCCGGTTTGGGAACAAACCGGGTCCAGGGAGCATGACTCGCGACCTTGGCCGCTAGCCAAACGGGGGCAACGATGCGCGCCCGCGCTTCCTTATCCACACGGAAGGCCGTCCCCCGGCCCAAGGCGGCACGGCCGCCGGCGCGCACGACGAGGCCGTCCGGGCAGCCCGGCAGGAAGGAAAAGTCCGAGGTCAGGATCTTCGTGTCCTACTCGCACATGGACGCCGACGCGCGCAGGAAACTCGAAACGCATCTGGCCCCCTTGAAGGGCGACAACGTCTCGACTTGGTTCGACGGCGACATGAACGCGGGCGACAAGCTCGATACCGCCATCGCCCGGGCACTCAGGAACGCTCACGTCTTCGTCGGCCTGCTGAGCCCCGACTATCTGGCGAGCCACTACTGCTGGAAGATCGAGTACAGGCGCGCCATGAACCGGCGTGCCCGCGGCACAATGCGGGTGGTCGCCGTCGTCGTCCGGCCCTGCGACTGGAAGTCGACCCCGGCCGCAGGCTTCAAGCTGCTCCCGGAAGACGGGCGGGAGGTCACCCGCTGGCGCAGTGCGGATGCCGCCTATCTCAATGTCGCTCAGGGCATTCGACGCGTAGTGGCCGCCGTCCGACGGGAAATCGCGGCGGCTTCGCAGCCGGCCAAGCCGAAGCGGGCCGCCGCCAAGGCCACGGCGAAGGCGGCCGCCAAGGGTTCGGCGCCGCCGAAGGCGAAGAAGCCACGTGCCCGGGCGAACGTGGCACGCAAGCCTTCCAAAGCGGGCACCAAGACCTGATCCGCCCCGCGGCGGAGGTAGCCTAGACGTAGCCCGGGTTCGGCTGCGCCCAGATCAGCTGAAGTGTGTTCCCCTTGACCTCGATCTTCAGGGCCGTGAGGTCCTCCAGCGCCTGAGCCATGCCTGCGACGGCCGCCTTCCCGAAGCCGTAGGCCGGGATCTCCAAGGAAGGCCGCTTGCACTCGGCCATCGACACCGCTTCCTGGACGATCTGGCCTATATTCGTCTCGACGAAGTCGACGCCGGCGTCCCGGCCATACAGCTTCACGTCGCGGAACAGGTGGTGGACGCCGCCGTCGCGCGACATCTGCAGGGAGGCGTTCGACATCGCCCGGCGGTGGGTGTCCTGAACCTTGGCCTTGATCTCCGTAGGCGTCACGGGGTTCTCCCTTGGCGTGGGTCAAATGGTTGACCCGTGCATTGAAAGCGTGGCGGCCAGCCATCACGTCACGCCTAGTTGGTGACGGAGACTGCCGATGACCAAGCCAGGAAACATCTACGTGGAGCCGCGCGAGGACGGCGACTTCGCCGTGCGCCGCGAGGGATCCAAGCGCGCGAGCGCCATCACGCCGACCCAGAAGGCGGGGATCGAGCGGGCTCGCGAACTGGAGCCCGACAAGAAGCCGAACGTGGCGCGGGTCCGGAACACGAAGGTCGGCGGTCCCGACCAGTTTCGGAAGACCCGATAGTCCACGGCCGTCGGATCGCGACCTTCGTCAGCGAAGGGTTGCGCTCTCGTCAGGTTCGAGATGCCGGTCCGCTCCGCCGGGACCGCCCGACGAGACGTGGCCATTCAAGCGCTCCAGATGCTCGAAGACATGCTCGAAGGCGGCCGTGATGGCTGCCTCGAACGAGCCGTCCGCCTTGCCCCGGGCCTGCTTCAGGCCGCTGAGCAGTTCGCGATGCTTTTCGGTGTCACTCGACATGATGCGTGCTCCCGCCGGGCAAACCGCCCGGTCCTCGAAGCCAAGTTCTCGCGTATCGTCGGGTTCCGGACGGTGGATGAAGCGCGCCAATCAGGAGCGACAGCCTTCGCGACGCTTCCCGCCGTCGGGAGGTCAAACGCTGTTTTTCGGATCGGGACCGCACACGCGCCATAGGGCGGCAGCCAGCCCGACATTCCCCAGTGCGGGTACCCGCGAGCGCGCCGACCGCTACAGCGAGCGGAAAGAACGGGAGCCCGAGCGCCTGAAGGCGGTCGTCGCCGACATCGGCTTCGTGAAGCGTTGAGGAACCGTCCGGCCCGATCACGCTGCCCCTTCCCGATCATGCCGCGATCGGGTCAGGTTTCGAACGGGACGATACGATCGGGGGCATCGGAGCATGGACGAACCGGATAACGGGGCAGCAGCCGCGCCGAGCCCTCGCGACGAAGCCGAATTCCATCGGTTCACGCGCCTTCAGCTCTCCTGCTCCGATTTCGCGCAGGCCATGAGCGCGGCCACCTTCCTCCTGCAGGAACTGGAAGACGACGTCGTCTACGGCCTGCCGGCCTGGCGGAAGTTCCGTTGCTACGAGACAACGATGGTCGTGGCCTACGCACGACCGTTCTCGCAATCCAAGGGACGGGTCCCGAAGCTCGGCTGGAAGGCGCTCGGCGTCGAACTGTCCTCGGCCGAATTGGCCCTGCACGAGAAGGTCGTCGCCCATCGCAATAGTCTCTACGGGCATTCCGACGCCGACGCCGTGGAACTACGGATGCTGTATCTCCACGAGGTGTTCAATCACAACGGCGCGGAGATGAACTTGTTCATGCCGCGGTTCGAGGAGCGGCCGCGCTTCGACCTCGATGAGATCTTCCGCATCTACGAGCTTTGCTCGAAGCTGAACCACCATGCCTTCATGGCGTGTCAGGATCTCGGCAAGCGGTTTCGCGATCGCTTCGAGCCCCTGCCCATGAATTTGAGCGATCCCGATTGAGCGGTTCGCTGGCCGGCGGTCACAGAGAAACGCCGGGCGGATCCGTCGTCTGCGCCCGAATATGCCGGCGCGGATAAAGTCGGCACAATTCCGGCGGGCCAGCCGGCAACGACCGTGGCCGCTTCGCTCAAGTTGGGGGAGCCGCTTCCCTGGCGCGGCCGAGCGTCGGGAACGTGCCGCGCGAGAATCCCGTCTCGCCGCGCTCGAAATACCAGCCGTGGCTCACCCGCACCGACATCTTCTTGTGCAGTGTCCTCGGCGTCAGCGGCTCCCGGCGATCCGCCGCCCCGCGCACCGTCGCCGGCTTCAGGAGCCGGAGGATCTGCGCCGCGGTCATCGTGCCGGAGGCGGGCAGGATCTCGTAGATCTCCCGCATGACGCGGTCCCAGAACTCCTCCGACCGGCCCCGCTCCAGCCGCGCCTCGGCCCGCGTGACGCTCTCGCGCAGCCCCGCGATCTCCGCCTCGGCCGCGTCCAGACGATCCAGCGCCTCGGCCAGCAGTTCCTCGCTCGCACGCACGGTCACCGCCAGGTTCTCGCGGTCCCGGGTCAGCCGCGCCGCCGCCTCGGCCTGCGCCGCCGCCCAGAGATCCCCCGCCACCTTCGCCAGCGCATCCTGCAGCGGCACCGGCAGCTCTTTGATCTTCAGCGCTGGCGCGTAGCCCTTCGCCGCCTTCCACTCCGCCAGCGCCGGCCCGACCTCACGGTTCGAGCCGCCCTTCTTCAGAAGCGGGATCAGCGTCCGCAGCGACACGCGTCCGGTCCTGGCTAACAGCCCGTCCGCCGCCCTGAACAGTTCCTGCTTCCGCTGCTCATTCATGGCTCGCCCCCCACCAAGCCACGAGCATCACCCAAGATGGTTAACGAGCCTATGGATTTCGGTAGCAAATCATGGTCGCGTTACCGCTACCGCTACCCCACCGAGTCGCGCTCCTTGCGCCCCGGGACCGTCCAGGGAATAAGGACCGCCCCGACCCAGGAGCCCGCCATGATACGCATCGGTCGTCCCACGCCCCCCTAAAACCCGGAGCGCGAGACCACCTGCGTCGAGCCTCCGCCAAGCGCGCGAGGCTCTCATGCCCCCTCGGATCCTCTTCTCAAGCGACCATCATTTCGCGCACCGGGCCACCCTTGGCGACCGGCTGGGCCTGCGACGCCCCTTCGACACGATGGAGGCCCATGACGAGGCCCTGATCGTGCGTTGGAACGCCGACGTCCGCCCGGGCGACACCGTCTGGCACCTCGGCGACTTCTGCTACCGCTGCTCCGAAGCCAAGGCCCGGGAGATCTTCGCGCGACTGAACGGCGCCAGGCGCTATCTCGTTCGCGGCAACCACGACCGCATCGGCGCGCGCCTGCCCTGGGACGGCATCTTCGACGTCGCCCACGTGCAGGTTCCGCTGCCGGACGGGTCCGTCCAGGGCGTCTGGTGCAGCCACTATGCCCACCGAGTCTGGCCCCGAATGCACCGCGGCGACATCCATCTCTACGGCCATTCCCACGGCACGCTGCCCGGCACCGCGGCGAGCACCGACGTCGGCGTGGACTGCTTCGGCTTCCGCCCGGTCACCCTGGACGAGATCCGCATCCGCCTCGCCGAGAACGCCGCCAACGACGGGAGGGCGCCATGACGCAGAAGCTCTGGGTCTTCAGCGACCTCCATCAGGAATGGCCCGAGAACGCCTGGGATCCGGCGGCGCACGCGCCGCCCGACGGCTTCGACGTGGCCGTCGTCGCGGGCGACGTCCATACGCCGCTCGTGCGCGCCATCGACTGGCTCGCCGAGCGCCTGCCCGACGTGCTGGTCGTCTACGTTCCGGGCAACCATGACTTTTGGTGGGACCGGGGCGAGGACCGCTACACGCTCGTCGACCAGCTGTCCCGCGGCCGGGACGTCACCGCGCGCCACGGCATCCACCTGCTGCTCGACGACGCCGTCGTCATCGGTGGCACGCGCTTCGCCGGCGGCACGCTCTGGACCGACTTCCGGCTCGGCCCCTTCGGGCTTCACGCCGCCATGCGCGCCGCCCAGGGCCGCGGCGGCATGAACGACTATCGCCGGATCCGGAACGGGCCGCGGTCACGGCACCGTGTCGAGCCGGGCGAGATCCTCGCCCTGCACAGGAAGACGCGTGTATTCCTGGAGGCGACGCTCGCGACGGCGCACGACGGCCCGACGGTCGTCGTCACCCATCACGCGCCGCACCCCGACAGCCTGCCGCGTCCGCACGAGGATCTCGGCTGGTGCTACGCCTCGGATCTGCGTGACCTGATCCACGCGTGCGGCCCGGACCTGTGGGTCCACGGCCACATCCACCGGAGCGTCGATTACCACGTCGGCCGGACCCGGATGGTCTGCAACCCGCGCGGCCACCACGAGGAAGCCAGCGGCTTCGAGGATGGTCGCACCATCGACCTGCCTTGATCGGCCACCGGAAGGTCAGCAGGGCCGCGCACTCCGAAGACGCACTTCGGGGAGAAGAGGACACGCCCGACGTTTCGAGCTTGGCGGCGAATCATCTTGAGGTAGCATTGCTCGAACGCGACACGGATCCGGCATGCCGCCTCCTCTCACGAAGCGCAAGAAAACGGGGGAACTCTATGTCAGGACGGCTTCCGTCGACGCCGCCATAGACCGTGCCGCAGGGCTCGATCTCGACGCCGTCATCCGCGAGGCCCGCGTCGACGATCGAGGAGCGCCGGGCTTCATGGAGCCCGAGTGCCTGCTCCACCTCGTCAGGTCGACCCGCCTCGACAATTCCGATGACCGCTTCGCGCAGCTGTTCGAGATCCTCCTCGATCGGGTCGCCCGGTCGTTGAAAGGATCCATCCGGCCGAGCTCCCTCTACGATCCCGAGGAGTTGCGACAGGAGGTGGCCGACAGGTTCGTCGACCTCCTGGTGGAGGACCGAAACCAGCCTGGGGACGGTCTCGACTACTTCGAGGTGCGTTTCGCAAGCGCGCTCGCCGCGTTGCGCATCGACGTGCTGCGCGCGTCCGGACGCCTCGCCGCCAAGGAAGATCACGTCGAGGACATGCACGACCAGGAGGGTCAGCCACTTCCCGCGCTGGCCAAGCAACTCAGGCAGTTTTTCCAGGCAGAGGGCGCCGAACAGGAAAAAGAACATTTCCGGAACGAGCTTCTTCGGGCGATCGACCGTTTGCCAGACCACGAAAGGGTGGCTGTCACGCTCGTCCTCAAGGGGCATCCCATCGAGGGCGACGACGCGGAAACCATTGCGAAGCTTTGCGGCGTCTCCGACCGGGCGATACGGTATCGCCTCCAGAAGGCGTACGAGAAGCTGCGTCGTGAACTCGGAGAGGGACGATGACGACGACCAGCACCGCGCGCGGCGCGCGCGACGTATTGATGATGTTCGCGACCGAGGGTGAGCCGACGCCGAGACGCCTCGAAGCGTATGCGAAGGATCACCCCGAGTTGCGCCGGGAGCTGACGGAATTGGCGGTCGAGATGGTGCTGGAACCCTCCCGCCCGCTACCGCCCGCCGATGCCTCGACAAAAGCTACGGTGGCGTCCGCATGGGCCCGTTTCCAGGCCGGAACAAGGTCGGACGTCGAGAGAGCCCCCGTGCGCAGCGCGGCGGCGTTGCCGAACGTCTTCGCCGGGTTCAGCGGGGCGGCCTTCCCGCGATTGGCGGCGCGCCTGGATGTGACCCCGCTCTTTCTGATCAAGATGAAGGACGGCCTCATCGAGGCGGCCCGCTTCCCGAGGGCTTTCTCGAAGCTCGTCGCCGATGAGGTCGGGCATGAAGTGGACCTCATAATAGCCAGCCTCGGACGACCCTCCGCGATACCCCGCGGCATGATGGCCAAATCGGACGGGAAACCGGAAGCCGGGGCGAAGCAGAGCTTCGAGGAAGCCGTCGCCACGTCCGGCCTGACCCCCGAGCAGCAGGAACGGCTGCTCAACATGGCAAGGGCCGAACGTGGATCCGATTGAGGCCGCGAGGAAACGAGCTGCACGCATCCACCGGGAGATCGTCGCCGACGGCGGTGATCCCTGGCAGCCGTTCGACATCGTCGTACGTGCCATCGCCACGCACGACCTGTGGCATCAACCGGTGCAGGCCGGCGACGTGTCGCTGCATGGATGCAAAGCGCGCATCGATCCCGACACGAAGGGGATCCTGTACGGCGAGACTGGCACGGCGGGTGGCGACGCCCTGTTGATCGGGCACGAGCTCGGCCATGTGGCGATGCACGGCTGCACGGACCCGGTCCTCACCCACCACACCGATCCCAGCCGCTCGGCGGAGAGCGGCACCGCCGTCGAGAAGCTCGTCGACTATGGGCGAGGCGAGCGTCGGGAGGTCCAGGCCGACCTCTTCGCCCGCGAACTGGTGCTGCCACGATCGGTCGCGCGCGATCGTCACGCGGAGGGCATGAGCGTCGCGGACATCGCCGCCCGCCTCGGCATCACGGAAGACGTCGTCACCCAGCAATTGCTCGATGCCCTGCTGCTTCCGCCGGTCCCAGACGCGGTCGCCGTCCCCTCCGGCGGTGCGCCCCGGCGCGACCCCAGCCAGGACATCGCCGTGGCGCACCGCGGCAGCCCCTATCTCCTTCAGGCAGGCCCGGGCACGGGGAAGACGAGGACCCTCATCCGGCGTGTGACCAGCCTCATCGACGAGGGCGTCGACCCGAACGGCATCCTCGTCCTGACCTTCTCGAACAAGGCGGCCGGCGAGCTGATGGACCGGCTCGCCCTGTCCCATCCCGAGGCGGTCGCCTCAGTCTGGATCGGAACCTTCCACGCCTTCGGCCTCGACATCGTCCGCCGCTTCCACGATCGGCTCCGGCTCCCTGCGAGCCCGCGCCTCGTCGACAAGGCCACGGCCATCACGATGCTCGAAGGGGTGATCCCGAGCCTGGCCCTGGACCACTACCGCGATCTCTGGGATCCCGAGGAGAACCTCGCGGACATCCTCGCCGCCATCTCGCGGGCCAAGGACGAACTCGTCGATCACGTCCGCTACGCCGAGCTCGCCGAGGCCATGGAGAGAGCCGCGACCGACGATGCGACACGCCTGCGGGCGAAGCGCGCGGCCGAGGAGGCACTCGTCTACGCGGCCTACGAACGCCTCCTGGCGGACAGCGACGCCCTGGACTTCGGCGACCTCATCATGAAGCCGGTTCGCCTGATGGCCGACCATCCCCAGGTCGCCAGGGCCTTGGCGCTCCGGCACCGTCACATCCTCGTCGACGAATACCAGGACGTGAACTTCGCCACCGTGCGCCTGATCGCGGCACTCGCGGCGGACGAGGGCGAGCGCCTCTGGATGGTCGGCGACGCCCGCCAGTCGATCTACCGCTTCCGGGGCGCGACCTCGGCGAGCATGGGTGCCTTCAAGGACGACTATCCCAAAGCGACGGACGGCGCACTGACCGTCAATTATCGCTCCCGCGGCGAGATCATCGACACCTTCTCGGCCTTCGCGTCGAGCGTCGAGGCCTTCCGACGCCTCGGCGATCTCCGCCTCACCCCCGATCGAGGAGCCTGCGGCCGGCGACCGGTCATGCACGAGGCCGGCACGCCCGACGACGAGATCGCGCTGGTCGCCGCCTCCGTCGCCGAGGCGAACGAAGGTGGGATCGACTATCGCGACCAGGCGATCCTCTGCACGGCCAACGACCGGCTCGCCGCGTTCGCCGCCGGCCTGACGGCTCGGAACATCCCCGTCCTCTACCTCGGGCCCCTCTTCGAGCGGCCCGAGATCAAGGACCTGCTCAGCCTGCTCGCCCTGTTCCACGATCCCCGCGCCGCGACGCTGGTGCGCGTCGCCATGATCCCGGAGGTCGCGATGGGCCTCGGCGACGTCGCCCTCGTCGCCGTCCACCTCAGGGAGGCGGCCGGCGGCCCGCTGGCCTGGCTGGAGGACGCCGACGCGCTCCCCGGCTTGAGCCTCGCCGGGCGTGAATCCCTCAGGCGCCTACGCGACGCCTGCGGCGGCTTCGAGGCCCGCGCCCATCCCTGGAACGTAGCGAGCGCCCTGGTGCTCGACAGGCTCGGTATCGCGCGCCGCATCGGCGGGGCCACGACGCTGGCCGACCGGATGGCCGGCGTCGCGGTCTGGCAATTCCTCAACTTCCTCAGATCCCTGCCGATCGAGGGGGAGTTCCCGACCTCCGAGGTCTCGCGTCAGATCAGGAGGTTGATCCGGCTGAACGAGGAGCGTTCGCTGCGCCAGTTCCCGGACGCCGCCCTGGAGCTCGATGCCGTCCGGCTGATGACCATCCACGGCAGCAAGGGCCTCGAATTCGACCTCGTCCATGCCCCGGGCATGATCGCGACGGGGCTGCCCAGAAGCGCGAAGGCGCCGGACTGCCCGCCGCCGGACGGTCTCATCGCCGGCAGCGCGGGCCTGACCGGCCTCCAGGCCAGCGTGGCCGGCCACGAAGAACAGGAGGCCTGCCTGTTCTTCGTGCTGCTCTCCCGCGCGCGGGACGGCCTGCGCCTCTACCGCTCCACGCTTCAGAAGGGTGGAGCGAGGAGGCGCAACCCGTCCGCGTACAACGCCCGGATCGCCGCGACGCTGGACCCCGCGCCCCCGATCGCTCCTCTCCCGGCACCGCCGGCTGCGGCCGCGCCGCCACCGGTGGCGGTGGCCTGGAGCGTGCCGGTCGAACTCGATCACCAGCACCTCGATTCCTACGGGAAGTGCGGCTTGCGCTTCCTCTACACCTACGTCCTCGGCCTCGGCGGCCGACGCGACGAGAACCCCTACATCCGGATGCACAACGCCGTCCGGGCGATGATCGATTGGCTCGACCGGAACTTCGACGCGGCGCAGGCCGAGCCGGCGGGCTTCGCGGCGGCGTTCGACGGTGCCTGGGAGAGGCACGGGCCGGCCGAGCATGGCCACGCCAACGCCTATAGGCAGATCGCCGAGGAGATGCTCCGCTTCCTCGTGGGCACGCGCGCCGAGGAAGGCCGGCAGCCCCCCAGGGCCCTGCGCCTGGGCGCCGGCGGCGGACATGTCCTGTCACGGGCGCACGACGTGGTGCGCACCCGTGACGGCCGCCTCGTCGTGAGGCGCGTCGCCACGCGCAAGGCCATGGCCTCGCTTGAGAAGGAGATCGAATACGCGATCCTCGATGCGGCCGCCGAGCAGGCCTTCGGCGAGCCCGTGACGGTCGAGGCGATCCACCTCACCGGCGCGACCCGCCGACCGGTCCCGCCCGACAAGCGGGCGGAACTCGTGGCCGCCGTCGCCCAGCACATGGCCGACATCGGCGCTGGCCGCTTCGCCCCCAATCCCGGGCGCGGTTGCCTCCGCTGCCCGCACCTGTTCGCCTGCCCTGGCCTACCGGCCGGCGGCGCCTTCGTGCGGCACCCCCTGTCCAGGGAGCGCTGAGGCTCGGCCGGCCGGCAAGATGGCCGCGATCAATCCTGGAAAAAAAGTGAGCGCGGCCGTTTCCGGATCCGCCGGTCCCTTTCGATCAACCTCTCGACGGTGCGGGGAGCACCCGACCCACCGAGAGATCGAAAGGAACAGTCATGACGACCAACGGCCACGACAACGACCGCGACGAGGACGGCACCCGCAAGGTCCAGGTCTATCGCTTCCGCATCGACAAGACGGAGTACGAGAACCCGCTTCCGGACCTGACCGGCCGCGACCTCCTCGTCATCGCCGGCAAGCACCACCCGGAGCGGTTCAAGCTCCTCCAGAAGATCGGCGCCACCATGAAGCCGATCGCCCTCGACGAGGTGGTGCACGTCAGCGACAAGGGCGAGGAGCGCTTCATCACCCTGCCGCTGGACCAGACCGAGGGGGAGCAGGCGCTCCCCCTTCGCCGGGACTTCGTGCTGCCCGAGGGCGATCGCGAGACCCTCGACGCCACGGGACTGCGCTGGGAGACCGTCCAGGACATGGGCGTCCCCCGCGTCGTGATCCGCGGCTATCCCGTCCGGGCCGGCTACGCGCCGGAACGGACGGACCTGATGCTGCGGCTCCTGCCGGGATACCCGACCTCGCAGATCGACATGTGGTACTTCCACCCGCCCCTGGCCCGCACGGACGGCGCGCAGATCCGGGCGCTCGTCGGTGACATCTTCGAGGGCAAGCACTGGCAGGGCTGGTCGCGCCACCGCACCGGCCTGAACCCCTGGCGGCCGGACATCGACGACATCGGCACCCACCTCGCCGTCGTCGAGCACAACCTCGCCAAGGAAGTGGGGGCCGCCTGATGCGCGTCACGCTCGCCCTCACCGGCGCCCAGCACGCCGCGATCCACGCCCACCTTTTCCCGGGGGATGGCCGCGAGGCCGTCGCCCTGATGCTGTGCGGTCGGGCCGTGTCGCCCGGCCGCACCAAGCTCGTCGTCCACGAGATCGTCCCGGTGCCCCACGAGGCTTGCCAGCGCACCCACCGGCGCGTCACCTGGCCAACCTCCTACCTCGAACCCTTGCTCGACAAGGCGGCGCGGCGCGGGATGGCGGTGGCGAAGATCCACTCCCATCCGGGCGGGAATCTCCACTTCAGCGAGGTCGACGACGAGGCCGACGCCGCCCTGTTCGGGAGCGTCCACGCCTGGGTCGACGACGGGGCCCCGCACCTCAGCGCCGTCATGGTGCCCTCGGGCGCCGTGCTGGCCCGCGCCCACAGGGCCGACGGGACGCATGGCGAACTGCATCACGTCTGCGTCGTGGGCGACGACATCCGCTTCTGGAGGCCGCCGGCGGACGCGGATCGCGAGATCCCCGAGTTCGCCCGGCGGCACGCGCAGGCCTTCGGACGCGGCACCTTCGAGGCTGTCCGTGGGCTCAAGCTCGGCGTAGTCGGTTGCTCCGGCACCGGCAGTCCACTCGTCGATCAGGTCGCCCGGCTCGGCGTCGGCGAGATCGTGCTCGTCGATCCGGACAAGGTCGAGGAGAAGAACCTCAATCGCATCGTCAACACGACGCGGGGCGACATCGGACGACCGAAGGTCGAGGTGCTCGCCGGCTTCGTCGAACGGCTCGGCCTGGGCTCGCGGGTCGAGGCCTTCGCCCACGACCTCTCCCACCCCGCCGCCCTGCATGCGATCTCGACCTGCGACGTCGTCTTCGGATGCATGGACGGCGTCGAGGGGCGTGATCTGCTGAACCGGCTCGCGACCTTTTACGGCCTGGCCTACTTCGATGTCGGCGTGATGCTCGACGCCGACGGACATGGGGGCATCGGGCAGATCTGCGGCTCGGTCCACTACCTGCAACCCGGACGCTCCAGCCTGCGGGGCCGGGGCCTCTACACGGACGGCATGCTGGAAGCCGAGAGCCTCCGCAGGCAGGATCCGGCGGCCTACGAGGACCGGCTCGCCCGCGGCTACATCCGTGGGGTTCCCGAGGACCGACCGGCGGTCGGGGCGCTGAACGGGCTCTTCTCCAGCCTGGCGGTCATGGAGTTCCTGCTGAGGCTGCATCCCTCGCGGCTCGACCCGAACGGCGGGTTCGCCACTCAGACGTTCAGCCTGACGGCCGGCTACTGGGAGAACCTGCCGGACGAGGGCGTCGACGAGGCGTTGGCCCGCTACGTCGGCCGCGGCGACATGGTGCCGTTCCTGAACCGGCCCGCCCTCGACATGCTCGCGAGGGCAGCGTGATGAGGGATGCCATGCTCTCGAAGATCCGGGCCGCCCTCGGCTGGGTCTCCCGTCGTCGGGGACGCCACACCGCCGCCTTCGTTGAGGAGGAGCCGGACGCGCTCGCCCCGCGCACCGTATACGTCGTGGGCGAGGACGGCCATCGCTGGTTCGCGGCTTTCGATTGCCCCTGCGGTTGCGGCGAGACCATCAAGCTCTCGCTCGTCCCCGGCGACCGTCCCGGCTGGAAGTTGAGGGATCATTGGGACGGCACCGCGTCGCTCGCACCCAGCGTCTGGCGCAAGGTCGGATGCAAGAGCCATTTCTGGCTCCGCAAGGGCAGGGTCGAGTGGTGCTGACCGCGACGCCGGCGTCGAAATCTCGTTAGGCGACGCCTCAAGCATGCCAAGCCATGCCCGAGAGCGCGACACACCCGGGCATGGCTTGGCCGGCCCGGGTCACCGGGATCTACGAGCCTTTCGAACCGCGCGTCAGCCTTTGAAGGCGGCCACCGCACGGCTCAGCCTGAACATCGCTTCCATCGCCGCGTCCTTGGCGGTCGGGACTTCCTGGTCCGGAGGCCATACGCCTTCCGGATCGACCAACACCTTGGTCACGTAAGAGAGCATCTCACAGGCGAAACTGTCATCCGCGAGTCTCAGGTCGCCGATCATCCTACCGATGCGATCCATCACGGGCGGATGCGTCGAGCTGTTTCCATGAGGGACGAGTTCGAATTGCGCCACCCAGGCAAGCCCGGTGAACATGCCGAGGGCACGCCGCTCCAGATCCAGCTCGGTCTCCGAGGGTCGCGTCTCCAGAGCCCTGCCCGGATCGACCTGCAACGATCCCTTCATCCAATGCGTGGCTTGCGCGTCGGCCTGGAATTCCTGTTCCTTGGCTTCGTGCGGCAACGGCTCGGCCACGGCATGATGGTTCAGCCTCAGATGAGCCAACTCGTGACGCATGATCCAGCCGAGTGCGTTCTCGAAGGTGCGGTTGCCGCCAAGGCTGGCACCGACGGCGTCGGGGTCCGGCACCGGAGCCCAATCGACCCAGCCGTCGAACTTGTTCCTGCTCAGTCTCGACGACAGTTCGAAGAGATGCAGCCCCTCCTCAAGCTCTCCGCCGATCGCAAGCTGCGGAGGGCCTGCGGTAGGGTCGGCTGTTCTCTGGGCCTCGAACATGGGACGTCCGACCCGAACGACCGCCTGGGAAAAAGCCCACAGGCTCGCAAGACCGTTCCAGGTGATCCTCACTGCAGGCGGGGGCGTCACGGCCGCGAACTCCGACCTGAAGGTCCGAGGAACTTCCAGAGCCAAGTCCTCAAGCTTCAAGGGCACTTCGGCCGGTGTCACGCCGGCATCGTCACAGCAGGCGAGGTACCATCGTTCGACGACGGGTCGGAATGTCGAGAACACCTGAGGAAGGCAACTCATGGATTTTGCTCTACGTGCGGCGCGGGACACGGCATCGAGTAGGTCGTGCCTGCCGCCGCCGATATGGCTAGGACGCCCATTGGCCATCAAGTATCGGCGGCTCGCACGCTCTCGGGGTGATCCGAGGCAACCCTTGGGCTAGGGCGCGAGCGAGCTTGGGGTTCGCGCGATCGGTAGAGAGCCCCCAGCGTCATCCCCGCTATCCACGGGAACGCATGAAAGGTAGTTCGGGAACTGCCAAATCTGTTGACGCCGATTCGCGGCGTTCTGTATGTGTTCTCGGCGCGTCGAAGGCGCTTCCTGTGCCCCCGCCGATGCGGAAGCACCCATACCGCCCTCGTAGCTGACGCTCGGGCGGCCCCAGCCTCGAAAGCCCTTCTATGCCCTGGACGTGCCCGCGAAAACGGGATCGCCGGCGTTCCCGCCGGTCCGCGACGCCCGTCGGCATAGCCGGCCGGCCGCGCATCCCTCGCCAGACCCAGAAACCTCCCGAGGCCTAGCTCGCCGCGTCAGCGGATGGCTGCCTCGCGCTTGGAGGCAGCCATGACCCGTCAGACCATCGAGAGCCGCATCCTCGGCAAGCGTCGCCCGCCGGCGGACCCCATCGATGTCGAGTTCCCCGTCGAAGCGGCCGACGACACCTACGTCGCCGCCTGCCTGAACGGCCTACGCCCCGCCCGCGACGTGCTTCCCACCGTGGCGCTCGCCGAAGCCCTTGGCCCCGCGGGTCTGCGCCGCCTGCGGGAAGCGGACGGCATCGCCGTCGTGGTCGAGGTTCCGAGCCCGGACTGGATCCCCGGCATCGAACTGGCGCTCCGGAGTCTCACCGATTTCGCCCACATCTGCTGCAGATCCGGCGCCTCACGCACTCAGGATAGACCGACGGAGGGCAATGAGAAGGTCGGGCGCCTGCTCTCGGACGGCGCGCGCGTCGCAGGCGTCTCGCAGAGCCCGGCGCGCTACCTGCCTGCGACCCTCGTCGCATCCGCCGACCTCTACGTCAGGATCGGGCCGATCTCCTGGCCAACCTGCGCCGGCCGACGCCGGTGAGCCGCTTCGACCTCGGTCGCTACACGCCCACGCACGCCGTCGGCGACAAGGCCGCGGAGGTCGGCGGTCACCGGCTCCCGCCCGGATCGGTCCTGACCTCCGCGACGAGGGTCTGCCCGCACTGCGTCGCGGAAGACCTCGCCCGGTTCGAGAACCCCACGAAGGCCCGGCCGTGGTCGAGGCTTGAATGGTTGCTGCTACCGGTCCGGGTCTGCGGCCGGCACGGGGCCGTGCTGGTCCACGTCGAGGCCGATGCGACGCTCCGGGCCGGTCACGACTTCTCGGCGACGTTGGCGCGCCGCGTGCTCCCCGTGCTCGACCGGCTCCGGGCGGAGGCTGAACCCGCCACTGGCACCGCCTTCGTGGACTGGTTCGTCGCCAGGCTCGATGGTATGCGCAATCCCGGCAACTGGCTCGACGACGTGCCCCTGCACGCCGCCTCGGCCTTCTGCGAGGGGCTCGGGACCTCGGTCCTTCACGGTCCGGGAACGCATCCCTCGGACATGGGCATGGCGGACCTCGCGCGGGCCGCGGAGGAGGGCTACCGCACCGCCGCGCAGGGGGCCGAGGCGGTCGGGAGCGCCCTCGACGGCATCGTCGGGCGCGTCCGTTTCGGGAAGCGCGGCTCCGTCGGCCATGGCAAGGTCTACGGGCGCGTCCACGCAGTCCTGCGGGCGAATCCCAAGGACGTCGCGTTCGAGAAATTCCGCCACGTCCTGCGGGAGCACGCCTTCGGGAGGCTCCCCATAAGCCCGGGGACCGCCTTCCTCGGCGTGCGGCTGGACGAGCGGCGCATGCACACGCAAAGGAGCGCCGCTTTTTCGAGCTCCCGGTCCGACGCCGGGCTGATCCGGCTGGTCGGCCCCGAGGCGGTCGCCGACGGGCGGCGGCTCTGGATCACCGTCAAGGA
The DNA here is from genome assembly GCF_000974725.1 of Methylobacterium sp. ME121. Classification (NCBI taxonomy): domain Bacteria; kingdom Pseudomonadati; phylum Pseudomonadota; class Alphaproteobacteria; order Hyphomicrobiales; family Methylobacteriaceae; genus Methylobacterium; species Methylobacterium sp. ME121. The sequence goes on from NZ_BBUX01000030.1 coordinate 20,110, forward strand.
GTTCGGGAGGGTCGTCGCCGACGTCGAGGACCACCTCACGGCCAAGGACGTCGCCGCCAGGACCGGCTTCTCGGCGAAGCAGGTCGGGCACCTTGAGGAGGCGGGACTGCTGTCGCCCTTGCCCGAGGCCGACCGGAACGCGGGCTCGAAACGCCGATTCCTCCGTCCGGACGTCGACGCCTTCATGGCGAGGCTGTTCAGGAACGCGGTGCCGGTGGCCAACCCCGCCGAGCCGAGGATGACGATCGAGCGTGCGGCGCCCGGCTTGCGCGTCGGCACCGTCGAGATCCTGAACCTCATCCTCGACGAGCGGCTCGCATGGGTCGGACGCCATACGACGGGCGGACGCTACGGCGACCTCCTGATCGACCGCGACGAGCTATCCACGGTCCTCCAGGGCGCCGGCTCCCCCGACGACGTCACCGAGACCGAGGCGGCCGCCATGCTGGCCGGCGTGGACCCGGGGAGACTGTGGTGCCCGGTCAGGGAAGGGATGCTGGAATGGTCACCCGGATACCGCCCGCGCGATCCGCGGTGAGTGAGGGCGTTGACCAGGGCGAGCGTCGAGGCGTTCGCCTCGGAGTACGTCACCCTGAAGGAGGCGGCCGCCGTCCTGGGCCTCGCGCCCCAGCAGGCGATGCGTCGGCTCGCTGAAGCCGGCATCGGGGACGCGGCGGCGTACGACCGGGTCCGGATGAAGCTTTACCGACGCCGCGACCTGACGGCTTGCCTGTCGGCGGCCGACGCCGCATGACCGGCCGCGGCGTTCAGTGCATTCCGGGGGCGGCCGCCAAGGCCAGATCGAGGTCCGCCGGCGGATCGTACGACATCTGCATGATGCCGAAGGCCATGGCGGCGCAGCACATCCGGCTAGCGTCGTAACGGAGCTGGAACTCGGCAGCCTCCCAGGCATCGGCCGTGACGGGGGCGTCGCCCGAGATGTCGGCCCGGAGGAGGTCGAGTTCCTTCCGGATGTGATCCGCGTCGAACGCGACCTCCGGAACGCGGGAGACAAAGTGTTGCAGCATCCGCGGGTCGACCGGGATCTGATGCTCGTCGAACCGGAACCAGCGTAGCCCCGTCGCCGGATCCGGGGGCGGGACGTTGTCGCGCTGGGCGCACATCGACATCATCTCGACCACGCTCTCGATGGCCTCCGCCCGCGTCGCGACGGGCTCGGGGGTTCCGACGATCCTCGGGATGCCGTGCGGCAGTCCCTTGAACTCCAGGTCGGCGTGCCAGCCGCCGCCTTCCTGGTACAGGTGGACGCCGGCTGCCTTGGAAAGCTGCCAGTACGCCTCGGCGGCGGCGTAGACGTTGCTCAGGGCTTCCACCCGCACGCCCGTCACGTCCACGAGCTGGCCCTTCAGCTGCCTGAGCAGGGACGCCGCCTTCGCCCGGTTCTGCGGATTGCTATGCTTGTAGCCCATGGCGAAGCCTCGTCCCGCCCACGGCGGGAGCGCCGGCCGGTCAAGCGATTCTCTGATCCCGGGCTGCAACCCAAAAACTGTCCGAAGCCTCATCACATGTGAGGTTGCGCAGAGCCTCGAAACATGTGCGGATCTTTGGTGTTCGAGGCACGCAACTATGGTGTTGCTTGCCTCTCATCCCCTACGTTCTCAACGCGGAACATTGGGTCGGCTATCAGCGCCCGGATACTCGACTCAGACCGGGTCGGCGCGCGGGGCCGCTTCAGTGTACCTTGGAACCGCGCGATATGGCGGGCCTCGCGGCGTCCTCGTGAAGCGAGGCCGCGAGCTGGCGTCCGAGTTCGTGCAGCAAGGCGTCGACCAGCAGCCGCAGCCGCGCCGCCTTGTCCGCGTCCAGGGAGCGGATCAGGTCGCAGGCCTCGATCGCATTGTCCGCGATGCGTTCCAACACGGACCCCGACGTCTCGAAGGCCGCGAGGAAGTGCGCGGGGCCATCGATGCGGCTGTCTGTCCGGCTGTCGGTCACGTCGATGACGATCCCGCGCCCGCGCATCCCACCATCTACGTCCCGCTCGTAGTGTCCGCGGCCGAGAACCCAGCGCACGACGCCCGGCGCGGGCAGGATGCGGTGCTCCCATACGAACAGCCCGCCTTCTTCCCGCACGCTGCGGCGGCGCTCTGGGTCCCGGGCCACGTCCTCGGGATGGAAGATTGAAAGGAGGTGCGCGCGCGAGATGCCGTCTGTGACCGCCGCGCCGGACAGCCCGAACATCCGTGCCATCACCTCGTCGGCGCGGACCCGGTCGGCGTCGACGTCTTCTTCCCACAGGCCGATGTCGAGCGTCGTGAGCGGCAGGGAGGCCGCCGAGAGATGGGCGTCCGCTGATCGGCGTGGCATGCTCTGTCCAGGTTCCAAGACCGCCGAAGGCATTTGAAACACAACCCAGGGCTGCGGAGCAATCCGAAAGGCAGCTTTCGTACGACGGGTCGAGGTGGCCATGCTGTGTTTGAGCGCGTCAGGCTAGGCATTGGCCGAAACGCGGCTTCGCGGGGCATGGGCTCAGGCTTCCCAGACAAGCTTCGCCCAGGTTTCGTGCACAGCCGCTTGCATCTGCCGCGGCAGCGCTCGACGCATGCCAGCTCTCGGATCCGGACCATGCCAGCTGCGCGGATTGCGATCGTCGCTTCCGGTAGGCGGCCATTCGTGGCTAGCCCGGAAAATCAAAGCAGGCTCAGAAGCGGAAGCTGACCCGCTCCACGCAACCGGACGTTCAGACTACGACCCATGTCAGCCATGAGAACGAGTGTCGGCGCTTGCCAAAAGCAGACACTTGCGGAGTATCAAAAGTTTGTATTTGGCGTACATAGTAACAAATCATTGAACGCCCTTAGACGCTAATCTGCTTGTGGCGCGGTTATCTATACACGCACATCAAAAAGATTTAAAGCACCAATAAACATAGCAGATTTGATGCCGTATTGATGTGCTGGATCAGAGCCTTGGGCTTATCGAGCCATCGAAGGCGCTGCGGGGGAAGAGGGAGGCGAGAACCACGGCACGAGCGCGTGAATGCGGGGCAGCTCTCGCTGGATGATCGCGGCCCGAGCCAGCTCGGCGATCCGGGGTGCCAATGAGACCAGATAACCTCGGCGCGTGACCAGCAGCGGCTCCCGGGAAAACCCCGGACCGGGCAGGGGCAGGACGCTGACGTGGCTGGCATGCGCGATGCCCTGCAGCAGGCACAGGGGCGTGGTGATGGCGACCCCCATGCCGGTCGCCACCATCGCGACGAGACTGTCCGACGTGTCGAACTCGAACGCCCGTGGAGGCCGGAGACCCGAGCGGCTGAGGTGCCGTTCGACCTGCCCGCCGACATAGGAGCGCTCGCTGTGCCGGACGCGACGATGCTTCTCGAAGATCGCGGCCAATTCCTGCCCTTCGAGTTCCTCCCTGAGCCCGCGCGGCACGACCAGCACGTAGGGCTCCCGGTAGAACGGAAACCGCTCGATGTCGTCGAGGTCGGACATCTATCGCAGGTGATCGCGGCGTCGATGGACCGGCGGAGGAGCGCCTCGGAATGGGCCGCCCTGCCACCGTTCTGACGCCACGGTCGCTGAAGGACGAGCGCTTCGCTCGATCGCGCCAGCAGTGGATGCCGAGCGTCAGAACCGCCCCCCGGATGAAGACTTCGGCGGCATCGGAAAAAGATCGATGGCACCCCTGAACGGCATGTGCCTGCTGACAGGTCGCGCCCAGGTCAGCGCTCGCGTCGCGGGTGCCGGCGCCGCCTTCCGCCGAGCGTTCGGTGCACCGGCTGCGCGCCTACGCGACGCGAAGGTCCACCTCCGCAGCGAGCAGCGGGAGATACTCCGCTATCGGCCGTGGCATGCCGCGCAGATAGCCCTGCATCTCCGCGCAGCGGTGCCGCCGCAGGAATGCGAGCTGCTCCTCCGTCTCGATCCCTTCGGCGATAACCGGGACGCCGAGGCTCTCGCCGAGGCTGATGATCGCGCGCACGATCGCGCCACCCTTGCTCGTGACGCCGACTTGGCCCACGAACGAGCGATCGATCTTGATCTTGTCGAAGGGGAATGCCTGCAGCGTGGCCAGCGACGAGTAGCCGGTCCCGAAGTCGTCCATGGAGATGCGCACCCCGAGCGCCTTGAGGTCGCCCAGCACCTCCTGCGAGCGCGCCGCGCTATTGAGGAACAGGCTCTCGGTCACCTCCAGTTCCAGGCGATCGGGCCGCAGTCCCGTCTCCGCGAGCGCTTGCCTGACCACGTCGCACAGTTCGGCCTGCCGGAACTGCGCAATCGAGAGGTTGACGGCGATGCCGAGGGGCAGCCCCCAGGTTGCAGCCTCGCGGCAGGCCTCCCGCAGCACCCATTCGCCGAGCGGCAGGATCGCGCCTGTCTCCTCGGCGAGCGGCACGAACAGCGTCGGCGGGATCGCTCCCCGGATCGGGTGCGTCCAGCGCAGGAGGGCCTCGAAGCCGCAGGCGCGGCCCGTGGCGACCTCGAACTGCGGTTGGTAATGCAGCGCGAACTGCGGGGTGCCGATGGCCGCGCGTAGGTCGAGCGCCAGCTGATGCCGTTCGCGCGCCGCGGCGTCCATCTCCGGCTTGAAGAAACGGTAGCCCCCCTTGCCGTCACGCTTGGCGCGCACCAACGCCATGTCGGACGCGGAGAGAAGGCGTTCGCAGGTGTCGCCGTCGCGCGGGAACGAAGCGATTCCGACGCTGCAGCCGACGTCGATCCGCCGCTCGCCGTCCGCCAAGGGCGCGCCCAGCGCGTCGATGACGGCCCGTGCGGTCGTGGCGGGCGTCCTGCGGCCATCGAGGCCGGTCGCGAGCACGGCGAACTCGTCGCCTCCCAGGCGCGCGGCGACGCAGCGTTCGCCCAGCAGCCCCCGCAGTCGTTTGGCGACCTCGACGAGCAGGCGGTCCCCGGCGGGATGGCCGAACAGGTCGTTCACCTGCTTGAACCCGTCGAGGTCGAGGCAGAGGAGCGCGGCCTCCTGCCCCGTCCCGGCGCAGATCGCCAGCTCGCGGGCTACCACGTCCGCGAACTGCACGCGATTCGGCAGCTCGGTCAGGGCGTCGTGCCGCGCGAGGAAGCCGAGGCGCTCCTCGCTCCTGCGGCGCTCCGTGACGTCCTCGTGCGTGCAGATCCACCCCCCGCCGGGAACGGGCACGCGCATGACGCTGACGTCCCGGTCGTCGGACAGGCGGACGACGGAGGCCGTCAACGAAGGGGCGTCCGAACCCGGCGGGGTGACGACCATGTCCCAGTCGCCTCCCGCTTCCCCCCGCAGCGACAGGACGACCCGGCGGAGGTCTTCCGCCTTCGCGCCTGGCTCGCGAAGATGGCGCGGGACCGCGTACAGTTCGGCGAAGCGCTGGTTCATGACGACCAGCCGCCTGTCGGCGTCGAAGAGGCAGAGGCCCTGGATCATGTTGTCGAGCGCGAAGCCGAAGCGCTCGCAATGCTCACGCAGGTCGCGTTCGCCGCGGGCGCGCTCCTCGGCGGCGGCGGCGCGCCGCAAGGCGCGGGCCTGACGGAGGAAGAGGGCGGACAGGGCGGCGATGCATGACACCAGGAGCGCCGCCGACGCGCCGACGACGAAAGCCTGGCGCCGGACGGGGGCGAGGCTCGCCTCCACCGTCCGGCTGACGCTGAGGATGAGCGGGTAGCGGGCGAGGGCCTTCGTCGCGACGAGGCGCTCGTGGCCGTCGATCGGGCTGACGTTGCGCAGGACGCCGCCCGCCCGGTCCCGCGCGGCGATCAGCGCAGCCGCCGCGGTGGGCAGGACCTTGCCGATCGTGGCCGCCCGGTGCGGGTGGCGCACGAGCAGCATGCCGTCGTCGCGGAAGACCGAGACGACGGCGTCGTCGGTCGGCGAGATCTGCCGGTAGAGGCCCTCGAAGTAGCCGAGTTCTACCGCGCCGAGCACGAGGCCGAGGAACGTCCCGTCGGAGGCTGAGACCTTGCGGGCGACGTAGATCGTCCATGCGCCGTCGCCGCGATTCCGAACCGGTCGGCCGACGAAACGTCCGCGCCCCGGGTCCGCGGCGAGCGCCTTGAAGTAGTCTCGGTCCGCGATGTTGACGTCGGGGATCGGCCAGTAGCGGCTGAAGTTCAGCAGTTTGCCGGCGTGGTCGACGATCGTGATCGCGTTGACCTGCGGGAGCGCGGCGATGCGGGCCCTGAGGGCCAGGTGGAGGTCCTGCCGGCCCGCCGCCGCCGCGTACTCCTCGGACGTGGCGACGCCCGCCTCGCGCAAGCCGTCGATGACGGCATCCTGCACCATCTCCATCGCCTGCAGGGAGCGGTCGGCCTGGTCGGCGAGGACGGCCGAAAGCCCGACCAGGCCGCGCTCGACGTCCTGAACGGCCTGCCGGTTCATGTCGACCACGAGCAGCGCCGCGGCCGACGCGATCGCCAGGGCCAATGCGGCCAGCGCGGCGGCGAGAGCCGCGCCGGGGCGAAGCGCGGAGGCGAGCATCGACCGAGGTCCCGGCACCGGCAACAGGCTCCCCTTATGTCTTCGCACGTCCCGGCTGCCTTCTGGGGCCGGGTGCGTTGAGAATCTTACCGGTCGATCGACTTCCCCTGGCCGAGCCTCGAATACGATGAACCATGCGTTACGGTGGTGCTCGAAGCGCTCCCCGCGACCCGCGCGACCTTCGGTTCGGAGACCGGCACCGGCCGCGATGGCGCCCAATGCGTCCTCCGGCGCCGTCGCGCGCGCGTGATGGCGCCGGGCGCGCTTGACGCCCGGCTATCCTGCCACGTCCATGGCGGGTGCGGGGGGGCCGGCGCGAGATCCGTCGACCGGCATGAAATTGGAGCGGGTTGGAGATGGCTACGTCAGAGGCCGGCATGATCAGGGCCGACCTGCGCTTGCCCGACGTCCCGGGCCTCGATGATGCCGGGCTCGCGCATTGGTTCCCGGGCTTCGACGGGCAATGGACGGAGCAGACCAAGACGTTGCTGCGGGCGCATGGCGCCACCGGACTGGACCTGAACGCGAATTGGGCCGGCGTGCCGGCCGACTGGCACTGCACATGCTGTCGCAGGCCCAAGCCGATGATCGTGCGCAAGGCACGGAACGGGGTCCTGCTCGCGCATCTCGACCTGCATCACGACCACCTCCGGGATCACCTGCAGAGCCTGGTCGGCGCATGGGTGGGCGTCCCCCCGGGTGGAGGGCGCCGGCGCCGGGTCGGCCCATGCCGGCGAGCACATGCGTGCGCTGGTGGTGCGCTTCCGCGACACGCTCGTTTGCGACGCGTGCAACGCGGCGGACGGCACCGCGAAGCGGCTGCTGGGATCGGAGATCCACCCCGCCTTCTCCTTCTCCCCGGCTGAGATCGGCCGGTTCATCCGGCCGCGGTCCAATGCGCTCCACGAGGTCGACGTGGAGGCGGCCTGCCGCACCTGGAGCGAGGTCAGGCATGGTTTCGAGGACCGGCTGGCGTTCGCCGCGCTCCTGGTCGAGCGGCTGGCCTCGGGGAGTTTCGCTCAGGAGCGCGGGCCGGACGCGGTCATGGCGTTCGCCAGGCCGGCGGACGAACGAATGATCGACCGTTGGGTCCGCGACGACCCGGACCTGCATGCGATGCGGACCTGGCAATTGGGGATCGAGGCGCGGTTGCGCGCCAGGTCCGTGCGCCGCGACGCTGTCGGCAACTCGGGACGGGCGCGCAAGCCGGTCGCCGGGCGGCGTCCCACCGCCGCCGACATCGCCGCGTTCGAGAGACAGGCCGGGAAGGGCTGGCAGCGGACGCCGCCCGATTGGGCCTGCCCGTGCTGCGGCCGTGGCAAGCCCGCGATCCTGCGTATCTCCGGCGGCGGCAAATGGTTCGCGGAGCTGCGCACCCATTCGCATCTTGAGCTGGAGACCGACCCGCAGAGCCGGGAGTTCAGGCATGCGCTCTACGGCCACGGCGGCGCCGGGCTCGTCGTGGCGTTGCGCCGGCAGGTATACGTCTGCTCGGACTGCGGCGACGTCTCCTCCAGGCTGCAGTCCGCCCGCCCCGTCGTGGATCGGAGACCTACGCTGACGCTGGAGGACATGCGCGAATGCCTCGGCGAGGTGCGCGACAACGAGAAGCCCGAGATCGATGTCGCGAAGGCGGAGGCGTGCGACCGGGCCAATCTGGCCTTGGCCGTGGCCGAGGCCGAGTTCGTCCGCCATCGGTCGCTGGCCATCGATCTCTGGGTCCTGCGGCTGAAGTTCGGCAGGCACCCCGACATCGCCGCCGCCCTGACGGGCCGGGCCCGGTCGGAAGGGCTCGACGTCGAGGCCATCCCGGCCGCGATGCGTTGGCTCCTGCGGCAAGGGGAGGCGCTTCATGCCGCGCATGTGCAGGAGATCGAGCAGGGCCGGCCCGCCGGGTGATCGGCCGTAGGGACGAGGGCGGTTCGGGACCGGGGGCGGCACCCCGGTCGCCGCGCCCGCGCTGGACCTGTTCCCCGGGCCGGTCATGCCCCGCCTTCCGCGGCGGCGGCCGTCATCGGGGAAGCCACTATTTAGAGGCAGGTGGCGCTCGTGGCATCGACGACGCAGGATGCTACTTCCCGCAGCGTCTTCGCCCACTGAGCGCGGAGGCTTGAAGCGGCGCCCGAACGCTCAGAGATCTGGGGGCTGCATGTCCGCGTCCTGGAGAACCTCGATCGTCCGCCGGTCGAACAGAAGCGTCGTCGGCCCCTGCCCGCGGTCGAGCCGTGCGCACGGCCGGATCCTGTCGCTCAGCAGGTGCCGGATGGCCCGCGCGCGATCGTGGTGGCGGGACCCGCGGCGCAGGGCCCGCGACGCGTCGTCGAAGGTCATATGGTCCGCGGTCCGGCGACCCACCGTCGGGACATCGTACCGCAACGACGCCGCCAGGCGTTCGAGGGCGCTCCGGACGAAGCGACCGCGGGTCGCCTCGCCTTCGGCCCAAGGGACCCGCGGGAGGATGTCCATACCCGCAAGCGCCGACAGCGTCCGCGTGTCGAGGTCGAGGATGCGCCTCGCCTCGGGGACCGACACGGAGGCTTCGACCGCGTCCCTGAGCCTGGCGAACTCCTCCGCGCTGCATTCTCGCTCGCCCGCGGCGGCGAGGCCGGCGTGCCGCAAGAGACGATCCAGGATCGTCGGGTCGAGGCCGAGCCGGCGCCCCAGGGCGAGGCGGTGCTCCTGGACCACCGGCGCGAGGGTCTCCCCGAGCAGGGGGAGCTCGCGCGACACGACCCAGGCGGATCGGACGTGGGACAGGAGCGCGTCCCTGATCGGACCGGTCGCATCGCCGGGATGCGCTGCGAGCCAGCCCAGCAGCGGGTCGAGCAACCGGCGCAGGCGCCGGCCGTCGAGGTGGGGAGACGGTGGCTCCAGCCCGAGGAGGCCGGCCCGCAGCGCGCGGCCCCCGTCCCCGACAAGGCCGAAGCCGAGGGCCGCGCGCGCGCGGTCGACCTGCGGGCTGCTCCTGGACGCCGAACGAGGGCTCAGCGTCTCGCCGACCGCCAGGACGCATGAGAGCGCGTCGGTGAGCGGCATGGCGTCGAGGATCGCGGCGGGACGCGCCGGACCGAAGCCCAGCCGACCGACCAGGTAGGCTTCCCAGCCCGCGTCGGGGGCCGAGGCCCCCGACGCGGCGAGAAGGTCGTGACCGCAGGACGAGCACACGCGCGGGGGGCGATCGCGCCAAGCGAGGGGCGATCCGCATCCCGGGCAGGCGTCGAGCAAGGCGCAGCCATGGCGTTCGCAGCGGTCGACGGCCCGAAGGTCCCACCACGTCCGACGGTACTTCCAGAGCGTTGCTGCGTCATCATCGCCGTTCGAATCCTGTACCAGGCACGGGATGCAGACGCGCTTCGAAGGCGCCCAGCCCCGGAACGGCACGACGAAGCCGCCGAGCCGCATGCCGCGGGCCTCCCGCACGAACGTCGCGTCGGTCAACGACCGGGCTTCCAGGCCGAGCAACTCGCCGACCCGGTCCACGCCTACGCCGTGCCGCAAGGCCTTGCGATCGATTCCCAGCGAGCGGGCCAGCCGGTCGCCGTCGGCATCGCCCAAACGGGCGGCCAGCCGCTCGAACGCCTCGTACGCGGGCTCCCCCGGCCGCGGCGGAACGCGGATCGCATGTGGCATGGTGATGGCGTGCTGACGAAACCGGCCTGACGCCCGATCCCAAGGGTGGTTCCCCCTTCGGCGTCAAGCCTTCAGCCGCGCGGCCCGGCTAGGGGCAGCTCCACCCATCCGCGCGCCGAGGCAAGATCGGGCACCGGGAAGAAGGGCCGGCCGGCCGGCGTCACCCCCATCCACGGCTGGCGAGCGACGTCCGCGAGCGGGCCGGCCGACGGGGCCGGGACCGCACGGTTGCGTCGCTTCTCGTCCTGACCCGATCCCTGGCCAACCCGGCCGGGGCGACGCCCGCATCGGCGGCGCTGCGGCGATGAAGGTCATCGACCCTCGAACCGCGGCTCCATGCCGAGGCCACCCGATACGTGCCGTCGCGGCGGCCGGGCACGGTTCCTCGCGTCGGATCCCCGCCGCCGCCAGTCGCCGGCGCGCGCTCCCCCGGAATCGACGCTTCGGTGACAGGCCTCTATAGACGCGCCGCGCCCAGGGGGCGGGCGATCCCCCCGCCGATGACGGAACGGAAGGACAGGATGCAGACGCAGCACGGTCTCGCGGGGGCCAACACCGAGGCGTCGTTGCGGTTTCATCGCTTTCACGAGAGGCTCAACCGTTCCCTCAAGACGCAGGTCATCGGGCTGGGGATGCTCAAGGACGCGATCGACAAGGGCGAGACCCGCGACGGCATCAAGGAGATCCTGTACGCCCAGAACGACCTCTGGGGCGGGATGCCGGACTGGGGCCGCCCGCAAGAGCTGATCGACGAGGGGAGGCTGGATATCGGGCGAGCGGGCGTCGTTCGCGGCTTCTCGGCGTTCGACCTGTTCCTGGACAACCTGAGCGCCGAGCTGGACAGCTACGGCCGCTTCCGCGGGGCCAAGCCGAAGCCCAAGGGGCGTCTCCCTGCCAGGCAGGGTGGCGACGGCACCGACGACGGAGCGGCCGCGGCCGAGGCTGGGCTGACCAGATACTATGAGCGGATCGGCGCCGACCTCGACGGCGTCAAGTTCCTGCTGCCCCTGTACGTATACTTTCGTGTCGCTCGCAACTGCATCGCGCACCGCGACGCGATCGCGAGCGGCGCGGCGGAAGAGCTCTCGCGAGGGGACGGGATCCGAGATGCGCTGGAGGCGTGGCCGGATCACACCGACGATATGCGCGTGCCGGAGATACTGCCGCTCAAGGAGGGTGCGGAGATCCTCTTCACCCACAGGCAGGCCCTCTCGAACTCTTCGATCCTGAGGCTGATAGCCATGGACGTCAACGAGAAGGCCTTGACCATATTGGGGGTCGAGGGCGTCGTTTACGCCGCGGCAAAACGCTTGCTTTCCATTCCGTCGGCGAACGATCCCGAGATCAGGAGAAGCATGCCGGCGACGATAAATTACATACTCTCGGATCGGTACAGGGTCAGGAATGTCGACTCGTTGGGTGCATCCAGGATCCTGTCCTCGCTCGGCATGAGCAAGAGGTGCGAGCGAAGGTTCCAGTCGCTTGTGGGTCCTGCAGGGATCGGCGGTGGCTGACGGGGCGCCGCGATCGGCGACGGACGGCCCGGCGCCGTAGGCCCGTCGGGCGCCCGGGACCCTTTTCTGCCGCTGGGCGGCGCCCCGGGCGAGGGCGTGAGCCGGCACCGCTGCGTCCGCCGTGGTTCGCGTCGGCGCACCTTGCCGACGGACGGGAACTCGATCCGGGGGACCCGGCCGCGGCGCCGGGGCGCGCGTCCGCCGAAACCTCGCGTCCTGCCGTCGATGAACGCCTCGGTCGGACGATGGCCGTGCCAGGCACACGTCCCCGGGCAGCCGCTGCTGGCGAGATCCGGATTCGGCGCCCGGTCACTTCATGTACGTCCGGATCGCCTTGATCAGGACGCTCGCCCCGTCGGCTCGGCCCGGGTCCGGGTCGGTCGCCGGGTCCGCCAGGGTCCGGCGGACGTGCCGTTCCATCACCTCGGCCGTCAGGCCGTCGATCGCCCCGCTCAACGCCGACAGGAGCATGAGCAGCTCCAGGGTGTCGCCCTCGTCGACGATCGACCGCTCCACGGCCCCAGCCTGTCCCATGACCCGGCGGATGCGCGCGACGAGCTTCGCCTTGCCTGCGTCCGTATCCCCCACGTCACGGTCCTCCCGCCGCACCATAGGCTGAGCCGGACGGGGCCGTCGACCCTGGGGCGACAGGGCGGCGGGAGGCGCCGATGCGGGAGACCGGGAGGGCCGGCGCCCGGCATCCGTGGGCCCGTGGCGGACCGGACGCGCCGCGGGCGAGCGGGGAGGCGACGCCGCTCGGCGAAGGGGCATGCCCGGTCATCGTCCCCGCGGGCCGAAGGGGACTCCCGACCTAGCCGAGCATCGGGGGGCATCGTCCGCGGCCCCGTCGCGCCGGGCTTTCCAGTGCGGCGGCCGAATGCGCTATCGAATGGGTAGGCGATGCCGGCCTATCCTTCGGGCCTGGGCGAATGATTGCTGCCCTGGGTCGGAGGGACGGCATGGCCGGTACGATGCGGGTGCGGGCCGAGGGGCCCTGGAGCGACCTCGCCCTGCATACGATCGGGTGGAAGGCCTTCCAGGATCTATGCGCGCAGGTCTGCGAGGAGGTGCTGCGGCGCCCGGTCCAGGTCTATCGGGAGGCGCAGGACGGCGGGCAGGACGCGGTGTTCCTGTCGGGGCCGGGCGGCGGCCACGACGCGACGATCCAGTGCAAGCACTCGGCGGACGGACGGAGGCGCCTGAGGGTGGGGGACATCGCCGCGGAGCTCGCCAGCGTCGACCGGCTCGTCGCCCTGGGGCAGGCGAAGACCTACATCCTGATGACCAGCATGGGCGTGGACGCCCCGGTGGCTTGCGCGATACGCGCGCGGCTTCGTGCGCGGGGCGTCGCGAGGCCGCACGTCCTCGGCCGGGAATGGCTGATCCGGTCGATACGTGCGCGCGCCCGCCTGCGCGCCCTCGTCCCGCAGGTCTACGGCCTCGGCGACCTCGGGGCGATCCTGGACGAGCGCATGGCGGCGCAGTCGCGCGCGCTGCTGGAGCAGTGGCTGCCGAAGCTGCGTTCGTACGTGCCGACCGAGGCGCACCGCCGTGCCGTCCACGCCCTGAACGAGCACGGAGCCGTCCTGCTCCTTGGCAACCCCTCGGCGGGCAAGTCGACCATCGGCGCCATCCTCTCGGCGATGGCGAGCGAGGAGGCGGGCTGCACGGTGCTGCACCTGACCGGGCCGCGGGAGCTCGGTGACGGCTGGAATCCGAACGATCGGAAGCGCTTCTTCTGGATCGACGACGCTTTCGGCCCGAACGTCATGCGGGACGAGTACGTCCAGGACTGGAGTTCCGCCTTCCGGAAGATCGAGGCGGCCCTGTCGCACGGCAACCGCTTCCTGCTCACCTCGCGCCGCCACATCTATCAGCGCGCCAAGCCGCTCCTTGGGCAGCGCAACCTCGCCGCCTTCGTCGACGGGCGGGCGGTCGTCGACGTCGGTGCGCTCACGGGTGCCGAGAGGGCGCAGATCCTGTACAACCACGTCGCGTTCGGCGGCCAGGCGCCGGCATGGAAGGCGTCGGTCAAGCCCTGCCTCGACGCCGTGGCCGAGGTCGACGGCTTCCTGCCCGGCGTCGCCGAGCGTCTCGGCGACCCGGCGTTCACGCGGGGCCTGCGACCGACCGTGGAGGGTCTCCTCCGGTTCATGCGCGAGCCGCGCGAGCACCTCGTCGAGACCATCGGCTCCCTGGGCGACACGCTGCGCGCCGCCCTGATGCTCGTCTACGTCCATCAGGGGCGACTGTCGGCCGACGGCTGGGACGACGACACGAGCCGGGCCGTGGCGGACCTGCTCGGCGTCCGCCTGGCCGACGTGCGCAACCGCATCGCCGAGCTGGCAGGCTCGTTCGTCGTCGAGCGGTCGGCCGGCGGCGGAACCTGGACGTTCTCCCATCCGACCATCGGCGACGCCCTGACCGAGATCCTGCGCGGGCAGGCCCACATGGTCGCGGCGCTGCTGCGCGGCATCGCCCCCGAGAACATCCTGTCCGGTTTCGTCTCGGAGGGGATGCCGGCCGCCAGGGACGCCGGCATCATCCCGGCGTCGATGAACGACGTCGTCGCCGCCAGGATCGCCGGAGTGGAGGACAGACAGGACACCAACCGCTCGCTGTTCCTCTTTCTGGCGCGCCGGGCCAGCGATGACCTGCTCGCCCGCGTGGTCGCGGCGGACCCGGGACTCCTGGACAGGGCGACCTGGCGGACCGAGCGCGCCGCCGACGACCCGTGGCTCAATCTCGTCGCGCGGGCGCACCGGCTTCGTCTCCTCCCGGAGACGGTCCGGGCCCGGGCGGCGGCCGAGCTCGCAGCCGCGGCCGTCGAGGGCTTCGAGCTCTCGTTCCTGCCGGATCCCGGATTCCTGGCGCTGTTGCCGCCCGGCGGCCTCGTCGCGCTCGGGCTGGAACTCAGGACGCGCGCCCTGCCGGCGGTCGCCGGCCTGATCCGGCAGGCGGCGGCCACGGCCGATCCCGAGGAGGACCCTGACAGGAACTTCGAGCGCTTCGAGGAGGGGTTCGGCGCGCTCGCCGACATCGGCGTGCTCGACGACGGGGCCGAGGAACTCATCGAGGAGGCGCGCGACCTCATGGCGGAAGCCGTCCACGATCTCGTGCAGCGACGGCGGGAGCGGCACGCCTTGACCGAGCCCGGCGACGAGGAGGAGGAATGGGCCTTCGCCTCCGCGACCACGATCCCCGAGATCGCCGCCGCCCCGCCGCCGCCGCGGGAGCGGCCTCGGAGGTCGATCTTCAGCGACGTCGACCGAACCGATCCGACGGACGGCCGGTGAGACGCGCCGGTTCGGCCGGTTCGGCGGCCGCACCGAGGCCCACGTCCCGGCGGTCGCCGGCCCATGCCACGTCGCAACGCTCCGGCCGACGGAGCCCAGTCAGTCCGCGCTTGGCACCGGTCCGTATCGGCTACTCCACCGGCGCCGGGCGCACCCGCTCGCCCTCGCGGTACTCCGACCATGCCCGCCTTGGCAACTGCGCGGAGGAGGTGAGGAACATGCCGGGCACGAGGGCGGCGGCCGGAAGGTCGGGCCACGCGGTCGAGGTGCCCCGCACCGCCAGCACCGCGCCCATGACGATGACATTGCCGATCGCGTCGTTGCGCGAGCACGACCAGAAGCGAGCGCATGTTCGCACCGCCATCCTTGTACGGGCTCGGGAGCAGCACCGAGGCAGCGTTGACCGCCAGCGCCAGCACGCCGGCCAGACCCATGACCTCCGCCTTCGGCAGGCCGAGGGCCAGCGTCTGGCAGACCGTCGAGCCGAACGCCATCAGCGACGGCGGCACGCCCGTGGTGAGCGCGGCCGACGCACGGGTGCGCAGGCTCGCTCCGATCACCGCCAGCCAGAGGCCGTAGGTCACCGTGTCGGCGAGCAAGGCCAACGCGTCGGCCTGAGCGCCTGAGACCCAGCGAGCCGGCCCGCCGCCATCTCTCCGAGGAACAACGCCCCGTTCCGGGCCGATCACCGTCCAGAGGATGCGCTTGTGGCGTGGGTTCCCGCCATCGAAGACCGGGACGCCGCCGGTGCAGCACGCAGCGGCCGCCGCGCCGTGGGCGATGGCGGGGGAGGGATGTCCCGCCGGTGCGGGCGCGGGTGGTTGGCAGCGGGCAACGCGTCTTTCGCAGCAGCCGTCGGCTATGGGGTGACTCGCCTTCGGCCCTCACCTACTTCTTATAGCCACTAAAGGTTCAAGGGCCATGGCAGAGATATCGATCGGCGAGCTGGCGCGGCGCTCAGGGGTAAAGGTGCCGACGATCCGCTATTACGAAGGCGTCGGCTTGCTGCGCGTCCCGGCGCGCACGGGTGGACTGCAGCGCCGCTACGACGCCGCCGCAGTGGCGCGGCTCCACTTCATCCGGCACGCGCGCGAGCTTGGGTTCGAGGTGGCCGCGGTGCGCGAACTGCTGGCGTTGAGTGAGCAGCCGGACCGCCCGTGCGCGGAGGTCGACGGCATCGCCCGCCGTCACGTCGAGGACATCGACCGGCGCATCGCCCGACTCGTGGCCCTCCGACGCGAGCTGCGGCGCGCCCTGGATACCTGTGGCCGAGGGCGGGTCGGCGACTGCCGGGTGATCGAGGCGCTCGCGGATATGGAGCAACCTGCCGAGTAGCGGGCGGTCCGTCCCCGGTGTGATCCAAGCCGCGGCCCGTATGCCCGGGGAGGAGCGCCCCGCAAGAGTGGCGGGGGCGGGTCACGCCTGTCCGCCCGTCGTCGGGGATCGGGAGGGGCGGCCGCCGTCGAACGGTCCGTTGGCCGTTGGGCCCGCTTCGGTCACCCGGACGGCGCGCCCGCCCCGTCGACGCTCGCTCGATACAAGTCCCCCCGCGGCGGCGACACTGGGCGCCGCCGGGCCGGCTGACGAGATGCGGCCGTCGTTCGCTCCAGTCCCGGAACGGGCGGCGGGGCAGGTGGCTCCGTCCGGCCGGCTCGGCCTCGATGACGAACCCAGTCGCCCGCCGTGGGGCGTGGCCACCGTGCCGGCCTCATCGCCCGGCGTGATCAGCCACCGCGCGACCAGGGCGTCGGCGATGTCGACGCCGAGCCATCCGGTGGGGTGATCGTAGCGGGTGCGGGCTTCGCGCAAGGCCGGATCCATCCTCGGGGTCGCCCCCCCCGCAGCGCCGCGATCGGCGCGCCGGGATTCGCCATCGCCATCATCGCCTCCGGCCTGCGGAATACATCCGCCGAGACGCTGCGAAAGCAGCGTCATCGAACCTGATAGGCCTCGGTCGGGTGAAGCCCGCGAGTGGCGTCATTGATCCGGCGGCGTCCGCGGGACGACGGCCAAGGGCCATTGGTCGGGACCCGAACCCGACGGGACCGAAGGGATGCCGAATCCAGGCGGCGTCCGTCGTTCCGGCGAACGGGACCGCGGACTGTCGCCGGCGCCAGCCGCCCAGGACAACCTTAAGGAATCGCATGGCAATCTCGTGGCGCGGCGCTTGGCCCCGCGACCGATGGGAGGGAAGGCGATGCTGTCGCGGGGCAGGTTGCCGGACCGGCGTCCGATCATCCCACCGAGGGAATACCCGCTGGCGGCGTCGTGGGCGGTGCTGACCGCGGCCGGCCTCGCGCTCGCCACCATCGACCGCATGGTTCCTGGGATCGGCATGGGGCCCGCCTACATCCCGCTGATCGTCCTGGCGGGCTGGCGGCTCGGACCTGCGGTCGCCTGTGGCGTCGCCTTGGCCGCCGCTTTGCTGAACGTGTTGCCCGCCTTGCCCGAGGAAGCGGCACTGCCTCCGGCGGTCGCGGTCGCCCGGGCCTTCCTCCGCCTCGGCACCTATGCCTTCGTGGTCTTCGCCACCTGCACCTTGCGGCGCGCCTACGACCGCGAGCGGGAGGCCGCCCGCCAGGACGCGTTGACAGGCGCCCTGAACCGGATCGCGTTCGAGGATCACGCGCAGGCCGTCCTGTCGACGCGGCGCGGCGGGCGCCACGTCGTGGTGATGGCCGACCTGGACGGCTTCAAGGCGCTGAACGACCGGGAAGGCCATGCCGCCGGGGACGAGGTTCTGCGCCGGGTCGTTGCCGCGGCAGGGGCAACCCTCTCCCACGGGGAGCGGATCGCTCGGCTTGGAGGGGACGAGTTCGCTTTCCTGCTGCAGGCCGAGACGGACGCCGTGGCGGCAGTCCGGGCGGAGGCGTTGCACCAAAGCCTCGTGCATGCGCTCGCCGGCCGCGGCGTCGGCGCGAGCATGGGGGCGATCGTCCTGGCGGCCGGCTCGGGCGAGAGCCTCGCCGCGGCGCTACGTGCGTCCGACGCGCTGATGTACGCCGCCAAGGCCGGGGGCAAGGGGGGCCTGCGCCTCGGCAGCTTGCCGCCGACGGTGCGGGCCTCCCCCGAACCGGATGCCGCCGCGATCCCGATGGTTGCCTGACGTGCGAGCCGGCGCGGCAGGGCCCGCCGCCACTCGCGGGAACGGCTCGATGCCGCCGGCGATCCTCGCGGCCGACCTGACGATCCGGACCTCACGCATGATGCCCGCGGGCTGGGCGGTCGGCGCGCCCGCCGGTCGGCATGCATCGCGACCGTGATCGCATTGTCGCAGTGGATCGGGTAAGGGGTGCGGGCAGGTCGATGGAGATGCCTTTGGCCAAGGACGAAAGGAGCACGCTTCCCGGGCCGATGCCAGACCATGAGGATGCGGTGAAGGCGGAGGTCGAGCAGGTCAGCGCGAAGATCGACAAGGCCTTCCGCAAGCTCGCCAAGAAGATGCGCGAGCGTGCCGACAAGGCGAAAGCGAAGGCGGATGGGACGCGCAAGCCGGAGAGGCGCGCCGTCCTGCTCCGACGTTGCGAGCTATACGCAGACGCGGCGACGCACATCGAAGGACGATTCTCTGGTGGCGAGGGTTAGCGTCCCGGCCTGAAGCTCGATGCCGGCCGATTCACGTCACCGTTCCGCCGGGGCACCGGTTCGCGCCCCGGCTCCGTCGCCCGGGCCCGATGCTGATCAGTCGGGATCGGCCGGGCATGGGGCGTCTGCCGGGTACGACGGCTTGCTTCCAACCCTGCGGGGGCGCCCGCATGCTGGCCATCCGGGGTGAACCAAAGTATAGAGTTCGCCTGATATGCGCCCATGTACGGGCGCACAGGATCCGAGACTACATACGAGGTGTGCTGGCCGTCGGGCGACAAGTCATGCGTCGGCGTGCCGTGTGGCGATGCAATGTCGCGGTGAGGCCTCTTGAGGGGCATCCGGCCGACGCCGCGCTGAAACTCCGAAGGTTTGCTGTGGTGGATGATGTCGATCCGTCCCCGGCCTCCCGGGCCGGCGGTCAGGAGCAAGCTTCCCCAGAAGGGCGGTACTGCGTCAGGCGTCTCGACGCGCGGGGTAGGACGATCCAGACCCACGACATCGTTGCCATGGATGGCGACGAGGCTGTGGAGTTGGCACACGCGCTCAGCGGAACGGGCAGGGCGCAGCTCTGGCACGGGGACAAACTCATCCACGAGATCGAGCCGTTCGCGTTCAGGCGCCGGCCGGGCGTTACGTGAGCGTGGAGCCGCCCGCCGCGCCCCGAAACGTCCCGCGCGCCGCGCGGGCGTTCGCCCCCGGCCGATGCCGTCATCGGGGCATGCGCCTCGGTGCGGTTGCCCGGGCCTGCCCGGAAGGGCCAAGTGTCCACGAGGCGGCCGTCCCGAGGCCGGCTTCGGGACGGCCGCGTCACCGGTCGGGTCACGGCAATGGCACGACCGACGCACTCCGCCGCCTCCGGTGCAAGCCACGCGCTGCGTGACCCGGCCCCCCGGACGCGGGAGCCGGGGCGCCGTTTCGCGGGGCGTCACGGCCATTCACCGAATGGCTCGGTGCGCGGGCGTCGCGGCTCGCCCTCCCGCTATCGCCGCGCGGGCGACGAAGCCAATGCGGCGTGAAGGCGGACCGGACCCACGATCAGGATCGACTGTTCCGACGGGAAAATATTTGTCGATATCCCCGCAATCAACAGATGTTTTGCCCGGTAAAGTCTAGACATCGAAGCGCTTCTGCTGTAGTGGACGCTTCTCCCGGTGAGACGTGCAGGTGCGCGCCCGGGCCATCCATAATCCCCTGACCTCGACCATCGCCTTGTCCGCGGCGGCGCGTCGTCGTTCCCCGAACCAGCCGCGCCTCGGCGCGGCCCGGCCAGCGATGTGCCGCCGATGGCGTCCATCCCGGACGTCGTCCCGGCGTGCTTGGAGTTCCACCATGCTGATCGCCTTCTCCGGCGCCTCGGGGCGCACGGACGCGTCACACGCGTCCCTCCTCGCCGCGCACGCGGCCACCGTCGCGGACGGCGCGGCGACCCTGCTGGCGTCCGAGCGCGTCGCCGTGCCGGGATCGCGCACCGGCCTGCGCCACGTCCGCTTCCGGGAGACGGCGTCCGCGGGCGAGGTCGCCCGGGCGGCGGAAGCGTGTTTGCGGGACGGCGGACCCGTCTTCGTCGACCTGCCGTCGAGGCACCTGCGCGCGGGAGCGGTCCGCGCGTTGCTGGACGCATCCGTCCTCGTGGTCGGCCCGCACGCCGCGGACGAGCGCGAGGCCGCCGCATGGCGCGCCGCACACACGACCCCGGTACCGACGTGGTATCTCGGCTGCCGACGCGCCGGCGGCGCGCCGGCGGCGGCGCGGTTCGCGGCCGCGATGGCGCTCCTCGATCCCGACGGACCGACGCTTCCCTGCGCGGTGCCGCCGCTGGGTCGGGGCGAGGCCTCCGGCCTGGCCGACGGGACCCCCGGAGGGCATGCCCTGCGGGTCGCGCTGACGCTGCTGGGCGCCGTTCGGCGGGCCACGGGGGCTCCCGGGCGGAACCTGCCGCCCGAAGCCCGCGAGGACGAGGCGAGGCGCATCGGCGAGGCCGCAGACGTCCGGTCGCTGCCCGAGAGGCTGCGCGACCTCGCCGACGACGTCGAGGCGGCGGAGGCCGGGCTCAAGCCGACCGCCGACGACCTCGCCGGCGCGCCCGTGCTCGACGGCTGGTCGTGCGACGCCGTCTTCGCCCCGGTGCTCAAGGGACGGGTCACCGGCCACCCCGGCATCGCCGAGGGGCACCGGGTGCGGACCAGCGAGGTCTACCTCACGGATCGCGCGACGTTCGCCCGGACGCTGTCGCGCTGGTACGTCCTGCGCACGCCGGCCGGCGATTCCGCGGGTGCCGTGCACTAGGTCGGCGCGGCCTCCCCGGGCCCCCGGTCCAAGTCCCAGTTCCAAGCCCAGTCCAGCCGAGCCGAGCCGCACGCGGCGTCGGCCGACGGAGTCTTGCGCATGCGCCTCTGGATCCTGTCCGACCTGCACCGCGACGTGGGCGTCCCGTGGACGCCTGAGGCCATTCCTGAGGCCGATGTCGCCGTCGTCGCGGGCGACGTCGGCGAGGGGATCGAGACCTCGCTCGATTGGCTCGCGCGCACGATTCGCCCGCACATGCGCGTGGTCTTCGTGGCGGGAAACCACGAATACTACCGGTCGTGCCGTCCCGACGCCCTGGCGGCCGGGCGGATCGCGGCGGCGCGGTCCGGCGTCGACTTCCTGGAGGACGAGGCCACCTGGATCGGCGACGTCGCGTTCGCCGGGTGCACGCTCTGGACCGATTACCGGCTGGACGGGGACGGGCGGGTGGCGTCCTCGATGGACGACGCCCGGCGGATGCTCGCCGATCACCGCCGGATCGACCGGGCGCGCCGCCCGGCGGCCATGCCGTTCCGGCCCGAGGACGCCGCCGCGGTCCACCGCGCCAGCCGCGCCCGGCTGGAGTCGCTCGCCCTCGACCGTGCGTGGACGCTTGCCCGGTCCCGGGTCGTCGTCACCCACCACGCCCCGGCCGCGGCCTCCCTCGACCCGGCGTTCGCGGGCCGGCCGCTGAACCCGGCCTTCGCCTCGCGCCTGGAGGGGACGATCGGTCGCCTGGGGGCTGCCGTCTGGGTCCACGGGCACGTCCACGCCAGCCGCGACCACGTGGTCGGTCGGACCCGGGTTGTCTGCAACCCCAAGGGGTACGGCCGCGAGAACCGGGCCTTCGACCCGGCGCTGGTCCTCGACGCCACGACCTGAGAGGCCGCGGCCCGTCCCGTCGAAGCCATTTGGAGAATGCCCGTGAAGGACGTGACCCCGGCCATCGCGCGCGCCATCGTCCTGCGGCACCTGCCCCGGGCCCTGCGCGCCGGCCTCGACGCGGACGCCACGGACGGTCCGCTCCCGGCGCAGCTCGCCGCGGACGCCGAGGCGGCCACGCCCGGGCTGGGCGCCGGCGTGACGGCGTGGCTTCGCGAGAACGTCGGGCCGTGTCCCGGGCTGGATGTCACCCCGGCGGACGGTGCCGCGGGGCCGGGGGAGGCCGACGGTTGCGGCCTCGCCGCCCTCGACCGGGCGGCCGCACTCGGGGACGACCCCACCCTCCGGGAGATCGCCGACGCCCTCGTCCTGCTCGGCGCCTTCGAGCGCGTCGCGGAGCACGCCGGGCGCGCCGCGGCCGCGGCCTGGTCGTACCTCGATCGGCTCCCGGAGGTCGGGGCGCAGCTCCACCGGCTTGCGCCCGTACCCGCAGGCGCCCAGGCCGGCGGGAACGCCGCGCGCGCGCCGTGGCCGCACCTCGACCCACTCGGGAGGCCGGCGGCGGCGCCCGACGGCGCGACCCAGGCGACCGACGAGGCCGGGGCGTCCTGGCGCGCGGCGCTCGAATCGGCGTTCGCGGACATCTGCCAGGACGCGCGCCTTCTCGCCGTCGGCCTCTCGGCCGTCGCGACGGGCCGGTCCCGCGGCCTCTGGACCACGGGCACGCTCGCGCAGGTCGCGGCGGTCGTCGGGCAGGCCGTCGCGCAACCCCTGACGGTCGCCGCCGAGCGGGACGGACGCCGGGACGGCGAGGCGCGCGCCCAATCCGAGATCGCCGACCTGCGGGACATGGTGCGCGCCTACCGGGACGAGGCGGACCGCCGGCAGGACGGCGGGGCCGCCGCGGTCGCCGACGTCCCCGCAGGCCACGTCCTGGTCTGCCCCCACCTGAATCGGACGGGCCACAGCAAGGCCAAGGAGGTGGCGCGCGGCTACGAGAATGCGATCGGCACGGCGCTGCCGCTGGTCCCGACCCCTGACCTCGCCGGCGTGCGCCGTGCCCTCCTGGAGGAGTTCCCGCACGCCGTCGCGGCGGTGGACGCCACGCTCGGCGCGTTCGCGGCGCGTCCGCACGTCCACGCCCCGCCGATGGTCATCGCGGGGCCGCCCGGGTCCGGCAAGTCGCGGTTCGTCCGGCGGCTGGGCGAGTCGCTCGGCGTCGGGGTCTATCGCGTGGACGGCGCGAACGACGCTGGAGGCTCCTTCGGCGGCACCGAGCGGCGCTGGTACTCGTCCGAGCCCTGCCGGCCGTTCATGGCCGTCGCACGGCATGCCCAGGCCAACCCCATCGTGATGGTCGACGAGGTCGACAAGGCGGCGACGCGGACCGATCATGGGCGGCTCTGGGATTCCATGCTCCAGGCTCTCGACCCGGAGAACGCCGCCCGCTTCCCGGACCCTTGCCTGCAGGTCGAGCTCGACCTCTCGTGGGTCACCGTCATCTGCACCGCCAACGCGCCTGCCGTCCTGCCGGCGCCCCTGCTGGACCGGATGCGGGTCGTCCGGTTCCCGGAGGCACGCGCCGACCACCTCGACGCCCTGCTCCCGGGCATCCTCGCCGGGGTCGCCATGGAGGCGGGGTTCGACCCGCGATTCCACTTGCCCCTCGACGCGGTCGAGCGCGCCGCGTTGCGGGCGCGCTGGCGCGGCGGCTCGTTGCGGCGCTTGCGCCGGGCGGTCGAGGCGATCCTGCGCGTGCGGGATCGCGCGCTGGCCCGGAGCCCGCAATGAACACCCGCCCGAGCGCCGACGGGACGAGGACGCCCGTCCGGGCGGAGCCGGGCGTGCGCTGGCTCGCCCCGGCCGCGATGGCCGGGATCCTGGCGCACGCGCGGGCCGCGGAGCGGGTCTCGCCGCGCCCCGCCTTCTGGGTGCTGTCGGACCTGCGCGTCGACCTCCGCCCGGACCTCGCGTTCCCGGAGCCGCTGCCCGCCTTCGACGCGATGCTGGTCGCGGGCAACGTCGGCCCGGGCCTCTCCGCGTCCCTGATATGGCTCGCCCGGGCGCTCGACGGCCGGCAAGGCCGTCGGCCGGTCTGCGTCGTGCCCGGCAACGTCGAATACCGATCCGGGACGCCGATGGCCGAGGCGCTTGCCCGGGGTCGCGAGCTCGCCGCCGATCTCGGCATCGTCCTGCTCTCCGACGACGCGTTCCGGTTCGGGCCCGCCCACGGCGACGGGACCGTCGTGGTCGGCGCCACCCTGTGGACGGACTGGCAGCTGGGCGCGTCGTCGGGCCGGCCCCCGGCGCGCGTCGCGGCCCGCACGGCCTGGGAGGAGGCCGGGCGCATCGAGCTCCGCCGCGGACGCCCCCTGACGCCCCTGGACACCCTCGCGATGCATGCGCGCAGCCGCGCCTTCATCGAGGACGCGCTGACGAGCGCGGCGATCGGCTCCCTGGGCCTCCCGCCCGGCCCGAACGCGTGCGTCGACACCGCGCTGCCGGGCGACGCGGCCGTCGTCGTGACGTGCCACGCGCCGACCCCGCGCTCGCTCCCCGTCGACTGGGAGGGATGGCACGCCGACCCCTGGCTGCCGGCGTCCCTAGCGTCGGAGGCCGCCGCCGCCATGGCGGCCTGGGGGGCCCCGTCGCTGTGGGTACACGGCAACGTGCCGGCGGCCGCCGACCATCGGGTCGCCAAGACGCGCGTGGTGGCCAACCCGCGGACCGGCGGCCGCGGCCACGCGATGGCGGCGCACGCCTTCGACCCGACCCTCGTCGTGACGGCCTGAGGCGCCGCCACGATCCCGAACACCGGAGCTGGGAATGGGAGCGCACATGGACATGTCGAGAGCACGCGGCCCGCGCTTGGCGCGTCGGGGCGGGACGATGCCGCCGCGCGGCTGCCCGCTGACCCTGTGGCGGACCCGGGCGCCGTCCGAGATCGCCAAGTCCGACGTGACGGCCCTGGCGGGCGCTGTCGCCGCGACCGCGATCCTGCACGAGCGCCGCTGGCCCGCGGCCCGGGCCGGCGATCCCGCCGCGGCCGCCGCCGTCGCCATCGACCGGATCCGCCACCACGGTCCCGAGGGCCCGCTCGCCGACCTGGTGATGGGGAACCTTCTCGTCCTGGCGCACCGGGACGGCGACCCGACCGCGGGCGTCGTGCTGTCGCACGCGCTGCGCGCCCTGTCGCGGTCGCGCCCCGGCCACGGCGAGTTGGCCCGGATCGCGCGGGCGTGGACCGCGCGGTCTGGACGCGCGGCGCGGCCCCGCCGCGGGAGGCGCGCGTGACGGCCGGGGCGGGTCCGACCCGCGCCGCGTCCGCGATCCCGCGCCGCGAGGCGACGGCGCGCGCGTTCCTCGCCCTCCTGGTCGAGGACGGCCGTCCGGCGGCGAGCTTCGACGAGGCGGTCGACGCACTCCTCGACGGCCCCCGGCGCCCGAGCGCCGACCTCGCCGGCGCGGCCGTCGCCCTCGGCCGCGCGGTGGACGCCGTCGGCGGGGTCGGCGCGCTTCCCCGGCTCGGCCCCGCGATCCTGCTGGTGTCCGTGCCGGCCATGGAATGGGTCGAGCCGGTCGCCTCCGCGTCCGCGCTGTGCCTCGTCGACCCGGGGCGGCGGTTCCCGCGCGGCGACGGCCGTGCGGGAACCGCCCTGATCGTGCAGGCCGACGGCTCGTCGTCGGGGCACCAGCCGGACAGGCGAAACGGCGAGGTCCGGCAGGCGCTCCAGGACGGCGCCGTCGTGATCGGGGTCTCGCAGGATCCTGCGCGGCTGCTGCCGGGCGACCTGGTGCGCGGCGCCGAGCTCCGGATCGAGGTGGAGGCCCTCGACCCGACCGAGGTCGCCCTCGTCGTCGAGGCGGTGACGGGCGCGGCGCCGCGGTCGCGCCTGTCCGCCGCCGGGGCCGCGCTCTGCGATCCCGGGGACCTGAGCCTGGCCGTGCACGCCGCGCGCGGCGGCGAAGGCTCCGCGAGCAGGCTCGCCGCGATCGTGTCCGCCAAGGTCGGGACCGACCGGGGCGGACCGGGGCTGGAGGAGCTGCACGGCTACGGCGCCGCCCGCGACTGGGGCCTTTCCCTCGTCCTCGACCTGAGGGCGTGGCTCGCCGGCGGGCCGGCTGCGCCGCGGTGGGCCGACCTCGAATCCGCGGCCCTGCTGTCCGGTCCCCCGGGCGTGGGCAAGACGGCCTTCGCGGCGGCGCTGGCCCGCAGCGCCGGACTCCCCCTGATCGCGGGCTCGCTCGCGCAATGGCAGGCGGCCCGCGACGGCCACCTCGGCCACACCCTGGGCGCGATGCGCGCGTTCTTCGACCGCGCCCGCCGCTCCCCCTGCGTGGCCCTCGTCGACGAGATCGACTCCTTCGGCGACCGCGCGAGCTTTCCCGAGCATAGCCGGGATTACGCCACGCAGGTCGTCAACGCCCTGCTCGAACACCTGGCCGGGGCCGCCTCCCGTGAGGGGGTCGTGGTGGTCGGGACGACCAACCACCCCGGCCGGATCGACCCCGCGATCCTGAGGTCGGGCCGGCTTGAGCGCCACGTCCGGATCCAGCCGCCGGACGCCGTCGACCTGGCCCTCATCCTGCGCGGATACCTCGCCGGCGCCCTGCCGGGCCTCGACCTGCGGCCCCTCGCGGGCCAGATGCTCGGCGCCACCGGCGCCGACGCCGAGGCGGTGGTCCGCCGGGCCCGCGGGGTCGCGCGCCGGGCGGGGCGCGACCTCGACGCGGCGGATCTTGCCGCGGCGGCGGCTGAGGCGTGGCCGCCGTTGCCCGCGAGCGTACGCCGCAGGGTCGCGGTCCACGAGGCGGGGCACGTGCTCGCCGCCGCGACGATCGGGGCGGGGGCGGCGTCGCTGTCGGCCGCGATCGGGGCCGAAGGCGGCGCGGCGTGGATCGGGGCCGGGGAAGGGGCGGGTCCCGTCACCGAGGCGCAGCTCGACGAGCGCCTCGCCATCATGCTGGCGGGCAGGGCCGCGGAGGAGGCCGTGTTCGGCGACGTGACGGCCGGGGCCGCGGAGGACCTCGCGGCGGCGACGCGCCTCGCCGTCGCGATGGAGACCCACCTCGGCTTCTCGCCGCGCACGCCCCTGGTGGCGCTCCCGAAGGCGGCCACGGCCGACCTGCTGCGCGTCCCCGGCGTGGCGGCCGCCGTGCACCTGCGCCTGACGGCGGCCTACGGGCGTGCCTCCGGGGCCGTTCGGGCCCGGCGGGCGGCCTTGGGTCGGCTGGCCGATGCCCTGGATCGCCAGGGCGACATCGGCGACGCGGCGATCAGAAAGATAATCCGGGGCTCGCGCCGCCGGGGCGAGCCGGACGCCGACAGGTGAGCCGTGGCGCCTGTGGACAATGTCGTCGATCCACGATCGCGGCGCCCCCGGCCGCGGTCGAATACACGGCGTTTCCGCGATCGAGTGCGCTGGACTGAAATAGTCTCGTCTTCGATCTGCGAGCAAACAGCGAAATCGACTGCGGCGATAGTCGATCCTGATCCCAAGTTGATCCAAGTGTCGCGTGCAGTAGAGCGGCGATCGGTGCGGGAGGGTTCTCAAAACGAGTCAACATGACGAGGCATCGGCGGCGGTGCACCGATCGCCTCACTGAGTTGCTTGGCGCATCGACTGATCGGAGGGCGCGATTGGTGAACATGGCGCTAAGCCCGAAGGGAGAATGACTGCCTTCGCGCTACGGACTCGTGACTCATCTTCGACTGAAGGCGGCCGCGACAGGCGGACAAAAATACCCCCATGGGTATATTGGCATCGTCCCGTTCCGGGGACGCGTTCAAGGAGGGCATGCTTGTGACCAAGATCGCTTTCTTCTCCGACGACGACGCGGGCGCGCTGTGCGGCCGCATGCTCTGCCTCGGGTTGTCCGCCTTGCACGGCGACACCACCCTCGCCCTCGCCGGGGCGGCCCCCGCGGCCGGGGGCGCCGGGGCGCCCGGGGGGACGTCGGTCGTCGCCCTCGCCCCGAACGCGAATGCGTTCGAGGTCGAGCGGGCGGCGCGCGCGGCGACCTCGCTTGGCGGCGACTTCGTCGCCGCGCTGCCCCTGACCAGTGTGCGCGACCGCGCCTTGCGGAATCAGTTCGATGCCGTGGTCACGGTCGGCTTCCAGGAAGCCTCCGCCTCCCGGGCGCTGAGGGCGGCGCGGTATCTCGCCGCGGAGGACGCCGGGGCCTTCGCCGCGGCGCCCCCGGCCTGGTTCCTGGCGGGGCCGGGGCAGTCGGAACTCCGGACCCGGGCGCAGCTGGCCTCGGCCGTGGGGCCGCGCCTGCCGTTCGCGACCCGGGCGCTGCCGATGGCGCTGCCCTGGCTGTCGCCGGCCGAGCGTCGTCGCCTCGCCGCCTGGGAGGCGGACGCGACTGTCATCCGCACGGGCATGCTCCTCGCCGCCTTGGCGCTCTGCGTCGCGGCCGATCCCGGGGCGAGGCGGCTGGAGGCCGCCGACCTCGCGACGCTGATGGCCGCGCGGACGCTGCCCGCCGAGCTGGCGTTGTCCGACCGGCTCGTCGGACTGGCCAACGCCTATGAGGAGCTCGACGCCGCCGTCGAGGCGATGGGTTGGCCGCGCCATGCCGCGTGCGCGCCTGGCCGGCGTGCGCTGCCCGCGCGGGTCGGCGCGACGCATGCCCGTCGGAGCTCGGACGGCGAGCCGGCCGGCATCATGCCGCGCCGGGCCTGACGTGGTCCGACGCCTGTCGCCGAGTTCGCCCGGGTGCGTCGGCGCCAGCCCGGGCGCCCGTCCCATCAAGCCCCCGGCCGTTCCCGATGCGGGGACGGCCGCCGTTCCGGACCCCGCTGCGACACGCCGCCGGGCGCGGGCCGGCCCTTGCACCGAGGAGCGTAGAATGAGCGCACGGACATCCTTGTCATGCCCCCCGCGAAAGCCGTCCCGGCCCGAGACCGGCGCCGGGGAGGGAGCGGGCTGCCGCCGTGCGCGGGGACCGAGCGGGACGAGCGCCAGGCGTGCGGTCCCCGTGCGCGGCCGCGGGTTCCTCGCCGTGCCTCGGAGGGCGGCGTCTGGCCGCCGGCCGGACGATCTTTTCCGCGTGCCCTACGAGATCGAGCTGGATCCCGGCTTCGACGCGCGCGACGACCTCGCACACGGCCTCGACGGCTTGCCGTCGCCCGGCGGGCGCGGTTCTTCGAGGCGAGGCTGGGACGACCTTGACCCGAACGCCGACTGAGGCGCCGCGGTGGGCCGGCCCGTAACGACGAGGGAGACGACATGCAGACCTGCCCGGCGTCCGCGCCCGATCCCGAACCCGCGCCGACCCCGCGTCCCGCGTCCACGCGCGTCGCCGACGCCGCCCGCCCGGTCCGGCCCCGACCGGTCGATGGGGCCGCCCCACACGACGCCCTGCTGGCCCTCGACATCGAGACCGTCCCCGACGCCGCCTTGGTGCCCCCGGACTGGCCTCCCGACCGTTTCCCGAAGAACGCTTGGCACCGGATCGTGGCGATCTCGTTCGTCACCGCGGACATCCTGCGCGAGCCCGGCGGGCGGGAATCGTACGCGGTGACGGCGTGCCGCAGCGGCGGGGAGGGGGATTGGGACGAGGCGCGCCTGCTCCGGGCGTTCTGGAGGTTCTTCGAGGCGCGCCGCTACCGCGTGGTGACATGGAACGGCCGGGCGTTCGACATGCCGACGATCCTGGCGCGGTCGATGATGCACGGCGTCGAGGCGCCCGCCTGGTTCCGCCGCGGGACGCGGTGGGAGGGTTACCGGCATCGGTTCGCCCTGGACTGGCACAACGACCTGATGGACGCGACGTCCGAGCACGGAGCGGCGCAGCGGCTGACCCTCGACGAGGCCGCGGCCTCGATCGGCCTGCCGGGCAAGATGGGCGAGCACGGGTCCCGCGTGTCGGCGATGGTCGCCGCGGGCGAGACCGAGAGGGTCAGGGCGTATTGCGAGACGGACTGCCTGAACCTCTACGCGCTCTACCTGCGCTGGGCTCACCTGTCCGGACGGACGGACGCGACCGGGCACGATCGATCGGTCCTCGACCTCATGGACCACCTCGACCGCGCGCGGGCGGCGAGCCCCCACCTGGGGCGGTTCGTGGACGCTTGGCGGCTCTGTTCCGCTGGTCGTGCGATGGTCGTCCCGGCCCAGGCCGGCTCGAAGACCATCGCTTGAGACGCGGGCGGTGGGTGTCTTGCTGGGACTGGTCCGGATCGGCGGTGGTTCCCTCGACGGCGCCGACAGGGCATCCTGACCGGCCGCCGGCTCGGGCTTCGCGGGCGACGCTGCGGCGTGAGTTGACTGGTCGTCGCCAAGGCTGACGATCCTGTCTCGCCCGGTAAGCCCGGTACGGATGCCTTCACCCGGAGAAACAAACGCGCGCCCCTGACGTGGCCGCAAGCTAAGCCGGCACGCTGAAGGAAGCAGCCACCCGTTTAGCCGGAACGAAGTGGATCGCGCCGGCAAGGGAGCCGCACACCACTCAACGCCGTTCCGCTTCCAAGATGCTGCGTAGGGCATCGAGGGCGGCATCGCGGCCAGCCTCGGTCCTGAGGCCGCGCCATAGGCGCATGCACTCGTTGTCGGCCCACAACCGCCGGGGCACCGTCCCGGAAATCAAATCCTGTACGGGGACGCCCAGCAGGCTGGCGATCATTTGCAGGCGGGAGTGGATCGTCTCGCGCATTTCCGGCATCGTCTAGCTCCGCCTATCCTGCCGAACCAGAGAGCTGCATCAGCATACCCAGCTCCACTTGCGATTGAAAGCCGCGTCGCGATCATGCTTGGGTCAGCTAGATCGTCGCGAGCCGGCCCATCTGGGTTTGGCGCCTCGATATACGCGACGGGGTCATGGGGCCGGACCATCCGCGCCTGCCTTGACCGGCCCGGTTTGACCGGTCGATCCATTCCCTTATCGAGGTGGACGGTGTGCAGTCCGCTTTGCCAGGCTCGAAGTCTGCCCGGTTCGAAGTCTGGCGGGCGTCGGCGGATCGCGTCCCGACGTGCGCGAAGCCGAATCGAGCCAGGCTAGGCAGCCTGCGATGTATCCGAGATCGCTCTGATCGCCCGAGCGTTTTGTGGGCTGGCCCCGCGCCTTGCGTCGCGGCGATCCGCCGGGACCATGTCATCGACGGGGCCTTGCAGTTCACGATTGAGGATGGCTCGCCTTTCGAAGGACTGGGACGCGCTGGCCGCCGACGCGAGGGTCTTGGCGGCCCTGGCGGCCATCCAGGTCGATGCCACCGGCCCGTGACCTCAATCCCTGCGGTCCGGGCGAAAGGGTCGAGACCCGCCCGGACACCGCTCGCGGCGCGCGCCGGGTTCGGCCTGAGCGACGGACGCGACGGACGAGCGCGACGCCGAGCCGCGGCGGAGGAGTCGTTCACGACGCCGTGGTACGATGCGCGCCGGATTCGGCGGGCGCCGACGCCCGCGCGTCGGCGACGGACAGGGGTAAGTGCCGCTCATGAGGGACATCGACACGAAGAGCCCCGCCGGCATCGTCGCGCTGATGTCCCTGCGCGGCCTCGGACCGACGGGCGCGGAGCGCCTCGCCGAGCGCTTCGGCACGTTGGGCGAGGTCTTCGACGCCGAGCCGCGGGGACTGCGTGGCATCGTCACGGCGGCGGCCGCGGCGTCGCTCCGGGACGCGGACGCCGTCGCGGATGCGCTCGCCAGGGCGGCCCGGACCCTGGATCAGGCCGACCGGCTCGGTGTACGCGTGCTCTCGGTCCACGACGGGGATTATCCCGCGGCGCTCCGGGACCTGCAGGACCGACCGCCGATCCTCTACGCGAAGGGTGACCTCCGGGCGATCGAGCGGAGCGTCGCCTGCATCGGCACCAGGGAACCGAGCGAATTCGGCCGGAAGGTCACGGCCGCCATCGTGCGGCGGCTCGTGGAGGCCGGCTGGACGATCGTAAGCGGCCTCGCGATCGGCGTCGACGAGCTCTCCCACGCGACCGCGCTTCGGTCGGGGGGGCGGACCGTGGCCGTGATGGGCGGCGGCCTGGACGGCGTGTATCCCCGGCAGAACGCGAGGCTCGCCGACGAGATCGTGGACGGGGGCGGCGCGCTGCTGAGCGAGCAGGCGTTCGGGATCCCGCCGGCCCCCCGCAACCTCGTGCAGAGGGATCGGCTGCAAAGCGGCCTGTCCGTGGCGACGTTCGTCATGCAGACCGACGTCAAGGGCGGGTCGATGCACACCGTGCGCTTCACCCTCATGCAGGGGCGCCTCCTGTTCGCGCCGGTGCCGCGGGCCCGGCACGCCGAGGAACCCAAGAGCCGGGGCATCCTCGCGCTGACGCAAGTGCCCGGGCGCAGGCTGTCGGCCATGGTCGGGGCCACGGGCGAGTATGCGGAACTGCTCCTCCGGAGGTTCGGCGAGAATGCCGTCGCCATCCCGCTGGAGAGCGGCGACGACTACCCGGCGATGCTCGACGCCATCGAGGGGCGGCTGTCCCCGGCGCGCCCCGGAGGGGAGGGGAGGGCGACGGCCCAGATATCGATGATCTGAGCGGCGTCCCGGCGGGAACCCGGGCCGGCGGCCGAGGGTCGAGGCCGGACCGCCGACGTTGCCGACGTCACGGTACGCCGATAGCCTGGGCGGCGCTTGCACGCCGAGTCGGGCCAAACGTCGTCCGGCGCGTGTCTTGCGGGTGGCGCCAGGCTGCCCGACGGCACGCGACGCGTGGCCGCCGCCCCGGGGCGTGTCCCTGGCGCGGATGGCGGGGGGGCCGGCGGACGCCATGACCAAGACCTTCCTGTTCGACCTCGACATGACCCTCGTCGACACGTCCGCCCTCGCGACGCTGCGCAAGACCCAGCAGTGGCACCTCGTGGCCGCCAACATGCACCTGGTCAGGGCGTTCCGCGCGCTTCCCGGGGGCGTCGCGCCCCACGAGATGCCCGCGGCCCTGTCGATGGCGGGGCACCGCGTCGGGATCGTCACGTCCTCCCCGCGCCCCTACGCCGAGGAGATCACGAGGCTGTTCCGCATCCCCTACGACGTGCTGGTCTGCTACGAGGACACCGCGGACCATAAGCCCGACCCCGCCCCCCTCCTGGAGGCGCTCAGTCGGCTCGGGGTCGCGGCGGGGGCGGACGTCCACTACGTCGGCGACGACGTGGGCGACGTGGAGGCCTCGTACCATGCGGGGATCGTGTCCGTCGGGGTGGGGTGGAGCCCGACGTCGCCCTTCGAGTTCTCGTCGGCCGCCCCCGACATCTTCGTCGGCAGGCCGTCGACCCTCCTGAGGACCGACCGGCTCGGGAGCCTGCCCTACGTCGGCGAGAGCCTCGCGGCGGGCCGGCCGTACTACGGCCATTGGGGGTCCGTCCTACGATGCGACGACGGCCCGGGGGTCTATGCGCTGGGTCGGTACTTCACGACTTCCGACCCGAGGCACGCCGGGAGCCGGCTGTCCGAGGCCGTGCTGAGGCTGAAGGAGGACGATGGGCCCGCCGAGGCGCTCGGCCGCGCCCTCGGCAAGGCGGTCGACCGCCTGGACTGGACCCCCGACATCGTCGTTCCAGTTCCCCCCAAGCCCTCCCAGGCGCGCAACAGGTTCGCCGCGCTGCTCGGCGTCGCCGCGCAGCACATGCCGGACGAGGTGGAGGTCGAGCGCGACGGGCTGCGCTGCACGCGGGAGGTGGAGGGTTACAAGGCGCTCGGGCCCCTCGAACGGCGCGAGGCGGTCAAGGGCGCATTCGAATCCGAGTTCACCTGGGGGCGAGCCAAGATCCTGCTCGTCGACGACGTCTATACGACGGGCGGCACGACCGCCGCGTGCGCGGAGGCGTTGCTCGGCGACGGCGCATCGGAGGTCCGCATCATGGCCCTCGCCAAGGACCAGCGCACGTTCGCGAGGAAGGTCTGCCCGGCATGCGGCCGTACGATGCGCGTCAGGATCAGCGGCGTCGGGGTCAAGTTCTGGGGTTGTTCCGGGTACCCGGACGCGTGCCGCAACACCGAGGACCTGTGAGGACGGTCGAGCGCGTCCCCGGGCCCCTGGACTTTCGGCGATCCCGGCGCGGGCGGTCGGTCCGTCGGGTCCGGACCTCCCTGGGCGGCCTCGTGGTCAGCCGCCACAGGCTGGACGTGGGTGCGGGCGTCATGCGGGGAAAGAGGCCGCATGATCGCGGTGAAGAAGGCCTGCCCGAGGGCCATGCGAAGCGCTCGCGGCTCATCGGCGGGCGCATCGCGGGCGGCGCCGCGGCCGGTCGCTGGGTTTGTCCACAGGTTTGAGCGCAGCCGGGAAGGCCCCTCAGCCGCCCGCTCATCGGTTTGTGTTCGGCGACCCGGGATTCATCTCCCGCCCCGGAGTTGCGTTCGGGCGGCCCTCAAGAAGCCTCGCAAGGCCCTTCGACTGTGCTTCGGCCGCCTCGGGCGGCATGGGCCATGCGCTCGGTGAAGTTGCTACCGCCTCGGGCTTTTCTCGCGAGCGAACGGCAGTGAGCATGGCGTCGGGTCCGCCTGGACCTGTCGCCGGCCCGGAGACGATCGCGATGCCCGACCGAAGTGAAGAATGCGATGGTCACATGCCCGGCACGGGAAGCGACCTGTCGAGGATGTTCGCCCTCGACCGACAGGGAGCGTTCCCGCACGCCGGCGATGACCGCGCGCGACCGCAAGGCGATCCGGAGCAGTGCCGGCAGGCGTTCGATCTGGCGTTCAGTCGTGAAGACGCGGATCCCGCCGCGGTCCGTCCCGTCGACCTGAACGCGTCACTGCTAGAGACGTTCGGCCCCGACGGGGTGCTCGGCATCCGCGAATTCGTCGACCGCCACGCACGGCTCATGGCGAGCCGGTCGCGCCGCATCGAACGGTTCCCCCGGCCGGATCCCGATCCGCGTGCATACGAGGCGGCGGGTGCCTTCGCCGGCCGGTGCCACCGCCTGCGGCTCCTCTCGGTCGAGGCCGGCCCGGGCGGGGAGCCGCGCCACCGGCTGATCGACCGGGAGATGTCGTTCGCGCTCCAGGGCCGCCGCGCGGTCCGGATCCGCGGTCTGACGCAACAGGAGCAGGCCCGCAAGATTCGCGGCGAGCGAGCCCAGGCCCGGCGGGCGGAGACGCTCGACCGGAAGGCGCGGGAGGCCGCCACGCCGGTCATCGGACGGCTCGTCGACGCGCTGGTCCGGCATGATCGCGACCACGTCGTGCCGCCGGCCTGGCACGACGACGGGTACCTGCCACGCGAACTCGTCGGGCGGCGCATCGCCGAGGCGGCCGCCTTCATCGTCGAGTACCATCACGTGGCCGGTTTCGACCGGGCCCGGCTCGCGCGGTGGCAGGCGACCCTGACCGGTCGGGTCCGGCAAGCCCCCAGGCCGAGGCTCCTGACGGCGGGCGCCGCGGCGATCGCGTCGGATGACGAGGCCGCGCTCCTCGGCCTGGTGCGGACCGACGAGGCGTGATGACATCGCCGCGAGGGCCGAACATGAGCGCGAATGACAACCGCTGGCCTGAGTTCGAGGACCGAACATGCGCGGTCGACCTGGCGCGGCGGATGGCTGAGGCGGATGAACGCTTGCGCGTCGCGCCGCGTGACATGCCGACGTTGCAGCGCCGCCTTGAGTACGTTCTCCGGGCCTTCGAGACCGATGACCTGGCGGTGGTGTGCCGCGCGGCCGATGGTACGCCGACCGGGGCCAACCTGACGGGACATGGCTTCGATCTCGCCGCGAGGTTGAGCCGGGGCGACTTGGCGCTGTTCCCCGCGATGGGCAGGGTGAAGGCGGTGAGGCACTGGAACCGGTGTCGGCTCCGCACCGTCCGCGAGCGATCCAATGATTTCGGGCCACCGCGAGACGGTCCGGCGAGGGTGGTGGCGACCGCGCCGTCGCACTATCGGCTAGCGGACGTCGAAGGATCCGAGACGGTCGTTCTCATCGACCCGATCGAGACCTGGCAGTCTCACCCGGCCCAACTCTCGTACGGGCGTAAAGTGGCGACCGTTCGATCGGCCTGGGAAGTCTTCTCGATCGAAGGCCGTTCCCACGGTTTGCTTTTTGAGACGTCGAACGGATACGAGGGCATCGACGCTAGCGGCGGGCATCGCGCCGAGGACACGCTCCCGGGCGCCGTTTGGCAGATCAGCGTCAACTACTGACAACCGAGTTGGGCGACGCAGCGATTTCTTGGAGCGGAGAGGCGGCATCGCACCTGCGCATGCCCGGATCTGGCCGCATCGACAGCGCGGGATCCGTGTGGCGCATGCCCCTTCGCCAGGCCTCATTTGCCCTCGCCTTTCCTGCCGGACGGGGTTGGCTGAGCGGGGTCTCAACCTTGCGGATTGCCGGCGACGCGTTTCGGCTCGCCGGTATGCATAGCGTGGCCTGAAATAAGCGCCCCTTGAGATCGGAATAAGCGACCCTTGAGCCCTGTGCGCTCTTCGAGAGCGACCGCGCCAGTCATCGACGGCCGCGAATAAGCTGCCCCGAACGCGAACGGGGCCATGCGGCCTCACGCCCTACGGAGCGATCTGCAAAGCCTGGAAGGGTGCGCCCCCCTACTTATCCAGAACCCGCACCACCAAGCTCCGCGACCAAACATCTAGCCCACGCGGAATCCCCTCCGCCGCCTGGGCTAGATCGTCTCAGCCAACGAGCGAACTGGCTTCTCGCCCGCCCCGCCGCGGGGCCGGATCGTCCCTGTTTTCGGACGGCTCGACGTCGGAGACATCGCCCGTGATTGCGCTGCGCAGCAGAGCAACGAGCCGCCGCCGATTGACCAGGAACAGGAGGCCGGCCAGCCCAAGGTAAGTCCAAGCCAGCCAAGTCAGCGTCGTGATCGTGCGCGCCTCGTCGTTGCGGTAGACGAAGGCCAGCCCGACCTGAACGGCGAACAGACCAGCCAACGTTAGCGCGGACACCAGCCCGAAGCGTAGGCGCAGCAGTAGCGCGATGCCGAGCAGCGACTGGGCCGCCGTCAGGAAGAACTCCTCGCCCTGGCGCGTATCGAGTGGCAGGGGGCTCGTCGCGCCCGCACCAATGCTCAGGGCGAGCGGCAGCATGCCGACGAGCAGGGTCCACTGATTGATCTTGTCGCTGATCATCGCGATCAGCCCGTCACCGGCACGGTTGGCACGCACGAACAAAACCGCCACCGTTATCGCCGGGGCCTCGCTGGCCAGGGGGGCCAGCCACTGGATCAGCAGGAACTCGTTGAGCCCAATCGCCCGGCCCGTGTTGACCATGGCCTCGGCGAAGGGCTCGGCTGAAACCAGGATCACGCCACTCGCCGTCGCCACAAGTCCGGCCATTGCCGCCCATTGCAGGCCCGGAGACAGTGTGTCGAGCGCCGCGGCTGGTCCCGGCTCCTCGGCTTCCTCCGGATTGTCGCTCTTCTGCATGCTGCGCACGCGCCAGACATAGGTTCCGAAAATCGCGAGAAGCACGACGAAGTCGACGAGCGAGATGGTGCGCTTGAGGACGATCACGAAGGCGTAGAGGCTGGCAACCAATAGGAACCCGACCTCGACGGCGTTGCCGGGCGCGAGGCCGATCGAGCGGTGGCGGTCCTTCATCCAGTGCAGCGCCACCATCAGCGGCCAGGCCAGGCCGACGAGCAACCGATTCGCGCCCGTCATGTTGGCGGCCGCGTACTGCGCGTACCGCGAGTCCGGGCCGGAAGCGCCAGCCATGTAGGCATAGTAGATGTCGACGGCGTATTCCGGCAGCACGGTCACCAGCGCCACTGCTGCAAGGATGAGGCCTTGGGAGACGTACTGCTCGGCCGTCTCAGCGCCCCAGGACAGCAAAAAGCCAGCGGCCAGGATGGCGATGCCGAATGCGGCGACATCGACAAAGGGGCTCAACCGCCAGCCCCCGAAGCGGAGGATGACGGCCGGAAGGGTTGCCGCGACAGCGACGGCAACCAGCATCAGAAAGCGCTTCACGCGGGATCCTTCGCATCATGCTTCGGCCTGCCCGCCTGTCCATGCCTCAGCCCCGAGCGCCCGTCCCGGGCTCGAAGGTGGCAATACGGTAGAGATAGAGCACGAGCGCCAGGATCAACACGCCATTGCCGATCGGCTCGACGAAACGGCCCACTAGGAGGTAGTTCTCGCCAAGCCAGTATCCGGCCGCCGTCAGCAGCCCGGTCCAGACGATCGTGCCCAGGGTCGAGCAGACCAGAAAGGGCGTGAGCGGCATTGCGGCAACCCCGGCCGGCACCGAGATGAGGCTGCGCACGCCCGGGACGACGCGTCCGATCAGAACGGTCACGCCACCGCGTCGGGCGAACCAGGCGCCGACCCGGTCGACCTCCGCCGGGCTCAGGGTCAGCCAACGACCATGCCGGGCGGCGAAGCGTCTCAGGCGCTCGCGCCCCAGCCAGCGCCCCACGCCGTACCAGATCAGCGCTCCGGAGAGCGATCCGGCCGAGCCGGCGAGGAACACGCCGACGAGGCTGAGTTCGCCGCGTGCCGCGGCAAAGCCTGCCAACGGCATGATAAGCTCGGAGGGGATCGGCGGGAAGATGTTGTCGACCAGCATCAGCAGGAAGACGCCGAAGGAGCCGGTCCGCTCGATCGCAATCACAATCCAGTCGACCAGCGCAATCTCCCCTCAAGCGGCACCGAGCCGCGGCCTTCACCGCCGCGGTTCACGTCGGGAACGCGCCGAGTAGGCGCGGGTTCATACCGGGGCGCCAAAGCGAAGCCCGCATCGTGCCAGCGCGACGATGCAGCGAGCAGGTATCGGGAGAACGAGACGCGCTGATGCATCATCCACCCCACACGGCACCGGTCGCGCTCACAGGCGGCACAGAGTTGCTGCAGCCAAGCTTGACCTGCTGGCGTATCGAGCGGACAGCGCGTTTTGCCCCGATCATCGATGCTGCCGCATACTTCGCTCATCTGCGCAGCGCTCTCTTGGGCGCCCGCCATGCGATCCTGTTCATCGGCTGGGAGTTCGATACTCGCATCAAGCTCGATCCCGATCACCCGCTGCCGGGCTTGCCGGAGGAGCTTGGGCCGTTCCTGGCGGAACTCGGTCGGCGCAGGCCAGAGCTCAGCATTCGGGTGCTGCAGTGGAATTTGGGGCTCCTTGGCACCCTGGCGCGCGGAACTACGCCACTCTACCTCCTGAATTGGATGCGCGCTCGCGGCTTCCAGTTCCGACTCGACAGCGCCCACCCGCCCGGGGCCTCGCATCACCAAAAGATCGTGGTGATCGACGATGCGCTCGCCTTCTGCGGCGGCATCGACATGACAGACGACCGCTGGGATACCCGCGCCCACGATGATCATGATGGACGGAGGGTGCGCCCGTCAGGGCGGCCCTACGCGCCGTTCCACGATGCCACGGTCGCGGTAGACGGCGCGGCTGCCGCGGCCCTGGGTACCCTCGCTCGCGAGCGCTGGCGGCATGCCACCGGCGAGCGGATCGCGCCGCCCGGTCCGCCCGTGCAAGATCCTTGGCCTGATGGGTTGACGCCGCTTCTGCGCGACGTGGCGGTCGGAATCGCTCGGACCGCGCCTGCCTATCATAGCCGCCCTGGCGTGCATGAGATCGAGCGACTCTACCTCGCCGCCATCACAGCCGCTCGGCACACGATCTACATAGAGAGCCAATACTTCGCCGCACGCTGCGTCGCCGAGGCCGTTGCTGCCCGCCTACAGGAGCCGGATGGAGCCGAGATCGTTGTCATCAACACAGCTCGCGCCGTCGGTTGGCTTGAGGAAAAGGCGATGGGGCGGGGCCGAAGCCGCGTCCTGGCACACATCCGCTCGGCGGATCGCTATGGGCGCTTCCGCATCTACCGTCCCGTGACGGCGAACGGGCAGCCGATCTACGTGCATGCAAAGGTGATGATCGTCGACGACCGGGTGCTGAAGATCGGCTCATCCAACCTGAACAACCGCTCGATGGGTCTGGATACGGAATGTGATTTGGCCGTCGAGGCCGCGTCCGATCAAGGAACCGATCGAGCGGTCGCGGCGGGAATCCGCGGCTTGCGGAACGCTCTTCTAGGCGAGCATCTCGGCGTTCCGCCGGATGAGGTCGCAAGATCGCATTCCCGCACGGGCTCGCTCATCACCACGATCGAGGCTCTGCGCCGGGAGGCGGGGCGTACCCTGGTCCCGCTCGACGCATCAGCCGTTGAGGTCGTGAAGCCGTTGAGCGACGGTGAGCTTCTTGACCCCGAGCGGCCCGAGCCGGTCTGGCGGGCTGCGATGCACGCCTTGGCCGCCAAGCGCCACCGTAGAGCCGATCCCGCAGCATTCCCTAGATGGTGACGGGGGGGTGCGGTCATGATTTCCAAACATATCGGAGTAATAGGACATATTTGTCCCTATAAATGTTATTGCCCTGCTGATTCTTCAGGCGAGGTTTGTTGATTGATGAGCCAAAATTTGAATTATTGCTTTCCTGTGCAGGCTGGTAGATTTGGTCCGATGCTTTTCCATGGTAGACCACGCCAAAATGTATATTGTTTCTAATTTCGGTGACGATATGAAAAATCGGAAGGCCTATAGCAAACAAAACTTCGCCATCAAAGGATAGGTATATTAGTTGCTGAGATTCAATATCCTATGTGCCGCTTCTTGCGAAGGCCTGATATGTGAGCCTGGTATTTTGTTCTTTGCGCGCCTGGTTCAGGGATCGGAGAGGCCGACGCAGCCTCTAACCCCGAAACGGTCCGGAAGCCGTATGGCGGCGAGAACGTGAGGGGCATGCGGCTCGGCCCCAAGAACGGAGCGGCAAGCGCGGCGGATACGGCTGACGACCCATGAACGAAGTCACGTTCACCTTTCCATCATGCACGAGCTGCGCGAATACAAACTGAAGCCTCGGTCACGTAGGCTTCAAATCGATGGGGCCCAATTCATGGGCGGCGCAGATAGTGTTCGATGAAACGTTGCGGAGGCCGTGGGCGAAAGGGATGGGTGACCGATGAATACGCTCGTAGTCGGCGGCCCCGCTTCTTGGTTGACAGCCGCGGTCGATCTCAGCTGTCACCATCGGACTGTGATGGTCGCCGGCGGCGCCGATAGCCTGGTTAGATGCTGCGGTCGGCGGCACGCCGACTGCAGCATCACGCTCTCCCTTTTGATCCAGCCGACGGAACCGATGGTCGCTCGCCACGGATCGACGACTTCGAGTTCCAGCGAAATGAGTTCCTTCGACCGAATTGGTCGCGGCGGGCGCGTGCTTGGCGATCCTCAGGTGTGGCCGCATGGAGCGCCGCGTCCGGATCGAGCCGCCGGACGCGGCCGATCTCGCGCGCGCCGTACCGTGGCCGCCGTGTACCTGTGCCCGACGGCGGCCTATCCGGTTCGCCATCGAGTTCGCCTGGGTGAAAGGACTTCGCTCCCAGGATGGACCGGCCCCAGGCGGGTCGGATACCCGGGGCGGGTGGGTCGATCGGGCCGACGCTAAGGCTGTCGTTCAAACCGATCACGCGCTTGAGGATACCGAGCGACAGCTGGGTCTTGCGAAGGATGTCCGCGACGGTCGTGCCAAACGCCATGTGGTAGGTCTCGACGCGCTCTCTCATGCGAGTCCTGATATTGCGCGGCAGGGTATGGGGCGGCATCGATACGCAGTGTAAAAAGCGCAGCAATCCCATCCGCTGCGGCATCCGTCGGGCGGAAACATCGATGCGAGGAAGACGATCATCGGCTCGGGTGCAAGCCTGAACCAGGCATCGTGAAATCTCTGACGGCCGGAGGTGCTGCCTCTGGCCGCCCTGTTGCACTT
Source organism: Methylobacterium sp. ME121 (assembly GCF_000974725.1). NCBI lineage: Bacteria > Pseudomonadati > Pseudomonadota > Alphaproteobacteria > Hyphomicrobiales > Methylobacteriaceae > Methylobacterium > Methylobacterium sp. ME121. Next base: position 61,423 of record NZ_BBUX01000030.1, read on the forward strand.
GCGCCGCGACCGCACTGCTTCGTAACTGTTCGAGAACCGACGGAAGACGCCATGTCCCGAATTGCCCTTTCCATCGCGCTGCCAATCATGGTTGGCCTCGCCACGGCTCAGACGGGCGCGATCGCCCGAATTGCGGCGCCGGCGGCTATCCCTTCGAGCGGCGTGCAATTGGCCCACGGCACGACCGGCCACAGAGAGCGCGATTACGAAGGGCTGCCGGCCGCCAAGGTCTCTCTGGTCGAAGCCCTGGAGATTGCCGAGGGCGAGGGGCCTGGCCGCGCTATCATGGCCGAGTTCGAGGGCGGGATTGGCAAGCCTTGCTACGAGGTCAAGCTGCTCAGCGACGATGGCAAGCTCACCCATCATCGTGTCGACGCTAATTCCGGTCAGGTGACCAAAAGCGACGATCATCCGATCGAAAGCTATTTCACTTCATTGAAGCCGTCTAACCTGCGAGATGTCGATTTGAGCTTAAGGCAGGCGGCCGTCATTGCCGCGAAAACTGGCGGCAAGGTCGCGGAAGCTCAAATCGAACGCGAGGATGACGGCGTGCAATACAAAATCACGGTGGTGACTAACGGCGAGGGGCACGAGGTCAAGGTCGGGGCTGACGGAAGGATCATACCGAGCAGATAGGACTGGCCCGGCCCCGGAGGAGCCCCACGTCCGCCCCGGCTGCATCGACTCCGCCATCCATCGAACCGGTTCCTCGCACGCGCCGCTTCGCCTCGGGATCGCCCTTGGTTCCGGACGGCTCAGGGGCGAAGCGAGCGCGGGTGTTTGCGTTGCTCCGAAAGACACGAAGCCGCCGCCAAGTGATCGGGAACGGGGGACTGGCCAGCCCGAGAGGTGTCCAAGACAGCATCGTGATCGTGCGCACCCCGCCGCCGCGGCGGACGACGACAGTACGACATGCGTCGCAGGCGTCTTGCCGAGATCGTGAGCCTCGGCCGCTCGCCCGAATGGGCTGATGCCTGCACTGATCGCGATCTTTCCGCCGATTGAGTCCTGCAGGCGCGCGACCGCGGTGGCGAGATCGTGGTCAACGTGGATCTCGACTGCCCATCCAAACCGGGGCCGGGGATCTAGGAGATGATCGCGACGACCCGGCGTCGATTGATCTGTCGGGTCGTCGGTTCGAGTTCGAAGACAGGTCCGACGACGTCGCACGGGTAGGTCGACGATCGTTGCCAACCGTCGGTGGCGGCTCAGCTGCGGACGTCCTGGTTTGCCTGCGTTGTGGGCGGCAATGCGGTCGCGCGCAGTCCGCCGGATGCCTGCACAAGCAACGGGGCCAGCGTCGGAACGGTATCTTTCGCGCCTGCACCGGATCGAGGAGGGGTGGCTTTCACCAATCGTTAACCATGCCGACGATCAATTGTCCGCGAGGGGCCTCAGTGCACAAGCGGGTTTGATGCATCGATGGGTGAGGTCACGGGGCGCGATCTGGCGATCGGGGGCATGCGGGTGCAGGCAGCGCGCTTGCGAGTCATCATGGAGAATCTCGCTAACGCAGAATCGACGGCGGCCACGCCGGGAGGCGACCCCTATCGACGCAGGCATGTCCTGTTCGAACCCGTCGGCGAGGATCCGTCCCCGAGGCTGCGCGTCGCCGCCAACACCTCGGCCTTTCCGCTCAGGCGGATGGCCGACCACCCTGCTGCGGACGCCGCGGGCTTGGTGAAGTTGCCCAATGTGAACAGCGTTGCGGAAACCATGGATCTCCGCAACGCCATCGGCGCCTACCAAAAGAACCTGGACGTGGTCTCCGCCTTCGAGCGGATCGAGCAAGCGACGATCGACGTCCTGAAAGCTTAGATAGATGTGAGTCGGAGCCGAAGGGCGCCCTCCCTCGGGAGAGCCAACATCCTCGAAGACCGAAGGAATTTCGATTCGAAGTGAGGCCCCGGTCGGCGCCGGTCAGGACCCTGCGGCCTTCCCGATCTTGGTAGAGGAACCAACGGGCCAACTTGGTTCTGGTTGGGAGCCGCTTCGAAGCCGACCGGCAGCTCGACGCTCCCAATCGGCAGGTGCGGCGGCAGGGGCCGGACGCGCGGGCCTAACAGCGAAAGGTCGCTCCTGCGTGGCCTGCGTCGACCGGCTGCCGCCCCCCGCCGAGGCGTGGCATCGGGTCTACGAACCGTTCACGGATGTGCGGGCCGCTTTGGGAAGGCGGGTAGGGTTCGTCGACGAGCGCGACCGGCTGTGACCCGAGGAGACCCGACAGGTTTTCCGGGCCCGGGCAGCGCTCGTGACAAGGACGCAGCGAGGGCCGATGCTTGGGCGGAGGGAATCGGCCTCGGTCAGCTCCGCCGCGGTGATCCGCCGCCCGCCTCGCTGGCCGGTCACGCGAGTTGCGGTTATGTCGCGGGGCCGGAGTCCTAGCCCGGCGGTCGAGAACGGACGTTCGGGCGCCAAGGCCGGTCGGTTCGGTGGCTTGGCCCTGCCAAGCTCGACGCGGACCGCGGCGCGGTGCACGATGGCTGGTTAAGGAGTTCTTGATATGTTCCGTGGCAGGCACGCATGTCGGGATCGATTCGGGGTCGGCTGAGATGGCACGCATAACGCTCGACGGCTTCATCGAGGCGTTCGCCGCCTACCTGATAAAGCGTGGGCGCAACATGGTCAGGTTGAACGATCCCGACGTCCGGGACGGCCTGTACCGCGTCTACCTGTTCCTCGATGGGTTCGCCGGCGTGGACGGGGCGGCGGACAAGGATCTGAGGCGCTCGATCGTGAACATCAGGAACGTCTTCAGGCCCAGTCCGATCGGCTCGTTCGATCGCTTCGAGACGCTGCTGCGCGCCAAGCAGGTGTACCTGACGGACCATCCCAACCCGTACTATCAGGACATCGTGATCAAGTTGCCGGCCGAGATGGCCGACCGGATCGTCGCCGGCCTTGACGACGCCACGTCCGATCTCGCCCGGGACAGCGTGGACCGATACCTGGCTGCCGGATGACGTGACGGGCATGGGCGTCAGGCGGATCAAGGCGAGGC
>NZ_BBUX01000029.1:0-68451 GCF_000974725.1 Methylobacterium sp. ME121
GTCGCAGGCGCTCGTCATGCCCTGCAGGGCGCCCAGGGCGCGGTTGTACTCGGGAAGGTTGGTGCATCCGGGGACGCCCCACGCCCAGGCGGGGGCCGGCGCCGCGCCCGCCGCCGCCAGCACGAGGGCGGCAAGACCGTTCCTGACCGACACGGATCCCTCTCCTCTTCACCGGCGCCCGGAATCCGGCCCCGGGAGGCCGCGCGCTCGTCCGAGCGGCGGGTTCACGGAGGCCCGTTCAGGCCCCGCCGCACATGTGCTGCGAGTCGGGCAATGTCCAGGAATCCAGCGTGCGCAGGTTGGTCGTCGTGTACATCTTGCCGCGATCGTCGCCCCTGGGGCAGCCGGTCGGCAGGAGAACGAGGCAGGTCATCACCGGGTCGCCGACCCGCGAGCGCGCGACCGCGTCGACATACGCGTAGGACACGCCGTAGACGCCGTTCTTCAGATCGACGCTCGTCCCCTCGTCGATCCCGTCGCCCTTCGGCCTCGCGAGCGTGTCGCTGAACCGCGTCCCGATCCGCGCGATGGTTGTCGCCGCACAGGTGCCGACCCGCGTCGGCATCTGCGCCTCGGCGGCGGGCGCGAACCCGAGACCGCCGACGACCAGCGCGCCGGCCAGTGCGCCGCCCAGGATCGCTCCGGGGCGAAGGCGCATCAGGCGGCTTCGAGGAGGAAGTTGGCCCGGCGGAACATCAGTTCGCGCCGGTAGAAGTAGACGCCGCGGCTCCGCATCGCCGCGTGCGCGGCGTCCGCGTCGAACCCGTACGGCCTGTCCCGGGTGATGTCGATGCAGCCGACATACGTCCAGCGCACGCCGTCGAGGAGCGACGGGATCGGCTGATCCTGCCGGACGGCGCAGAACTGCTCACCGTCCGAGGCCGAGACGAAAATGTAGAAGGTCTTCCGCGCGCACATCCGAACCTCCACGGGACTCGGGGGTGTAACTGCAACGCCACGGTCAAGCTATAAACCGATCACGGCAGAATAGTCAAGCTTCTGCCACATTTTCGTCACGTGTGAGACGGAACGCCCGCGCCCTCCGCCTCACAGGCAGCCGACCCGCCGCAGGGCGCCGATCAGCTTCCGGCCGACGCGATAGCCGTTGAGGGATTCCGATCCGAGGATGCGGACGGTCTCGGCCGTGTCGGTCCGATCGTACAGGAACAGGTGGTAATCCGCCCGTCCCCGCTCGGCGGGACCGGTGCTGACCTGACCGCAGAACGCCACCGTCGGCCCCGCCTCGGCGGGGATCGGCCGGATCTTGCGGAACAGCACGAGGCCGGCATCCGGGAAGGCCGCGGCGACCCGCGCCCGCATCTCGGCCTCGGGATCGTCCGCGCCCTGCCCGTGGGCGAACGGGGCCGCGAGCAGGCCACCGAGAAGCGCCGCCAGCACCGCGCATACACGGCCGGCTCCGGGCGCGGCGCGGAACGTCCGGACCTTCGATCTCGGCGCGGGCGGGCGGCGTGTGGCGACCATGGAGAGATTTCGCGATGCGCTCGAACCGTATTGGACCACGAAGATCCGCGAATCGGAAGCGTCGGAGCCCGGCCGGTGCCGCACGTCGCGCGCGCGTCGAGAAATTCGACGGCTACCCTCGAAACCTCAGACATGACGACGGGCGGATGATCGGCCAGAGGAAGCAGATCACGTCGCAATAATTCTGCATTCAAAATTCGTTACTTGCCGATCCCGTCATTCTTCATTGACATCGGGTAATGTCCGAGTATTCATGGTCTATATCAGGTATCGCGGAGATCGAAGAAGGGGCCGATCGAGTTGCGCAAGAATCAGGATCATCTCGAACGGACGATCAGCGACGTGGCCCTGCGCGTCGTGACCGCCTACCTGTCGAACAACGCGCTGCCGCACACCGGCATACCGCCGCTTCTGGTCACCGTGCACGGCGCGTTCTCCGCGCTCGCCGTCCGGCCGGCGGTCACCGAGGCGCCGCCCGAGCAGCCCGACGCCGCGCGGATCCGCGGCTCGGTCCGCCCGGACGGCATCGTCAGCTTCATCGACGGCCGGTCGTACAAAACCATGAAGCGGCACCTCACCGCGCACGGGCTCACGCCGGAGCGGTACCGCGCGCGCTACGGGCTCCCGGACGATTACCCGATGACCGCGCCCGGCTACGCCGAGCGCCGCTCGGAGATCGCCAAGGCGATCCGGCTCGGCAAGGCCGCCTGACCGACGTCCCCGTCCGCCGAGCCCCCCCGTGAGCCGATCGCCCGCACGGACGGAGATACGCGGGACGGGGCGGCGCGCGGGCGCCTTCACCGAGGGTTCGCCCGTCGCGGCAACGCGCTCGGGCGGGAGGTATCGGGCCATGAAGGTTCTGTCGGGCTGCGTCACGCTTCTTCTCGTCTGCGCGGGGCCGGCCTCGGCGCAGACCGTCCTGGCCCCGTCCGGCGATTCGGCCGTGACCCAGCCCGGCGGGACGGCGGGTCGGGCCGCGCGACACAACATCCGGGAGGCCTATCGCAACGGCGACGTGGTCGGCCATCGGCACGCCCCGGTCACCCCCGCGCCGCGGCCGGACCAGCCCCGCCGCACGAACCCGCGCTTCTAGAAGCCCGATCCTCCGCGGCGGGGCCGGGCACCGGCCTTCGGCGCTCGGGACCGCGCCGCACGGCGGACATCGCGTTTCCGCGTCCGCGCGGGCCGCGGTCTGAAATCGTCGTGTAATCCGGGCCGGTCACGGTCCGCGCGCATATCGACCGCGGATCGCGGTCGCGGCGGGTCGAGGAGGACCGGATCGCTCCGGCAGCCCGGTCCCGCCCATGACGGACAGGCGCTCGATGCTTCGGATTGTGATCGTCCTGACACTTCTGCTGGCCGGCGCACCGGCCTGGGCCGGGGCGCGCTGGCAGGACTTGCCGCCGACCCCCGCGCCGGTCGCCGGCACGACCCCGGGCCGGGCCGCCATCAACGGCATCCGGCTGTATTACGCCACGATCGGCAGCGGTCCGCCGGTCGTCCTGCTGCACGGCGGCCTGTCGAACTCCGATTACTGGGGCCATCAGGTCGCCGCGCTCGCCGCCCGCCGCACGGTCATCCTCGTGGACAGCCGCGGGCACGGCCGCAGCACCCGGGACGATCGGCCGTTCGGCTACGACCTCATGACCGACGACGTGGTCGGCCTGCTCGACGTGCTGAAGATCCCGCGCGCCGACATCGTCGGGTGGAGCGACGGCGCGATCCTCGGTCTCGACATGGCGATGCGCCACCCCGACCGCGTCGGCAAGGTGTTCGCGTTCGGCGCCAACGCCGATCCGTCGGGCCTGATCGAGGGTGTGGAGAAGAACCCGACCTTCGCCGCCTTCATCGACCGGGCCGGCAAGGAGTACGAGGCCCTCTCGCCGACCCCGAAGGACTACGCCGCCTTCGTCGACGCCGTGGGCCGGATGTGGAGCGGGCAGCCGCGCTGGACCGAAGCCGATCTGAAGCGGATCCGCGCGCCGGTCCTCATCGCGGACGGCGACCACGACGAGGGGATCAAGCGCGCGCACACCGAGTACCTCGCCGCCACGATCCCCGGGGCGGGCCTGCTGATCCTGCCGAACGCCAGCCACTTCGCGTTCCTGCAGGATCCGGCGCTCTTCAATGCAGCGCTTCTCGCCTTCCTGGACGGGCCGTGACCGCCGTGGACAGCCGCTCACGCGCGTGACGTCCGCCGCGCGCGCAACACGGCGACAGCCACGCACGGGCAGATACCCCGCCCCACAACCTGGATGGCCCGCCTCGACCCCGTCCGCCGCTGCGGCCGGTCGCACGGATCGCGGCCGCGCGACGCTCCGGGAACGGCGGCGCGATGTGGCCCCCCGCTCGGTCAGGCGATCGCGAGATGGAGGAACTGGTTGAATTCACTCGGCAGGTAGGTCCCGAACGCGGGGCCGTTCACGAAGCCTCGACGCCGATAGAGTGCGAGCGCGGGCGCGAATGCGGGTCCGCATCCGGTCTCGAGGCTCAGGCGCCGCGCGCCGCGGGCGGCGGCGGCCGCGATGATGGTGTCGAGGATCGCCGCGCCGGCTCCCTGACGGAGGAAGTCCGGATGCGTCCGCATGGACTTCACCTCCGCCCAGCCGTCCGTCGCCATCCTGAGCGCCCCGACGCTCGCCACCCGCCCGCCGCGCCGCGCCGTCCAGACGGTCACGCCCGGTGCTCGCAGGCCTGACAGGTCGAGAGCGAACACGCTGCCCGGCGGCGAGGATGCGTGCATCCCGGCGAGATGGAGCGCCAGCAGCGCCCGTGTCTGACCATCGGACAGATCGTCCTGCGCGACCTCGAACATCGTGCCCCGACCATCCGCCCCGACATCCCCCGCGCAGGATGTCCTCCCGACCGACGATCAGCAAGGCGCGTGATGGCGGTGCCGGCCCGCGCCGAGGCTCCCGGCGGAGGGCTCGTCGGCGGATCCGCGCGATCCGCGGATCGCCGGACCGGGCCGCCCCGGCCTCCGCGCGACCCGCGACCGTGGCGCGCTCGGTGCATTTGTGAACGCCATCGCGTTCCCCGGTGCGGAACACGCCGCTATGGCGGTGCGTCACCGGGTGCGCGCACGCTCCGGTCGCAGAGGATCCACACGCTTGGTCGACGCCCGAATCCAGGCCGCGCGCCTCTCCGACCCTCTCGCGCCGGTGGACGGGTCGGTCGCGGCCGTCACGCGGCGGCTCGATTCCCTGCCGATCACGCGGCTCCACGCGGCGGCGCTCGCCGTCTGCACGCTGGGCCTGTTCACCGACATCGCCGAGGTCGCCCTGAGCAACGCCCTGGCGGCCATCTTCCTCGCGCCGCCCCACAGCATGCCGCGGGGCAGCCTCTCCCTGCTCCTCGCCTCCGTCTTCGCCGGCGGGGCCGTGGGCGCGCCCGTCTTCGGGATGCTGGGGGATCGCCTCGGCCGCGGGCGCGCGCTCCAGGCCTCCCTCGCGCTGATGGCCGCCGGATCGCTGGCCGCGGCCGCGAGCCAGGGGCTCACGGCGCTGACGATCGCCCGCACGGTCTCGGGCTTCGCGATCGGCGGGTTCCCGCCCCTGGTCGCCACCTACCTCGCCGAGGTGACGCCCGCGCGCCACCGCGGCGCGACGCTGCTGGTCTGCGCCGGCCTCGGGCTCCTCGGCGGCCTGGCCGCCATCGGCCTGGTCCAGATGCTCGCACCGGGCGCGCCGCTGGGGATCGAGCCGTGGCGCTGGGCGCTGATCCTCGGGGGCGCCCTGGCGGCGCTCGGCGGCCTCCTGTTCGCGCGGCTGCCGGAATCGCCGCGGTGGCTCGCCTCGGTCGGGCGCTCCGCCGAGGCCGACGCCGCCTGCCGCCGGTTCGAGCGGGCGGCCGGCCGGGTCCGGGTCGCCGCCCCCGCCGGCCCGGACCCGGCGCCGGCCGCGGCCGGGCCGGCGGGGTTCCGCGGCCTGTTCGCCGGGCCGCGCCAGCTGCGCCGGACGGCGCTGTTCGTCGGGCTCTACACCCTCGCCCCCCTGGCGACGATCGCCTTCCCGCTGCTCAGCGCCGTCGTGATGGTGGAGAAGGGGTTCAAGGTCGACCAATCCCTGGTCTTCGCTGCCCTGTCGATGCTCGGGCCGCCGCTGGGTACCCTGCTGACCGCGCTGGTGATCGACCGGCTCGAGCGGCGCGCCTGCCTGACGGCCCTGGCGGCGGCGATGGCGGCCCTCGGCACGGCCTTCGCTGCGAGCGGCACGTTCCTGACGCTGGTCCTCGTCGGCATCGCGTTCAACACCGCCGCGGCGACCTACGGCAGCATCCTCGCCGTCTACGCGACGGAGCTGCTCCCGACGCCGCTGCGGGCCTCGGCCATGACCTGCGCCTGGGCCGGCGGCCGGGTCGCCGCCGCGCTGGCGCCGATCATCCTCCTGCCGGTCCTCTCGGCCTACGGGCCGCACGCGATGTTCGCGGTGATCACGGTCGTCCTCGCGGCGAGCGCGGCCCTGCTCCTCTCCGGACCGCGCGGCCTGTCGGGGCGGGCCGTTGCGTAGGGAGCGCCAGAGGCGGCGCGGGCCTCCCGCAGGCGGGACCGGGGCGGATGGCGCCGGTTGCCGATCCGGCACGATTCACACGATAGGGTCGCGCAGGCGGCCGAAAGGGCGCGCCGGGAGTGCCGCACGTGTCTAGCCCGGAGCTCGTCCCGAGCCTCGTCGAGACGACCAGCCACGTCGACCCCAAACGGGCCTTCGAGTTCTGGCGCTGCACGGCCCTGGCCAGGTTCGGCGATATCGGCCGGCGGCACCCCCGGGAGCGGTTCTCGGCCAAGCGCCTGAGCGTGGCCTCGGCCGGCTGGTCGCTGACCCACACGGTGAGCAGCCCGGTCGAGCTGGAGTTCCGGTCCCGCCACGTCGACCGCAACGCCCGCGCCATGGTGGTGATCGGCCTCGGGCTCGACGGCGTCGGCTATCACGAGCAGCACGGACGGGGCGCCCAGCTGAACCCGGGCGACATCAGCTTCCTGACGCGGAACCGGCCCTTCGTGGCCGGCACCCAGAGCGCCTACGAAGAGATCCGCCTCGCCGTCCCGCGCGAGATGTTCGAGGCCTGGATCGGCGCCGCCGACGCCTTCGCGGGCGGCAGCCTCGGCCCGCACCCGGCCGGGGCGGAGGTCCGGGCTCGGCTGCGCGGCGTGGCCGGCTCGATCGCCTGGATGTCCGCGGACGAGGCGCAGGCGGCCGTCGAGGGCGTGCTCCATCTCCTCGGCCACCTCGTCGACGGCGCCGCCCGGCGCGGCGACCCGGAGGCGGTCTCGCAGGCGGCCGTCGTCTCCCTCGCCCGCGCCCATATCGCGCGGCGGATGCACGATCCCGACCTGAACCCGCAGGACATCCAGCGCGCGCTGGGCCTCTCCCGGACCAGCCTGTACCGCGCCTTCGCGGAGACCGGCGGCATCGCGGCGGCGATCCGCGACGCGCGCCTCGACCTCGCGCGCCGGCGCCTCGAGGCCCGCCGCGACGACAAGGTCCGGATCGCCTCGATCGCCTACGCGTGCGGCTTCACCGACGTGCCGACCTTCAACCGCGGCTTCCGCAAGCGCTTCGGCCTGGCCCCGGGCGACCTCCGGCCCACGCTCCCCTAGGCGCGGCGCGTCAGCCGGCGGCGGCGAGATCCGCCCGGCCCCGGACCTCGGCGGGGAAATCGAACACCGCGTCCGCGTGCGCGATCGTCGCCGGGCGATGGGCGACGATGACCCGCGTCATCCGCAGGTCCCGCAGGGCCCGGGCGATCACCGCCTCGGTGGCCTCGTCGAGATGGCTCGTGGCCTCGTCGAGGAACAGGATCTCGGGCCGCCGGTACAGGGCGCGCGCCAGCACGATGCGCTGCTTCTGGCCGCCCGACAGGGTCGAGCCCATGTCGCCGACGAGGCTCTCGAAGCCCATCGGCATGCGGCGGATGTCGTCCAGGATCGCCGCCCGAGCGGCGCACTCGGCGATCCAGCCCGCGTCCGGATGCTCGTCGAAGGCCGCGATGTTCTCGGCGATCGAGCCGGCGAACAGGCCGTCGCCCTGCATCACGCCGGCGATCCGGCGCCGGTAGGACCCGGCCGCGGTGCGGATGTCCTGGCCGTCGGCGGCGACGATCCCCTCGCTGGGCGGCGTCAGCCCCATCATCACCTTCATGAGCGAGGTCTTGCCGCATCCCGAGGGGCCGGTGATCGCGAAGCAGGCGCCGGCCCGGACCGACAGCGAGACCCCGCGGAAGATCCAGGGCTCGTCGGCGCCGTAGCGCAGCGCCAGGCCCGCGCCGGCGAGCGCGCCGGCCCCGATGGCGGCGACCGGGGGCGCCCCCGGCTGCGCGCCGGCGGCGAGATCCTGCTCCTCGGGCTCGCACAGCACGATGTCGGCGAGCCGGTCGGTCTGCACGTCGAGCATGCGCAGCTTGAACCACGCGTCGATCAGGCTGCCGATCCGGGTGGCGAACTGGTCGCGGTAGGCCAGGAACGCCACCAGCATGCCGAGCGACAGGGACCCGCCGATGACCGCGCGGGCGCCGAGCACCAGCAGGATCAGGCGGTCGAGGCCGAACAGGAACTCGTTCGCGCGGCCGAACACGAGGTCGAGGCGCTGCAGCCGCAGCCGGGCGTTCAGGGCCGTGACGAAGTGGTTCATCCAGGCGTTGCCGCGCCGCTCGCGCAGGTCGAGGAGCTTGACGCTCGCCATGCCGCGGACCGTCTCGATGAAGTGCGTCTGCTGGCGGGCCTCGGCCACGAGGGCCTCCTCGCTGCCCTCCCGGTAGGCGCCGTAGGCGAAGACCCGCAGGATCGCGTTGAGCGCCGTCGAGGCCAGGACCACGGCGACCAGCCAGCCGCCGTAGACCGTCAGCATCACCAGCATGCCGACCGCCATGAGACCGTCGAGCATGGCCTGGACGAGGTCGGTCGTCAGGCCCTTCTGGATGGTGGCCAGGGAGCCGAACCGCGAGATCACGTCGCCGACGTGGCGCTTCTCGAAATAGTCGAGGGGCAGCCGCGACAGGTGGTCGAACAGGCCGGCCGACCACTGGTAGTTCAGCCGGGTCCCGGCCAGCATGATCGCCCAGGTGCGGGCGATGCTGAGGCCGAGCTGGAGCAGCAGCAGCAGCGCGAGGCCGATCGCCACCACGAGGAGCAGGTCGTGGTCGGCATTCACGATCACCTCGTCGATCACGACCTGCGAGGCGATGGGCATCAGGAGGGCGACGAGCTCGATCCCCAGCGACAGGGCCAGGACCTGGGCCAGGGCGGCGCGGATGCCGGCCATGTTGCGGAACAGGTCGCGCAGCCGCAGGCCCGGGGCGGCCCGCTCGCGCCGGAAGCCCGGGTTGGGCACCGCCTCCAGGGCGACCCCGGTGAATTCCCGCGACGCCTCCGCGAGGCTGACCCGGCGCCGGCCGCGGCCCGGATCGTTGATGACGAGGCCGCCGCGCTCGACCCGGGTCAGCACCACGAAGTGGTTGAGGCCCCAGTGCAGGATGCAGGGCAGCCGGAGCCGGGGCAGATCCGTGAGCTCGACCCGCAGGGCGCGGGCGGTCAGGCCCTGCGCGCCGCACAGGTCGATCAGGTTGCGCAGGGTCATGCCCTTGAGGGACAGGGGATGGCGCCGCCGCAGCGTCGCGAGGTCGATCTGGCGCCCGTGATAGGCCAGGACCATGGCGAGGCAGGCCATGCCGCACTCGGCGGCCTCGGCCTGGAGGACGACCGGCACCCGGCGGCGGAGCCCGAAATCCAGCCGGGCGGCGCGGGACGGCGCCGTCACGGCGCGGCCTTCCGGACCGGCAGGGCGTCGAGGCCGCCGCGCGTGACGAGGGCGAGGCTCTCCCGGACATGCGCCACGGGATCGAGCAGCCAGCGGTACAGCGACCGCTTCTCCAGGGCGATGTCGGCCTCGACCCGCATGCCCGCCTCGAGGCTGCGCCGCTCGCCGTAGGCCAGCACGGTGTCGGAATCGGGCCGGACCACGATGCGGTAGAGGTCGGTCCCCTCGCCCCGGGCGGCCGCGCGCCGCGCGAAATCGGGCGCGTCGTCGCTTCCCAGCGGCGCCCGCGTCACCTCGGTGACGACGCCGCGGTGCAGGCCGAAGCGCTGGAACGGGAAGGCGGCGTAGCGCAGCATCACCGGCGCGCCGGCCTCGGCGAAGCCGATGGCCGACGAATCCACGAACAGGTTGGCCTGGAGGCGCCCGGCGCTCGGCAGCAGGGTCAGCAGCGTCGCCCCGGCCGCCACGGTCTGGCCGACCTGCGCGCGGATCGACGTCAGGGTCCCGGCCTCCGGCGCCCGGACCTCGATGGCGCGGCGCGCCTCGCTCTCGGCCTTCTGCTGCGCCAGCTGGGCGGCGGTCCGGTCGAGGTCGGCGAGGTCGCGGGCCAGCCGGTCGTCGTAGGCGGCGAGCTGGGATCGCGTGTCGGCGAGCTTGCCGTCGATCTGGAGGCGGCTCTGCTGGAACTGGGCGAGCTGCGCGCTCGCCTGCATGTAGAGGTAGTTCTGGCTCTGGAAGTCGGCGGCGCGGGCGTAGCCGCGCGCCACGGCGTCGGCGAGTTCCTCGACCCGCGCCCGGAGCGGCGGAACCAGCTTGTCCTGCAGGTCGATCTGCTTGGCGAGCTGGGCCGACTGCTCGCTCAGATTTGCCACCTGCTCGCGCAGCGCCTGCCGCTCCGTGCCGGCGAGATCGGCCCGGGCGGCCCGCTGCCGCTCCACGCTCTGGCGCTGCCGCTCCAGCTCGGCGATCACGCGCTCCTGCGTGGGGCCGCTCGCCGACACGGCATCGAGGTCGATCGTGTACAGGAGCTGCCCGCGGGCGACCTTGTCGCCCTCGCGGACGCCGGTCGAGCCGACGCGCCCCGCCACCGGGCTGGCGAGGCTGATCAGCCCGATATCGGGCGCGAGCAGGCCGACGGCGTGGATGCGGCGCGTGTAGGTGCCCTGCCAGGCATAGAGGCCGAACGCCGCCACCATGACCACGCAGGCCAGGGCCACGATGCGGACCGGCAGAGGCTGGATGATCTGCGCCTCGCCCAGCCACGCGTTGCGTCGCGCCTCGATAACCTCAAGTCGAAAGAGCGGACTTGGCACCCGGAGAAAGCAACCTTCCTGAAAGAGACAGCCGTATTCGAGGACTATGCGCTCAGCATGCGCCGCCATACTCGGTCGCATCACGTGATCTGTGTGTCAACACTTGTTGCCACAACGAATTTTGAATACTTTATGGTGCGTCAGAACGTCGCGGTCAGCCATAAATCTCAAACACAATCAGGGACTTACTCAGAAATTCGGCATCGCCGAGTTTGCGTCGCAAAATCGGGTCAGTTTTTGCGATATCTGATGCTGCACCGCGAAGATCCCGCGGGAGGGGCCGCGCAGGAATCCGCCGTTCCGCAGCGCGCAGGCCGTCGAGTCCTGCGACGCCTGGAGCAGCGTCCGCGAATGGCAAGCCCTGTCAGTTTTTGCGCAGTCGCCGATATCGGTCGTCCGCGAACGGCATCGGCCGTTCCAGACCGATTGACACGAAGCACATCTCTGTAATCCTAAGGGCAGGCGCCGACGTCCAAGGCGCCTCGACGCTACGATCAGGCAATAGATCGAAGCAAATAACCTTCTTCCTGAATTCCAATCTGGAGAACGATCATGCAGGACAGCATCGATACCGTCCGCGAGCTGAGCGCTGCCGAGCTGGACCAGGTCGGCGGCGGCCTCGGGGTCGGCCTCACCGTCGGCCTCGGGGTCGACGCGAGCCAGGAGCTCGGTGCGGTCTCGGGGGTCGTGGGCCAGGTCGGCGGTCTGGTGAGCGGCCTGGTGGGCAGCGTGCTCGGCGCGGTCGGCGGTGTCGTCGGCGGCGTGACCGGATCCCTGCGCTGACGGTCTGACACCGGGAGGGCGGCCGCGGGGCCGCCCTCCTCCGTCGTGGGGAAGACCGCGACGATACCGGGATCGATGGGCCCGCATGGACGACACAGCCGAGAGTTCGCCCGAGAATTCGGCCGCGACCACCGACGGGACGTTCGCGTACGCCACGAGCGGCAGCACCGGGCATCTCTCCGGCCGTCCCGAGCTGACCTGCTACGCGCCGAGCGACCGCGGCCTCCCGGAGATCACCTTCATCGATTTCCGCTTCCCCGTCGGCGGGTGGAGCACGCACGCGGTCACCGGCCTCGAGGTCGCGGCCAGCACGCAGCCCGCCGGGGCGCACCACGCGGTCGATTACGAGATCGCGGCGCGGCTGAGCGAGCGCGAGGGCCTGCTGGTCCGGCGGCCGGGCCTGACCGGCACGACCCGGTGGGTGGGTCCGTATGCCGGCCGGGTCCTCTCCTTCTCGGCCGCGGCCGTCGAGCGGCTCGCCGAAGCGCCGGTCGGCAAGATCGCCTTCGCCGCGGACGGGCGCGATCTCCGCGCCTGCCGCAGCACCTGTCACATCCTCGACGCGCTGGCTTGCGCGCACCGGGACGACCCGTCGCCCGACCCGCTGCTCATCGAGAGTCTCCATCTGGCCGTCCTGCGCTCGGTCGTCGCCGCGCGCGCGCCGGGCCGGTCGGCGGCGCCCGACCTCTCGGCGTCGCAGGCCGGACGGGCCTGCGCGTATATCCGGGAGCACCTGGACCGGGAGATCACCGTCTCTGCCCTGGCCGGCATCGTCGGGCTCAGCGAGGGCTACTTCATCCGGGCCTTCCGCCAGACCACCGGGGTCACGCCCTACCAGTACATCATGCGCGAGCGCGTCGGCCGGGCCGAGGCCCTGATCCGCTCCGGCGCGGGATCGATGGCGGAGGTCGCCGCGCGATCGGGCTTCACGAGCGCCGGCGCCATGAGCCGCACGTTCCGGAAGCTCGTCGGGCGCTCGCCGACCGGGCGCACGGCGGGCCGGCGCGCCTGAGGCTCTGGAGCCGCTCACGGTCGCTCAGGCAACGGTCTGGAACACGGGCATCTCCGGTTCGGACGGCCGCGCCACGAACCCCTCTCCCGCAACGGGAGAGGGGACCCGCGCCTCGTGCGGCGCGGGCTCGGCAATCGCGTCCGACTCATCGCGGTCGGGAACGGCTCTACCCGGCCGGCCGCCCCGTCGCCCCGCGGAACAGGTCCTCCATCTCGCGACGGACGCGGATCGCCTCCTGACCGGCGTCGTAGGCGACGTCGCTCCAGCGCACGGCCCGGCCCGCGGGCACGTCGGTCTTGAGGACCATGTTGTGGGCGAGCCCGATCGGCAGGGCGTCCTGCGCCAGGGACTCGGCCGCCGGCATCAGCTTGCCGTAGACGGTGAACCCGCCCTCGCCGTCGAGCCGCTCGCCGGCCCGCAGCGCGCGCTTGGCCGTGGCGGCGACGTCGCCGCGCCACTCGCCCGTCGCCCCCGTCGCCTCGCCGCGGACCGCGATGGATGCGACCGAGATGCCGAGCTCGAGGCCGATCAGGTGATAGGGCTTGTAGGTCGCGGCGAACCGGCCGCTCGAATCGGTCTTGAGGCCGTACTGGGCGAAGCAGTCGCGCACGTAGGGGCTCGGCGCCTCGAACACCGCGTAGACGCCCCAGCGCAGGTCCCGGAAGACCGGCCGCCCGTCCCGCTCCACCGACGAGACCACCTCGACGGTGCCGCGCTCGGTGAGGAGGCCGCCGTCGGCCGCCGGCTTGAGGATGCCCGGCAGGTCGTCGACGCCGCAGGGCGGGAAGGCGAGGCCGTCGCGCGGCGGGGTGAGCCCGCAGGCGTTGGCCACGGCGGCCATCTCCAGCGCCGACTTGGTGCCGTCGAGGAAGGAGTTGAACATCTGCGGGTTGAAGTCGCCGCCCGCGACCTGGCTCTCGCTGAAGCCGTAATGGCCCCAGACCGTGTCGGGCGTGGAGGCGTGGTAGGCCGGGAGGTACTTGGTGCCCTTCCCGGCGCAGATCACCTCCAGCCCGATGGTGCGGGCCCAGTCGACCAGCTCGGCGATGAGCGCCGGCTGGTCGCCCGAGGCCATCGAGTAGATCACCCCGGCCTCCGCCGCCCGGCGCGCCAGCAGCGGCCCGGCCAGCACGTCGGCCTCGACGTTGACCATGACGATGTGCTTGGCCGCCGCGAAGGCCTGGAGCGCGTGGCGGATGCCGGCGGCCGGGCTGCCGGTGGCGTCGATGACGATGTCCACGAACGGGCTCGCGATCATCGCTTCGGCATCCTCGGTCACGAGGGTCGTGCCGCCGCGCGCGGCCGCCTCCAGCGCGCGCGCGGCGAACCGGGCGTCGTCCCAGCCGACCCGGCGCAGCGCTTCGCGCGCCCGGTCCGGCGACAGGTCGGCCACCGCGACGAGGTGGATGCCGGGCGTGCGCGGCGCCTGCGACAGGTACATCGAGCCGAACTTGCCGGCGCCGATCAGGCCGACCCGGACAGGCCGGCCCTCGTCGGCGCGTCGCCGCAGCTTCGCGAAGAGGGACATGGGGCGTTCTCTCCCTGGGCGGGGCGGTCGGGACCCAGCCCCGCCGCGTTCGCCGCGTTGTTGGACAGGGACCTAGTGCGGTTCCCGAGGGCGTTGAGGGCCGCGGCCTGACAAGTCTGGCCGTCGGTACGGACGACGCGCGCCCTCGCCGGTGCCGGCGAGGGTCGGGGCGAGGGATCAGGTCTCTGCGTCTCGGGCCGCCCCCGCCCGGCTCTCCGCCTCCACGTCCAGGAGCCAGCGCCGGAAGGCCCGGATCTTCTCCAGGGCCCCGTCGCGCTCGCGGTAGCAGATGAAGTGGAGGTCGCGGGTCAGGCTCGCGGCCCGATCGCCGCCGAGGCGCACCAGCTGCCCGGCGGCGAGCTCGTCCCGGGCGAACCGCAGGGTCTCGAGCGCCACGCCGAGCCCCTGAGCGGCCGCCGAGATCACCAGCGAGCCCCGGTCGAAGGCCGCGCCCGCCGCCCCGGTCGGCATCGGCAGGCCGTTCCGGGCGAACCAGTCGGGCCAGCGGACGGGACTGAAGGACGAGTCGAGCCGCGCGAAGGGCCCGATCGGCCCGGCCGCGTCCGGCTGCGCGGCCCGGGCGACCGCCGGCGTGCACAGGGCGGCGATCTCCTCCGGTCCGAGGGACTCGACGGTCAGCCCGGGCCCGCGCGGCGGGCGGCCGTAGGCGATCAGGATGTCGATCTCCGCGTGCCGGCCGAGATCCACCGGGTCGGCGCTGGTCGACAGGTGGATGGCGATGCCGGGATGCGCCTCCACGAAGGCGGGAAGCCGCGGCCCGAGCCACTTCGCCGCGAAGCTCGGCGTGCAGTGGACAGCGAGCGCCGCGGCGAGGGCCGCGGGCGGCGGGCCGAGCTCCGCGCAGATCGCCTCGATCGCGTCGAAGGCGCCCGTCAGCCCCGCGAGCAGGCGCCCCCCGTCCGGCGTTAGCGTCGCCTGCCGGTTCGCCCGCCGGAACAGGGCGCGCCCGAACCACCGCTCCAGGGCGCGGATCTGGTGGCTCACCGCCGAGGGGGTGAGGTGCAGCTCCTCGCTCGCCCGCGCGAAGCTGCCGAGGCGCGCGGCCGCCTCGAAGGCCCGCAGGGCGGGGAAACTCGGGATCCGGCGCATCGGCGATCCGTGAATTGAATTCACGAAAAGCGTGAGAAATCGTCGTTTGTCAACGGAACGGGTGCGCAAGAGAGTACCGGCGACTGCGCGCTCGGCCGCCGGACGGGCGCCCCGACGGGAGGATACGCCATGCTCGACGATCACGCCCACGACGCGGCCGTCGCCCTCGACCTGCCGAACGACGATGCCGGCCGCAGGCGGACCTCGATCTACCAGCCCGAGCAGGCCGGCCTGATCTTCCCGGAAATCCCGGACTTCGCCGACCACGCCGAGGAGCGCGCCTACCGCAAGCAGCACCTCGTCGCCGCCTGCCGCGCCTTCGCGCTGCACGGCTTCGACTACGGCTTCGCCGGCCACCTGACGATCCGCGATCCCGAGCGCCCGGAGCTGTACTGGACCAACCCGATGTGCGTGCACTTCTCGCAGGTGCGGATGTCGAACCTGATCCTGGCCGACCACAAGGGCCGGGTGGTCGAGGGGCGCCACGCCATCAACCGCGCGGGCTTCGTCCTCCACGCCGCCGTGCACGAGGAATACCCGGAGGTCATGGCGATGTGCCACGCGCACACGACCTACGGCACCGCGTGGTGCGCCACCGGCCGGCCGCTGGACATGATCAGCCAGGACGCGGCGGCCTTCTACAACAGCCACGCGGTGATCGGCGCCTCGGCGGGCGCCGTGGCGGTCGAGAAGGAGAGCGGCCTGTCGGTCGCCCAGCAGATCGGCCGCAACCGCGGCGTGCTGCACCAGAACCACGGCCTGCTGACCTGCTCGCAGCACAGCATCGACGACGCCGCCTTCTGGTTCATCGCCCTGGAGCGGGCCTGCCAGCAGCAGCTCCTGGTCGAGGCGTCCGGCATCAAGCCGCAGCTCCTCTCGGAGAAGACCGCCCGCTACAGCCGCGAGCACGTCGGCAGCGACTATATCGGCTGGCTGCACTTCCAGACGCTGTACAACCACATCGCCGAGACCCAGCCCGACATGTTCGCCTGAGACCAGGAACGACCCGAGCGGGCCGGCCCTCCCGCTAGGGGCCGGCGCGATCCGCCGGCCCCCGCCGCCCCTCGTACCGGGCCCGCGGCCGGATCAGGCTGCCCTGGCGGCCCTGCTCCATGGCGTGCGCCGCCCAGCCCAGGCTCCGGCCGAGCAGGAAGATCGTGAACGGCGCGCTCCGCGGCAGGCCCGCCGTCCGCACGAGCGCCGTCAGCGCGAAGTCGATGTTCGGCCGCGCCCCCGTCGCCTCCGCGGCGCAGTCCCGGACGGCGTCCAGCAGGGGGTCGGCGGGCAGGACCGCGCCGAGGGCCGCGGCGCGGACGTCGCCCTCCGGGTAGAGCGGGTGGCCGAAGCCCGGCAGCGCGCCGCCCCGGTCCAGGCAGGCGCGGACGGCCGCCCGGGGGCCCGTCGCGGCGGCCTCGTCGACGAGCCGCAGCACCGCCGCGGCGGCGCCGCCGTGGCGCGGGCCCGACAGGGCGCTCAGCCCGGCCATGAGGCAGGCCGCGATCGGCGCGCCGGTGGAGGCGGCGACGCGGGTCGCGAAGGTCGAGGCGTTCAGCTCGTGGTCGGCCAGCAGCACCAGCGCCTGGCGGACCCGGTCGGCGGTCGCGGCGTCGAGGGACCAGAGCCGCGCGAGGCCCTGATGCAGGGGCGCCCGGCCTTCGGGGATCCCGCAGGCGCCAGCGAGATGCGCGACGGCGCGGCGCGCGTCGCGGCACAGGCGGTGATGCCCGCGGCCGAGCGCGGCCTCGGCGTCCTGCAGGAGGCCGGCCAGCGCCAGGAACGGCGTCGCGGCGGCGCCGGCCGGCACATCGAAGAGGGTCGGCTCCGGGCTGTCCCACAGCAGGTCCGCCGTCGCCTCCAGGCTCGCGTCGCGGGCGAAGGCCACGGCGTCGCGGCCGCGATAGATCAGGCTGCCCCGGTGGACGGTGCTGATCGCGGTGACGACCGACGGCTCGCCCCAGGCCATCGCCCCCGCGGCGATCGCCGCGCTGGCGCGGCTCCGGCCGCGCCGGTCGGCGAGCGCCGCGACGTCGGCGGCCCGGTACTGGCTGCGGCGCCCGCCCGGGGCGCGCCGCGCCTCGATCAGCCCGCGGCTGACATAGGCGTAGAGCGTCTGGGCCCGGATCCCGAGGGCGTCGAGGGCTTCGGCGCGGTCCAGCCAGTCCGTCATGTTGATCAGATGTATCAAGATTGATCGGTCCGTCGACGGCCGGCAGCGTGCGCGAACCACCCGAGGGCCGCGACCATGCGCGAACGACATGCCGACCACGACGCCCTGCCGCCGATCCTCGCCGAGGCGCTGGCGGCCCTGGCGCTCCCGCCCGAGGCCGGGAACCGGCTGACGGTGACCGGCACCGGGAGCCTGCCCTCCTGCTTCCCGGTCACGGCGCTGGCGACGGCGTCGATCGCGGCCGCCGGCCTCGCCGTCTCCGAACTCCTCGGCCTGTCCGGACGTGCGCCCGCCGTCACGGTCGACCGGCACCTGGCCTCGGCGTGGTTCGGCACCTCGGTGCGGCCGCAGGGCTGGACGCTGCCGGCCGCCTGGGACCCGATCGCCGGCGACTACCGGACGGCGGATGGCTGGATCCGCCTGCACACCAACGCACCCCGTCACCGCGCGGCCGCCCTCGCGGTGCTCGACTGTCCGGGCCAGCGGGAGGCGGTCGCGTCGGCGGTCGCCCGGGCGGCGGCCGAAGGCCTGGAATCCGCGATCCTGCGCGCGGGGGGCTGCGCCGCGGCGATGCGCGGTCCCGACGAGTGGCCGAGGCTCGACCAGGGCCGGGCGGTCCGGGGCGAACCGCTCGTCGCGGTCGCGGACCGGCCCGTCCAGCACCGCGCGCCCTGGCGCCCGGACCCGGACCGGCCCCTCGCGGGGATCCGGGTCCTCGACCTGACCCGCATCCTGGCGGGACCGGTGGCCACGCGCTTCCTGGCCGGCCTGGGCGCCGACGTCCTGCGGATCGACCCGCCCGGCTGGGACGAGCCGTCCCTGGCGCCCGACGTCACCCTGGGCAAGGTCTGCACGCGGCTCGACCTCCGGCAGGCCGCCGACCGCCGGCACTTCGAGACCCTGCTCGCCGAGGCCGACATCCTCGTGCACGGGTACCGCCCGGACGCCCTGGAGCGGCTCGGCTACGGCGCGGCGCGGCGGCGGACGCTCAACCCGGACCTGATCGACGTCGCGCTCTGCGCCTACGGCTGGGCCGGGCCCTGGGCCGGACGGCGCGGCTTCGACAGCCTCGTCCAGATGGCGGCGGGCATCGCGGCGGCCGGGCAGCGGTGGATGCGGGCCGAGCGGCCGGTGCCGCTGCCCGTCCAGGCGCTCGACCACGCCACCGGCTACCTGATGGCGGCGGCCTCCATCCGCGGCCTGATCGCCCGGCGGAGCGAGGGGCGCGCCGTCACCGCCCGGCTCTCCCTGGCCCGGACCGCGTGCCTGCTCACGGATCATCCCGGCAGCGCGCCGGGGCCCGCCTTCGGCGGATATCGCGACTGCGATTACGCCCCGCAGATGGAGCACACGGCGTGGGGACCGGCCCTGCGGCTGCACCCCCCGGTGCGGATCGGCGGCGCGCCTCTGCGCTGGGATCACCCGGCCGGCCCACTCGGCGCGACGGACGCGGCGCAAGTCCGGACGTTCGATAGCGCACGATTGTCCGGCTCGATCCGCCATCTCGGGGAGCAGAAGCGCTAGAAATTGACCAATCCTGGGAATGTTTTTGCAGCCGCCGCGCCGGCGAACGCTTGACACCGATCTATGTTATCTGGCAATCCGCATTCATGATTTGAAATCCGATCTGTAGCCGCTTTAAATATTGACTTTGATCTATCGATAAGCATCCAATTTTCATAAACACGATTCAGATCCGCAGAAAGCAGAGAAAACCGCCACCGTTTACGTCAAAGCGCACCCGGTTCGCCGACCCCGTCTTGCACTGTGCCACACGGTTCGATGCCGAGAAGGATGACGATGAACGCGCCCGTCCCGGACCATCCCGTCCTGCGCGATGTCCCGATCGGCATCTCCGCCACGGGGATGCGGCGGGAGACGGATTCGATGGGCGGGATCGACGTTCCGGCGGACCGCTACTGGGGCGCGCAGACCCAGCGCTCGCTCCAGCATTTCTCGATCGGCAACGATCGCATGCCGAAGCGGGTCTACCACGCCTACGGCTACGTCAAGAAGGCCGCCGCCCTGGTCAACGCCGCCGCCGGGCGGCTGGAGGATTGGCGCGCGCAGGCCATCGTCCAGGCCGCCGACGAGGCGATCGCGGGGAAGCTCGACGCGAACTTCCCGCTCTACGTCTGGCAGACCGGTTCCGGCACCCAGTCCAACATGAACGTCAACGAGGTGCTGTCGAACCGCGCGATCCAGCTCCTCGGCGGTGAACTCGGCTCCAAGAGCCCGGTCCATCCGAACGACCACGTCAACATGGGCCAGTCGTCGAACGACACCTTCCCGACGGCGATGCACATCGCCACGGTGCTCGAACTCGACGAGGTCCTGCTCCCGCAGGCGCGGGCGCTGGCCGACGCGATCGACGCCAAGGCGCGGGCCTGGATGGACGTGGTCAAGACCGGAAGGACCCACCTCCAGGACGCGACGCCCCTCACGGTCGGCCAGGAATGGTCGGGCTACGTGGAGCAGATGCGCGACGCGCTGGCCCTGGTCGAGGCGTCGCGCGCCGGGCTGTACAAGCTCGCGGCCGGCGGCACGGCGGTCGGCACCGGCCTCAACGCCCCGGAGGGCTTCAGCGCCGAGATCGCCGCCAAGATCGCCGACCTCACCGGCAGGCCGTTCGTCACGGCGCCGAACAAGTTCGCCGCGCAGGGGTCGCTGGACGCCATGGTCGCCGCCATGGCGGCGGTGCGCGGGCTCGCCGTCGCGCTGATGAAGATCGCCAACGACATGCGCTGGCTCGCCTCGGGGCCGCGCTGCGGGCTCGGCGAGCTGCTGCTGCCGGCCAACGAGCCGGGCTCCTCGATCATGCCCGGCAAGGTCAACCCGACCCAGTGCGAGGCCATGGTGATGGTCTGCATCCAGGTGATCGGCGAGGACAACGCGGTCGCCTTCGCGGGGGCGCAGGGCAATTTCGAGCTGAACGCGATGCGCCCGATCATCATCAACAACACGCTGCACGCGATCCGCGTGCTGGGCGATGCCTGCGAGAAGTTCCGGACCTACTCGGTCGCGGGCACGGAGCTCAACCGGAAGCGGATCGACGAGACCGTGAACCAGTCCCTGATGCTGGTCACGGCCCTGTCGCCGGTGATCGGCTACGACCTCGCCTCGAAGATCGCCCACCGCGCCAACGACGAGGGCACGACGCTGCGCGCGGCCGCTCTGGCCGAGGGCGTTCCGGCCGAGCGCTTCGACGCGGTGTGCGATCCCAAGACCATGATCGGCCACGGGCTGGCCGGCGCCTGACCCGCCGGGACCGTCCGTCCTGCCCCCTCAGCTGAGCGAGACACCATGAGCACGAAGGTCGCCGATCTGTTCGTCCGGGCGCTGGCGCAGGCCGGCGTGAAGCGCATCTACGGCGTGGTCGGCGACAGCCTCAACGGCCTGACCGAGGCCCTGCGCCAGGACGGCTCGATCGCCTGGATCCACACCCGCCACGAGGAGAGCGCCGCCTTCGCGGCCGGCGCCGAGGCGCACCTGACCGGCGCGCTCGCGGTCTGCGCCGGTTCCTGCGGGCCCGGCAACCTGCACCTGATCAACGGCCTGTTCGACGCGCACCGCTCCCGCGTGCCCGTGCTGGCCATCGCGGCCCAGATCCCCTCGGCGGAGATCGGCCGCGCCTACTTCCAGGAGACGCACCCGCAGAACCTGTTCCAGGAATGCAGCCACTACTGCGAGTTGGTCTCCTCGCCGGCCCAGCTGCCCGGCGTGATCGAGACCGCGATCCGCGTCGCCGTCGCCGAGCGCGGGGTCGCCGTGGTGGTGATCCCCGGCGATGTCGGCCTCATGGCCATGCCGGGCGGGGCGCCCGACCTCTCGGCCGCCCTGGTGCCGCCCCCGCCCGTGGTGCGCCCGCGCGACGCCGAGCTGGACGCCCTCGCCGGGATGCTCAACGCGGCCGGGCGCGTGACCCTGTTCTGCGGCCGCGGCTGCGCCGGCGCCCACGCGGAGCTGCTGCAGCTCGCCGAGGCGCTGAAGGCCCCGGTCGTCCACGCGCTCGGCGGCAAGGAGCACGTCGAGTGGGACAATCCCTACGACGTCGGCATGACCGGCCTGATCGGATTCTCGTCGGGCTACCGGGCGATGCTCGACTGCGACACCCTGCTGCTGCTCGGCACCGGCTTCCCCTACCGCCAGTTCTACCCGGAGGACGCCAAGGTCGCGCAGGTCGACCTGCGGGCCGGGAGCCTCGGGCGCCACTGCCGGATCGACCTCGGCCTGATCGGCGACGTCGGCGCGACCATCACGGCGCTGCTGCCGCGGCTGCAGGCGAAGACCGATCGGGCGCATCTCGACGACAGCCTCGCCCATTACCGCAAGGCCCGCGCCGGGCTCGACGCGCTGGCGGTGGGCAAGCCCGGCGGCAAGATCCACCCGCAATACGTCGCCCGGACGCTCAGCGAGGCGGCCTCCGAGGACGCGGTCTTCACCTTCGACGTCGGCACGCCGACGATCTGGGCGGCGCGCTACCTCGCCATGAACGGCAAGCGCCGGCTGATCGGCTCGCTCAACCACGGCTCCATGGCCAACGCCCTGCCGCAGGCGATCGGCGCGCAGGCGGCCTATCCCGGGCGGCAGATCATCTCGTTCTCGGGCGACGGCGGCTTCGCCATGCTGATGGGCGACCTGCTGACCCTCAACCAGCACAGGCTGCCGGTGAAGATCGTGGTGCTGAACAACGGCACGCTGGGCTTCGTCGAGATGGAGATGAAGGCCGCGGGCTTCCTCGAGACCGGCGTCGCGCTGGTGAACCCGGACTTCGCCGCCATGGCGAGCGGGGCCGGCATCTTCGCCCGGCGCGTGGAGGATCCGGCCGCGCTGCCGGACGCGATGCGCGCGATGCTGGACCACGACGGCCCGGCGCTCCTCGACGTCGTCTCGGCCCGCCAGGAACTGTCGATGCCGCCGAAGATCGGCCTCGAGCAGGCGACGGGCTTCGGGATGTGGCTCGCCAAGGCGGTGATCGACGGGCGCGGCACCGAGATCATCGACCTCGCCAAGACCAACCTCTGGCGCTGAGGCGCCCTTCCGAAGCCGGAGCTCTGCCCGATGATCCGCTGCGTACGCATCTGGACCGGTGACGACGACAATTCCTACTTCGCGGAAGGTGTCATCGACCTGCCCCACGGCGAGCGCGGCGACATCCTCAGCGGCACGACCGACGTGGTCTCGATCTCCTTCCGCGAGACCCAGGCCGGCGGCACCTACGCGTGGCACCCGGCCCCCACCCGGCAGTTCGTCATCACCCTGCGCGGCACCCTCGACTTCCAGACGAAGGCCGGGGCGCATTTCACGATCCGGCCGGGGGACATCCTCATCGCCGAGGACACGGCCGGCTCCGGCCATTCCTGGCGCCTCGTCGACGACGAGCCCTGGTGCCGGGCCTACGTGATCCTCGCCCCCGGCGCCGAGGCCCGGCTCCCCTTCGTCCCGAACAAGACCGCCTGAGGAGGGGCCCGATGGCCGACACGAGCGACGACGACAATCTCGACGTGGTGCTGATCGGCGCCGGGATCATGAGCGCGACCTTCGGCACGGTCCTGAAGGAGCTGGAGCCCTCGCTCAGGATCGCGATGTTCGAGACGCTGCACGACTGCGCGCAGGAGAGCTCGGAGGGCTGGAACAACGCCGGCACCGGCCACGCGGCCAATTGCGAGCTGAACTACACGCCCCAGCGCCCCGACGGCAGCGTCGACATCGCCAAGGCCCTGGAGGTCAACACCGAGTTCGACATCTCGCGTCAGCTCTGGGCGCACCTCGTGCGCAAGGGCGCGATCCCAGACCCCCGCGCCTTCATCCATCCCTGCCCGCACATGAGCTTCGTCTGGGGGGCCGAGAACGTCGCCTTCCTCAAGGCGCGCTACGCCGCGATGTCGTCGCACCACTGCTATCACGGCATGGAGTACAGCGAGGACCCGCAGGTCATCGCCGGCTGGGCGCCGCTGATCATCGAGGGCCGCGCCCCCGGCGAGCCGATCGCCGCCACCCGCATCGTCACCGGGACGGACGTCGATTACGGCGCCCTCACGCACCTGCTGGTCGGGCAGCTCGCCGCGCAGCAGGGCTTCGCCGTGCACTACAACCGCAAGGTCGTCGCCCTCGACCGGGTCGACGACGGCCGCTGGGCGGTGACCGTCGAGGACACCTACGACGCCACGCGCCGGACCGTCACGGCCAAGTTCGTGTTCATCGGCGCGGGCGGCGGCTCGCTGCCGCTGCTGCAGGCCTCGAAGATCCCGGAGGGGCGCGGCTACGGCGGCTTCCCGGTCTCGGGCATCTGGCTGCGCTGCGACGTCGACGCGGTCAGCGCGCGCCACCACGCCAAGGTCTACGGCAAGGCGGCCTCCGGCTCGCCGCCGATGTCGGTGCCCCACCTCGACACCCGCATCATCGGCGGCAAGCGCTCGCTGCTGTTCGGGCCGTACGCGGGCTTCTCGTCGCGGTTCCTCAAGCACGGGTCGCTCACCGACCTGTTCACCGCGCTGACGCCGCACAACGTCGTGCCGCTGCTCGACGTCGCCAAGGACAACGTCGCGCTCACCGAGTACCTCGTGGGGCAGGTGCTCCAGAGCTCCGACCACCAGTTCGCGACCCTGAAGCAGTTCTTCCCCAAGGCGCTGAAGCAGGACTGGACGTCGGCGGTCGCCGGCCAGCGGGTGCAGACGATCAAGCCGACCGGCCGGTCGAACCCGCTGGAGGAGGGCTACCTCGAATTCGGCACCGAGCTGGTGGCCGCGGCCGACAACTCGATCTGCGCGCTGCTCGGCGCCTCGCCCGGCGCCTCGACGGCGGCCTACATCGCGGTCGAGGTCCTGGAGAAGTGCTTCGCCGACCGGCTGACGCCGGACGCCTGGCTGCCCCGCCTCAAGGCCGTGATCCCGACCTACGGCATCGACCTCAAGCAGGACGCCGAGGCCTGCCGGCGCAGCCGGGCCGAGACCGCGCCGGTCCTGCGGATCGACAACGTCTGACAGTTCCGCGAGGCGCGGTTCCCCGCGCCCCGCCGGCGGACATCTGAGGGGGCGACGCGCCCGCTCCGGGGCGGCGGACCGGCGAGCTTCGGCCGGAGGGAGGACCGATGGACATCTCCGCCCTGATGCTGTCGCGCATCCAGTTCGCCTTCACGGTCTCGTTCCACATCATCTTCCCGGCCTTCACGGTCGGCCTGGCGGCCTGGCTCGCCTTCCTCCAGGCGCGGGCGATGATCTCGGGCGAGCCGGTCTACGACCGCCTGTTCGACTTCTGGCTCAAGATCTTCGCGGTCGCCTTCGGGCTCGGCGTCGTCTCCGGCATCGTCATGGCGTTCCAGTTCGGGACCAACTGGAGCGAGCTCGCCCGCCGCACCGGCCCGATCCAGGGGCCGCTCCTCGGCTACGAGAGCTTCACGGCCTTCGCGCTGGAGGCCTCGTTCTTCGGGGTGCTGATGTTCGGCCGCAGGCGGGTGCCGCGCTGGTTCTACCTGTTCGCCTGCCTGATGGTCTGCCTCGGCACCAGCCTGTCGTCGTTCTGGATCCTCGTGAACAACTCGTGGATGCAGTACCCGACCGGCTTCGCCCTCCGGCCGGACGGCGTGTTCGTGCCGACCGACTGGTGGGCGATCATCTTCAACGGGGTCGTCTGGGTCCGCTTCCCCCACATGGTCCTGGCCGCCTACGTCACCACCAGCTTCTGCGTGGCGGCGACGGGCGCGTGGTCGATGCTGCGCGGTCGGGACCGCGCCGAGGCCCGCGCCATGGTCCGGATGGGGCTCGGCCTCGCCGCGGTCCTGGTGCCGCTGCAGCTGTTCTTCGGCCACCTCACCGGCGACTACGTGGTCAAGCACCAGCCCTCGAAGATCGCCGCGATCGAGGGCCACTGGGAGAGCCGGGCGCCGGCCGGCGAGATCCTGTTCGCGTGGCCCGACGAGGCGCAGGAGAAGAACCACTTCGTCATCGCCCTGCCGGCGCCCGCCGGCAGCCTGATCGACGACGGCACCCTCACCGGCAAGGTGATCGGCATCAAGGACATCCCCAAGGCCGACCGGCCGCCGGTGCTGATCCCGTTCTTCGCCTTCCGCATCATGGTCGGCTGCGGGCTGCTGATGCTGGCCCTGGCCTGGGGCGGGATCGCCTTCTACGCCACCGGGCGGCTGGAGCGGGCGCGCTGGCTGCAATGGGCGATCTTCCTGTCGTTCCCCTTGGGCTTCGTCGCGACGCTGACCGGCTGGTTCACCGCCGAGGTCGGGCGCCAGCCCTGGACGGTCTACGGCCAGCTGCGCACCGCCGACGCGGCGACGCCGTTCCTGACCTCCCCGCAGGTGGCGACCTCGCTCGCCGTGTTCGGCGCGGTCTACGCGCTGATCTTCGCGGCCGGCACCGTCTACATCTACCGCATGCTCAGGGCCGGCATCCTGCCGACGCCGGCCCATGTGGGGAGCGCCGCCAACCCCAAGCGGCCGCTCGCCGTGCCGGGCAACAGTCCCGGCACCCCCAGCAGCAATCCGGCGGAGTGAGCGGCCGTGATCGAATTCTGGGCCGCCGCCCTCGCCCTCACCCTGATGCTCTACGTGCTGCTCGACGGGTTCGACCTCGGCGTCGGCATGCTGTTCGGGATCGCCCCGGACGAGACCGCGCGCCGGCACATGATGCAGGCGATCGCCCCCGTCTGGGACGGCAACGAGACCTGGCTGGTGCTCGCCGCCACGATCCTGTTCGGCGCCTTCCCCACGGTCTACGCGCTGCTGCTCTCGGCCTTCTACCTGCCGCTCCTCCTGATGCTCGCGGCCCTGATCCTGCGCGGCGTCGCCTTCGAGTTCCGCTACAAGTCCCGGCGGCTGCGGCGGGTCTGGGACGCGGGCTTCGTCGGCGGCTCCGCCTGCGCGGCCTTCGTGCAGGGCGTGACGGTCGGGGCGCTGGTGCAGGAGCTGCCGGTGCGCGACGGGCTCTACGCCGGCGGGGCGTTCACGTGGCTCACGCCCTTCTCGCTGCTCTGCGGTCTCGGCCTGTGCCTCGGCTACGCGCTGCTCGGCGCCGCGTGGCTGTGCGGCAAGACCGAGACCGACGTGCGCGACCTCGGCTTCCGGCTGCTGCCGCGGCTCCTGCTCGGGGTGCTGGTCTTCCTCGGCGCGGCCTTCGCGTACGCGCTGGCGATGAACCTGCGGGTGCTGCACCGCTGGCTCGAGCGGCCCGAGATGCTGGTCCTGCCCCTCGTGGGGGCCGCGGCCTGCGCCGGGCTCCTCTACGCGGCGCGGCGCCGGAACGACGCCCTGCCCTTCCCGCTGGTGGCGCTGATCTTCGCCGCCGCCTTCGCGACGCTCGCCGCCTCGTTCCTGCCCTACATGGTGCCGTTCAGCGTGACGGTGACCGAGGCGGCGGCGCCGGAGGCGAGCCTGTCCTTCATGTTCTGGGGGGCAGGCGTCGTGGTCCTGCCGATCACCCTGATCTACACCCTGGTGGTCTACCGGGTGTTCAAGGGGAAGGTCGACGTCGCCGAGCATTATGACTGAGCCCGCGACCGGACACCCGGACCCGCCCCGGCCGGTGAGGCCGCGCCGTGGCCGGTGAGGTCGCGCTCCCCGACGACGCGCCCGGCCTCCTGCAGCGCGCCGCCGCGTGGTGGCCGCGCGAGGCGGCCGAGGCCGTGCGCATCGCGCTCACCGCCATCGCGGCGGTCTGGCTCGCCATGTGGCTCGAGCTGGCGCTGCCGCACTGGGCCGGCTGGACGGTCATCTCGGTGACGCTCGCCACCCGCGCGGCCTCCCTGCGCAAGAGCCTGTGGCGGGCCGGCAGCACGCTGGTGGGCGTCACCGTCGCGATGGTGCTGGTGGCCAATTTCGCCCAGGCAACCCTGGCCTTCGACCTCGCGCTGGCCCTGTGGATGGGCCTGCTCACCGCGGCCTCCAGCGTCGAGAGCGGCCAGCGCGCCTACGGCTTCGCCTCGATGGGCTTCACCGTGCCGATCATCGCGCTGGCCGACGTGCAGAACCCCGAGGCCGTGTTCCAGATCGGCGTCGACCGCTGCTCGACGATCCTCCTGGGGATCGGCTGCGCCTACGCGTCGAACGTGTTCGTGGCGCCGGGCGTCCCCGCCGTCAGCCGCGCCCTGGCGGGGCGGCTCGAGGCGGCCGCCGCGGCCTGCGATGCCTGGATGGCCGCCCTGCGGCGGGGCGAGCGGCCCGGCCCGATGCCGATCGCCGCCGTCATGACCCTGGGCGAGGAGGTCACCGACGCGTTCACCGAGCAGCCCTCCCTCCGCTCCGGCGGCCGCGGCATCCGCAACGCCGCGCCCCGGCTGCGGCGGGTGCTCGCCGCGGGCCTGCTGCGGGCGCTGCTGCCGGACCGGCCGGGATCGCGCTCGACCGACCTGATCGGGGCCGGCGGGGCGATCGCCGTCCGGCAGATCGGGCGCGTCCGCGTCTCGGCCCGGCTCCTGCGGGCCGGGGGCCGCGTGGGCCGGCGGCGGGTGCCGTTCCGCCCGCACCTGCTCCTGTGGAACGACCTGGACTGGGACGGCTGGCACGCCTTCGACAACGGCCTGCGCACCGCCGCCGCCGTCCTGCTCGTCAACGGCTTCTGGTACGTCACCGGCTGGTCGCACGGGGCCGGCGCCGCGACCTGGGCGAGCCTCGTCTGCGTCCTGCTCGCCGCCCATGCCGACCCGCGGGCGGAATCCCGCGCCTTCCTGGTCGGCGCGCTGCTCGCCGGCGTGGTCGGGCTGACCCTGCGCTACACCCTGCTGACGACCACCGGGAGCTTCGCGCTCCTGGCCGCGGTGCTGCTGCCGGTGGCGATGCTGGCGGTGGTCGGCCGCGCCGACAAGCGCGCGATCTACGGGATCGGCTTCGGCTTCTTCGTCTTCGGCGTGCTCGATCCCAAGAACCCGATGACCTACGACCTCGCCGACTCGCTCAACACCGTGCTGGCCGAGCTGCTCGGCATGGCGGTGGCGGCGATCGCGTTCGCCGCCCTGCCGCCGCCCGTGAGCGCCGCGACCCTGCGGATGCGGGCCCGCCGGCGGCTGGTCCGGTCGGTGCGCGGCGCGGCCCTCGACCCGGCGCCCCTGCTGCCGCCCCTCGACCGCTACCTCGCCCGGGGCTTCGGCCGGCTGGCCCTCATCGGCGCGGACGACGCGGCGGCCCGGAGCGGCGAGCGCCTGCTCGTCATCGGGCTCCTGCTGCTCGCCCTGCGGGAGACGGACGACCGGGAGGGCCGCCGCGTCGGCCGGGCGGTCTGGGCGCGGCTCGCCGCGCCCAGACCGGCGGGGCCGGAGACGGCGCCGGATCCCTTGCGCGATCTCGCCGACCGGGCGACCCTGCCGCTCCAGGCGGAGCGCATCGGGGCGCTGGCCGCCCTCGTGTCGGATCTCGACCGCGCGGGCTGGCCCAACCTCGATCCGGGAGGGCGGGCGTGATCGGCGTGGTCGGGTTGCGGGCGGTCGACGTGCTGGGGCTCTACGTCGAGCCCGCGGTGATCTGCCTGCTCGCCGCCCTGGTGATCACCTGGGGCCTGCGCTGGATCCTGGACCGGATCGGCATCAACCACCTTGTCTGGAACCGCGCCCTGCTCGACTTCAGCCTCCTGACCGCCGTGACGGCGCTGCTGATCCTGTCCCTGCGCGTCCAGGGTCCGTGACATGGCCGCGAACCCGCGATCGTCCCTGCGCGACTGGCAGCCGCCGCCCGCCTACAACGTCGCCGCCACTCTGCTGGCGCTCGCGGCGGCCGTGGGCCTCGCCTACCTCGCCTTCCTCTACTACGCCTACACGCCCTGGACCCGGGACGGGCGCGTGCGCGTCTACACCGTGCAGGTGGCGCCCGAGGTCTCGGGCACGGTGGTGGCGGTCCGGGTCCGCGACAACCAGTTCGTCCGCAAGGGCGACGTGCTGTTCGAGATCGACCCCGGCACGTTCAGGAACGCCGTGACCCAGGCCGAGGGCGCCCTCGCCAGCGCACGGGCGCAGGCCGGATACCTCGCGGGGATCGCGCGGCGCACCGCCGATCTCGACGATCTCGCCACCACGCCGGAGCAGAAGCAGACGACCAGCGGGCAGGCGCAAGCCGCCCAGGCCAGCGTGGTCCAGGCGGAGGGCGCCCTGGCGCAGGCGCGGCTCAACCTGGAGCGCACGACCCTGCGGGCCACCGTGAACGGCTGGGTCACCAACCTGCTGCTGCAGGAGGGCGGGTTCGCCGCCACGGGGCAGCCGGCGCTGACCCTGGTCAACGGCGACAGCTTCTGGATCGAGGGCTATTTCGAGGAGACGCAGCTCCCGCGCATCGGCGAGGGCGACGCCGCGCGCGTGTCGCTGATGGCGTGGCCGGACCGTCCGATCCGGGGCCGCGTCACCGGCCTCGGCCGCGGGATCAGCGTCGCCGACGCCGCCCCGGGCGTCCAGGGGCTGCCGACGGTCAACCCGATCTTCACCTGGGTCCGGCTGGCGCAGCGGGTGCCGATCCGGGTCGAGCTCGACGACGTGCCCTGCCCGATCGTGCTGGCGGCCGGGATGACGGCGAACGTCGCGATCCTGGCCGAGAAGGCCGGACCGCCGGACGCCCTGCCGCCCGACCGGCGCACCGGCGCGGCCGCCGGCCGGCGCTGCGACGGGGCGCCGGTCGTCGAATCGCGGCGCTGAGAGCCCGCGTCGGGCCGCACCGTCCGGGAAAGCCGGGGCGTCTCGCCGCGTTAGACCGGCAGGCGCGCCGACGCGCGGCGCCCGCGATCGCGACGAGGATCCGATGGACTACAGGCAGTTCGGACGCTCCGGCCTCACCGTGCCGGTGCTCAGCTTCGGCACCGGCACCTTCGGCGGCACGAACGAATTCTTCCAGCGCTGGGGGCAGACGGACGTCGCCGAGGCGACCCGCATGGTCGATCTCTGCCTCGATTCCGGGGTCAATTTCTTCGACACGGCCGACATCTACTCCGGCGGCGCCTCGGAGGAGATCCTGGGCCAGGCCCTGAAGGGCAAGCGCGGCCGGGCACTGATCTCCACCAAGGCGACCTTCCGGTTCAACGACGACCTGAACCAGGTCGGCTCCTCGCGCTACCACCTGATCCGCGCCTGCGAGGCCAGCCTGAAGCGGCTCGGCACCGACCATATCGACGTCTACTTCATGCACGGCTTCGACGCGCTCACGCCCGTGGACGAGACGCTGCGGGCGCTGGACGACCTCACCCGCGCGGGCAAGATCGGCTATATCGGCGCCTCGAACTTCTCGGGCTGGCAGCTCATGAAGGCGCTCGCCACGTCCGAGCGCCACGGGCTCGCCCGCTACGTCGCCTACCAGGGCTACTACTCGCTGATCGGCCGGCACTACGAGTGGGAGCTGATGCCGCTCGGCCTCGACCAGGGCGTCGGCCTGATGGTCTGGAGCCCCCTGGGCTGGGGCCGCCTCACCGGCAAGATCCGCCGCGGACAGGCCAACCAGAGCGGTCGCATCGCCGCCGGCGGCGCCGAGGGCGGGCCGCCCGTCTCCGACGACTACCTGTTCGGCGTGGTCGACGCCCTCGACGCCGTGGCGGCCGAGACCGGCAAGACGGTGGCGCAGGTGGCGCTCAACTGGCTGCTGACCCGGCCGACCGTCTGCAACATCGTGGTCGGCGCCCGCAACGAGGAGCAGCTGAAGCAGAACCTCGGCGCCCTGGGCTGGACCCTGACGGCCGAGCAGGTCGCCCGCCTCGACGCGGCGAGCCAGGAGACGCCGATCTACCCGTACTGGCACCAGCGCGGCTTCGACGAGCGCAACCCCAAGCCGACTCCCTGGTAGACCGCCGCCTCGGCCGGGACGATCAGGCGTCGCTCGGAAACGATGCGTTTCGATCGTTTCTGTTTCAACTCACTCGGTCCCGGTCCAGGATGCCTGCGGATGGCGGGCCGGCTCGCGACGGCGTCGGCCCGGCCCTCCCCCCGCGCGAAGGAGCAAGGCGATGAGCTGGCACAGTGCCGAGGACCCGATCCCGGGCGACCATTTCAGCTGCGACGCGATCCGAACCCTGATCGTGCCCCGCTCGCGCGATCTCGGCTCCTTCGCGGTGCGGCGGGCGCTCCCCTCCACCGAGTGCCGGATGGTCGGCCCCTTCATCTTCTTCGACCAGATGGGCCCCTCGGAGTTCCTGCTCGGGCAGGGCATGGACGTGCGGCCGCACCCGCATATCGGCCTCTCCACCGTCACCTACCTGTTCGACGGCGAGATCATGCACCGCGACAGCCTCGGCACGGAGCTGCCGATCCGGCCGGGCGAGCTGAACTGGATGACCGCCGGCCGCGGCATCACCCACTCGGAGCGCACCGCCCCGACACTGCGTCAGACCGGCTCCCGGCTGTTCGGCATCCAGAGCTGGGTCGCCCTGACGGACCGGGACGAGGAGAACGCCCCCGCGTTCGAGCACTACGACGCCGCCGCGCTGCCGGTCCTCACCGGCGAGGGCAAGACCGTCCGGCTGATCGCCGGCGAGGCCTTCGGGGCGCGCTCGCCGGTCCGGACCTCGAGCCCGATGGTCTACGCCGACGTGGCGCTCGAGGCCGGCGCGGTCCTGCCCCTCGATCCGACCTACGACGAGCGGGCGATCTACACGGTCGCGGGCGCCATCGAGATCGCCGGAGACGGCTTCGGCCCCGGCCAGCTGCTGGTGTTCCGGCCCGGCGACCGCATCAGCGTGCGCGCCCTGGACTCGGCCCGCTTCATGGTGCTGGGCGGCGAGCCGATGGACGGTCCGCGCCACCTGTGGTGGAACTTCGTCTCGTCCCGGCCCGAGCGGATCGCGCAGGCCAAGGAGGATTGGCGCCAGGGCCGGTTCGACACCGTGCCGAACGACGCCGAGTTCATCCCGCTGCCGGAGGACCCGCAGCCCGTCCGCTACCCGTGAAACGGGCCGCGCCCCGACTGTCCCGCGCGGCACCCGCGCGGGCATCGCCGCACCAACGCAACCCTAGCGCGAACATTAAGGAGTTGTTAACCATTTTCCGTCGGTGTGAGACGGACCCCGATGCCTCACCGAAGGCTTGCGCTGCACCCTGTCGGCAGGACGCGTGATGGAACAGACGAAGCACCCCAAGGCCGAGGCGCTGGACCAGATCGACGCCGTCGCGCGCGAGGCCCGCGAGCCGACGACCCGGATCCGCACCGGCAACCTCGTCCTGCTCGCCGCGGACGAGCGCGTCTCGGCGCAGGGGCGCAACCAGAACCCGTCGCCGGTCGAGCGCTGGCCCGACCTGCTGGAGCGGGTGCAGGGCGCGGCGCGCTACATCCGGGACGTCGAGGACCGGGCGCAGGAGCAGGAGTCGCACGTCCAGCAGCTGCTGCGGCAGGTGCGCGCCGACATGGACGCGGCCCGCGCCCAGGTGCTGGCGGCCGAGCGGGAGACCCACGAGGTCCACGCGCAGGCCATCAAGCTGATCCAGGCCGCCGAGGACCGGGCCGCGGCCGCCGAGGAGCGGGCCGCGGCGGCGGAGCAGATGCTCCAGCGCATCGCCGAGACGATCGACGCGGAGTTCGTGATGCAGCCGGGCGGGCAGGCGGCCGGGCAGGCGGCCGGGCAGGCGGGCAGCACCCAGGACGCCCGCACCCGGGCCTCCGCGACGCGGGCGGCCTCGTGACGGGCGCGGGTCCGGCGGGGTCGCCGCGGCGATGAACGCGGCGTTCTGGGCCGAGCTCGATGCCCGCATCGCGCGCGCCCGCGATGAGCCGGCAGAGCCGGCCCCGGCGCTCGCCGACGGCCCCGGGACGGCCGACGCGCTGAGCCCGGCGGCGCCTTCCGGAGCGCCCCCCGAACCCGCCGCGGATCGCCCGTCGCGGCCGGTGTCGGACTGGAGCCAGATCCTCGACACGCTCTCGGCCGCGACCGTCGCGGCCCAGGCGCAGGATCAGCGCCTGCGCCGGCAATCGACCACCTGCGAGACCCTGGCCGCGGATCTCGAGGCCGCCCAGCAGGAGATCCAGACCCTGAGGGCGCTTCTGGAGGAGACGCGGGCGCAGGCGGCGCGGCATGCCCACGAACGCGAGACGGAGGCCGACCGGCGCGTCCGGGAGGCGGAGGCGCGCGCCGAAGCCGCGACCCTGCGGGCGGCGGCGGCCGAGGACTGGCTGAGGCGGATCGAGCAGGCCAGCCGGGACCTGCGGCCCGACGGGCGGCACGCGGCCGCCTGAGGCGGGGAGCGCCGGCCGGCGCGGAGGCGACCGGGCGTGGGCCGCGAATCAGCGGCGACCTGACGGGGCCGGTCGGCTCAGGCGGCGCGCTCGCTCGGGACGCCGAGGCCGATGGAGCGCGCCAGCGCGGACCGACGCTCGGCATATTCCTGCGCGACCATCGGGTAGTCCGCCGGCAGACCGTAGCGCTCGCGGTAGCTCTGCGGGTGCAGGCCGTGGGCCGTGAGGTGGCGCTTGAGCGTCTTGTAGCGGCGCCCGTCGATGAAGCTCACGATGGCGTCGGGCCGGATCGAGTTGCGGATCTGCGCAGCGCTGGGCCGGTCGCGCAGCGCGTCCAGATCCGCCGCCGCGATCGACGGCTCGCCGCGGTCGGCCAGCGCGGTGATCGCGTCGTGACACTGCGCGATGAGGGCCGGGAGATCCCCGGCGGAAACCCGATTGTTCGATACGTAGGCAGCGACGAGCCCGGCCGTCAGCTCGATATTGGTTTGCGGGCTGACGAGGGTCGAATCGGACACGGTCTAGGCTCCTGGGAAGGTCAAGAACCTTCATAAGTTGGCCCGCGCCGTTGCGCTTGCCTGAGAGCGTGCTACCGTTTTCCCGAGCGCGCGCGGCGAAGCATGAATACAAGAAGTTGCGATGAGGACTTTGTTCTCGACGGCGGATTTCAAGCCGAAAGACAGTTTCCGCCTCTGGCGTGAAACGATCTTCGAGCGCATCGTGCCGGTCGAGCTGACCCCTGCGACGGCACACGCCTTCGCCGGCACCCTGGAGGCCGCCGAGGTCGGACCGCTGCTGATCACGCGCGTGACGCAGAGCGCCGTCACCACCGTCGCGACCCCGGACACGATCCGCCGGCACGGCAAGTACGAGACCCTGAACGTCGCGATCACGCTGAAGGGCCGCGTGTACAGCGCGCAGGACGACCGCACCGCCATCCAGAATCCCGGCGACATCGTCGTGATGGACCGGCGGCCGGCCACGATGGCCTCCGACGTCGACACGCAGACGCTGTTCGTCGAGCTGCCGCGCGAGTCGCTGGAGCGCGCCCTCGGCTCGACGCGCCGCTTCACGTCCCTCACGATCGGCGCGGATCAGGTCGGCACGTCGATGGTCACGACCT
Organism: Methylobacterium sp. ME121; assembly: GCF_000974725.1. Classification (NCBI taxonomy): domain Bacteria; kingdom Pseudomonadati; phylum Pseudomonadota; class Alphaproteobacteria; order Hyphomicrobiales; family Methylobacteriaceae; genus Methylobacterium; species Methylobacterium sp. ME121. Next base: position 34,402 of record NZ_BBUX01000029.1, read on the forward strand.
TCTTCCAGGAACTGGTCCGCAATGCCGGGCGGCTGACGCCCGACATGTCGAACCGCATGGCGTCGGTCGGCGTCGATCTCATCGTCGCGAGCATCGCGGAGCGCCTCGCGCACGACACCCCCAAGAACATCCAGGGCGTCCTGATCTTCCAGCGCGCCCTGGCACATATCGAGGCCCATCTCGGCGACCTGAACCTCGACCCCGCCCGGCTCGCGGCGGCCGTGGGCGTGTCGCTGCGCCACCTCCAGGCCCTGTTCCGCGAGCAGGACCGGAACATCGCCGACTGGATCTGGCGGCGGCGCCTGGAGATCGCCGCGCAGCGTCTGGCCGATCCCGGCTTCGCCCATCTCGCCGTCGGGGAACTGGCCTATAGCTGCGGCTTCTGCACCCAGAGCCATTTCAGCCGACGTTTCAAGGACAGCTACGGGATCTCACCGAGCGAGTACCGGTGGCGCAACCGGAGCGCGCCCGAACTCGTCGGCTGACGATCCGCTACTGCAGGACGGCGCCCGCCGTGTTCGCGCGGATCCATCCCGGAGCGAGGATGTCGCCGCCCTCGGTGATGATCCAGGGATTGGCATCCTCGGCGTCGATCGCCGCGATCGCGGCGGCGAGGGCTGCCCGCAGCGTGGGGAAGCTGTGTGACACGGCCACCCGGGCGGGCGCGTAGCCCGGCCAGAGGGTCAGTTCGGCGGGCCTGTCGAGGTCGGTCGGCATCATGGGTCGCGCGGGGCTGGGAGAGCACGCCGTCCGGGTCGCGGGCGTGCGGGAAAGGGGCGGAGGACGCGTGCGGTCAGGCGGTTTTCGGCTTCGGCCGGGGCACGCGCACCTCGACCATCTGTCCGGTCATCGGGTTCAGGATCAGCATGACAGCACGTCTCCGGTGGACCTGCCCGTAGAACGCCCGCCGATCGCGCCCGGATCGGGGCGGTCGGCGCAATTGTGCGGTTTGGGTAAACCAACCGTTCACCGTGGCGGCACGCCGTTCATCCGCCCCGTATCCGCCGGAGGCTACAACCGAGCGTCGTGCAGGCGGAGGGCCGCGCACGTACCGTTTTAGGCGTAGGAACCGGCGGAGCGCTGCCGCCCGACACCGGGATCGGATGCCGCACCGATCCGACGCGCTCCGTCGCGAAGGCCGTCCCGCGGGCAGACAAAAGCCCGCCGCGGCAGGACCGGGCGGGCGAAGTGGCGGCATAGGGTCGGGAGGTTCGCCGTGGCGGCGACCTGCCATTCTGCCCATGACAGCCGCATGACAGGCGCGTGACTTGTCGCGCGGCCGTCGCGTGACACACGGCCGGTCGGGTCAGGCCCGTTCCGGCTCCGCCAGCAGGATGGCGGCGCGGATGGCGGCCCGGCGCAGCCCGGCATCGGCCCAGGGCTGATCGATCAGCGTCCGGGCGAAGGGATGCGAGGCCACCGCCGCCGCGGGGTCGATGCGGAAGCCGTCCCCGAACGCCACCGAACCGGGCGTGGGATCGGCCAGATAGGCGTCGACGACGGCCGAGACGTCGTCATCGACGATATCCAGGGTCGTGAACAGGTCGAGAGTCATCGGGCGCTTCGCCATGGCGGCGCTATAGCCGCGCCACCGCGACAGGATCACGACTCCCCTGCCGCTCTCTGCGCCGCGGTCAGGACGCGCTCGGCCCGACCATCGCGGTGGAAGAGGCAGATGAGAGACGTAGCGCTGGAAATACCATCGCGTCCGCTCGTGCTCGCTCGGGGCGGGCAAGGCGGCCACGCGGCAGACGCGGGGATTGAGGCTCTGCGTGATCCGCTCGATCACCCCGCCCTTGCCGCCCGAGTCGCGGCCCTCGAGCAGCACGACCACGCGCAGCTTCCGATCCTGCACCCAGTCCTGCCGGGGGACCAGCTCGTGCTGCAGCCGGAGCCGTTCGCGGAAATGGACCTTGCGGTCGAGGCGACCGGGCGGTGCGCCGCCGTGGTCCGCCGCCAGCCGGTCGCGGCGCTCCTCCTCGAGCCCAAGGCCCGGCTCCTCGTCGCAGCTGTCGGCGAGGTCGCGCCGGATCGCCTCCAAGGTGGCATCCGGGGTGGCATCCGGGGTGGCATCCGGGGTGGCGTCCAGGACGGCACTGTCGTCGGGCCGCATCGCCGGTTCTCCTGCGCGTCGCGGGATCGAGCCAGGGCAGTGTTCCGTGACACGCCTGAGAAAGCGCCGCGCCGCCGGCGGCCGTTCCCGTGTCGCGCCGGTGATCGTTCCGTCATACGGTTCCGCCACCGATCAGGGCGACCGGAGATGCGTCATGGCTGGAGAAGCGACGAGGGCCGCGCCGAAGCGTCGGCGGGACGATCCGGATCCGGCGCGCGCCGAGGGCGAGAAGGTCGGCGCGCGCATCGATGCCGCCTTCGAGAAGCTCGCCGGGAAGCTGCGCGCCCGCGCCGACAAGGCCCACGCCAAGCTCGACGCGGCGACGAAGGCCGACAAGCGCGCGGTGCTGCTGCGCCGCTACGAACTCTACGCGGACGCGGCGGCCTATCTCGAAGAGCGGCTCGTCGATCGCGGGGAGCGATCCGCGTGATCTCCATCGACCCGGCCGGGCGCGCCGCCGCCCACCGCAGCTGACCGCGAGGATACCATGTTCGACGCGACGAAGATGCTCGCCGACGCCCTCGGCGAGCACCTCGCCCTCACCTACCAGCGGACCTTCGGCAGCCGGGAGCCGCGCTACGCCGAAATCATCGAGGCCGCGGCGCGCCTGACGATCGAGCGGCTCGTCGGGAGCGACGCCCTCTACCACGACGGCGACCACACGGCCCTCGTCACCCTGGTCGCCCAGGACATCCTCCGCGGCCGCTTCCTGCAGCAGGGCATCACGCCCGAGGACTGGCTGCACATGATCCTGGCCGCCCTCTACCACGACATCGGCTACGTGCGCGGCGTCTGCGCCGGGGACCGGCTGCAGGCCTTCGTCATCGACGCGCAGGGCACGACCGTCAGCCTGCCCCGGGGCGCCTCGGACGCAGCGCTGGCGCCCTACCACGTCGAGCGCTCGAAGCTCGCCGTGCAGGAGCGCTTCGGCACGCACGATCTCGTCGACGCGGCCCGGGTCATCCGGGCGATCGAGCTGACCCGCTTCCCGGTGCCGGAAGCCGATTCCCATCGCGAGACCGGAACCGAGGCCGGCCTGTTGCGGGCGGCCGACCTGATCGGTCAGCTCGGAGACCCGCTCTACCCGCGCAAATTGAACGCCCTGTTCCACGAATTCGCCGAGATCGGCGTCAACGCCGAACTCGGCTACGACAGCCCGGCCGACCTCGCGGAGCGCTACCCGTCGTTCTTCTGGGGCAAGATCGAGCCCGTGATCGGGGACGCGATCCGGTTCCTCGACCTCACGGTCGAGGGGCGGGGCTGGGTCGCGAACCTCTACGCCCACGTCTTCGCCATCGAGCACGACCGCCGGCGCATGGGCCCGCATCCGGGACCGGGCCCCCTCTGAGGCCGCGGCGACCTCAGGGGACCGCGACGAGCTTGGTCAGCGCCCGGACGAGCTCCGACGCCACGAACGGCTTCTCGAGGATGGGCCGGCTGGCTCCGGCCGAGGCGCCGGAGACCCGCACGTCGCCGGTGGCGAACAGGTACGGCACGCCGAGGACGCCCAGCCGGTCGGCGACCGGATAGACGGTGTCCCCGTCCCCCAGATTCACGTCGAGCACCGCGGCGTCGGGCTTCCGCTCCGCGATCAGATCCAGCGCGAGATCGGCGCGCGAGACCGGACCGATCACCTCAGCCCCGGCGCTGCGCAACCAGCGTTTGACCTCGCTGGCGATGAGATACTCGTCCTCGACGACGAGGACGCGGCACCCCGAGAGCGGGGGAACAGCCTCGGGCACGACCCCTCCCGTCCTTGCGCGACCTTCAACCGCGATCCCGCGCAACCACCGGAGGTTCGCCCGTCCAGAGGATCGGCCGCGCGCTCGAAAGCGTGGCCCCACCCGGCTGTGTCGGAGGAACGTCGGGGCGGGGCCACACCGACGGCGAACCGTCGGCGGATCGAGCATGTCACCGGTCGCGCCGGCGCGAACTTACCTGTGTCAGATCCCGCGCCGCAAGTCTCAGCGATCCGATTTCGGCAGCAGGTTGCGGGCCTCTTGCACGGCGTCCCGGCAGCCCTGGTCGCCCTTCGCGTTGAGGTCGACGGCGCGCTGGAGGGCGGTTTTGGCCTGCGAGACCTTGTCCTCCGACGCGAGGCCCGGCGCGGCCTTGGCGTCGCCGCCCTGCGCGGCCGCGGCGGCCGCCGTCGGCCGGTTCTCGGACTGGCGCCGGACATCGTCCGGCGAGGTCGCGACCCGGCCACTCGCCACGTCGTCGGCCTGCCCCTTGCCGCTCGCCGCCCCGACCGGTCCCGACACACCGCCCACGGTGCCGGGCGTGCCGCCGCTCTCGCGGGAGGCCCCGCCCTTCTGGGCGCGGTCCGTGTCGGGCGTGCCGACCGGCTTGGCCGCGCTACCCGTGGTGGTGCCCGTGGTCGTGCCCGTGGTCGTGCCGGCCGTCTGCCGGCTCGCGGCGTTCTCCGGCCCCTTGCGCTGCCCGTAATCGGGCTCGGAGGTGGGTGCCCCCATCCCGACTTGGTTGCCCATGTCCCGCCTCAGCTGGGCGATGGCGTCCGTGCAGGGGCCGCCCTCCTGGGCGAGGGCGGCGGCCGGGATCGTGGTGAGGGCGGTCAGGGCCGCGGCCCCGCGAAGCAGGTTGAACAGGCGCATACAGGTTCCCTTCAGACGCTTGGGATCACCTGTGGTTCAACCCCCGCTTCTCGGCGTTGTTCGGCGCCCGGCCGCGCTCATGCGGGTGGCGGGGCGCCGGGCGGGAAGAAGCGGTTGGCCGGTCGCGCGAGGCCGAGATGGTCGCGCAGCGTCGTTCCCGCGTAGTCCCGGCGGAACAGCCCGCGCCGCTGCAACTCCGGCACCAGCCGGTCGACCACGTCGTCGAGCCCCTCGGGCACGAACGGGAACATCACGTTGAAACCGTCGCAGGCGCGCGTCTCCAGCCATTCCTCCATCCGGTCGGCCACCTGCGCGGGCGTGCCGACCATCTGCAGGCCGCCGTAGCCGCCGACCTTGCGGGCGAGCGCCCGCACGGTCGCGCCGGTGCGCCGGGCGTAGTCGACGATCTGGGCCTGCCCGCTCTTGCTGGCGTTGCTCTCGGGGAGCTCCGGCAGCGGCGCGTCGAGGTCGAAGCCCGTCGCGTCGACGCCGAGGCGGACCGAGAGGTTGGCGAGGCCGCTGTCGGGATGGACGAGGTCGTCGAGGCGCGCCTTCTTGGCCCGCGCCTCGTCCTCCGTCTGGCCCAGGACGACGAAGCAGCCGGGCAGGATCTTGAGCTGGTCCGGGTCGCGCCCCGCCGCCGGCATCCGACCCTTCACGTCGGCGTAGAAGGCTTGCGCCGCCTCCAGGGTCGAGCCCGCGCCGAACACCATCTCGGCGGTCTCGGCGGCGATCTGCTTGCCGGCCTCGGAGGCGCCGGCCTGGACGATCACCGGCCAGCCCTGCACCGGCCGGGCGACGTTGAGCGGACCCTTCACCTTCAGGAAGTCGCCGCGGTGGTCGAGGACGTGCATCTTCGCCGGATCGAGGAACAGGCCGCTCTCCGGATCCATCGTGAAGGCGTCGTCGGCGAAGGAATCCCACAGGCCGGTCACCACGTCGAAGAACTCGCGGGCGCGGGCGTAGCGGGTGGCGTGCTCCAGATGCGCGTCGCGGCCGAAGTTCAGGGCCTCGTCCGGGTTGCCGGAGGTGACGAGGTTCCAGCCGGCCCGCCCCTTCGAGATGTGGTCGAGGGAGGCGAACTTGCGGGCCACGTGGTAGGGCTCGTTGTAGGTGGTCGACGCGGTGGCGATCAGGCCGATCCGCTCGGTGAGCACGGCGAGCGCCGGCAGCAGGGTCAGCGGGTCGAACGACGTCACGGTGGCCGAGCGGCGGAGCGCCGCCACCGGCATGTTCATCACCGCCAGATGGTCGGCCATGAAGAACGCGTCGAACTTCGCGGCCTCCAGCCGCCGGGCGAAGTGCGCCAGGTGCCCGAAGTTGAAGTTCGCGTCCGGATAGCCGCCCGGATAGCGCCACCACGCGGTGTGGATGCCGACCGGGCGCATGAAGGCGCCGAGATGCAGCTGGCGGTCCCGGCTCATCGCTCTCCGCTCCGGTCTCTCACGGATGCTTGTGGATCGGGTCGACCCAGTACACGGTCTCGGGCGCCTCGGCGGCCTCGACGTCGGGCAGGTTGACCACCACCGCCTCGTTGTCGGAGCGCACCAGCACGCAGTGCAGGGGCTCGTCGGTCGAGGCGTTGATCTCCTGGTGCGGCACGAAGGGCGGCACGAAGATGAAGTCGCCCGGCCCGGCCTCGGCGACGTATTCGAGCCTGTCGCCCCAGCGCATCCGGGCGCGGCCCGAGACCACGTAGATCACGCTCTCCAGTTCGCCGTGGTGGTGCACGCCGGTCTTGGCGTCGGGCTGGATCGCCACCGTGCCGGCCCAGATCTTCTGGGCGCCGACCCGGGCGGCGTTGATCGCCGCCTGCCGGTACATGCCGGGCGTCTGCGCGGTGTTGGCGTCGAGCCGGTCGCCGGGGATCACCCGCACGCCGTCGTGCTTCCAGCGCTCGGACGCCCCGTGGTCGTGGGCGTGGGCGTGGTCCTGCGCGTGGCCATGTTCGTGCGCGTGGCCGTGGTCGTCGCCGCTGTCGTGCATGTCGGATCCTCCCGCGCCATCATTGCACGGCGGCGGCGGTTTGCGAGACGCTCGTGTCGAGGATCGCCTCGGCCCGCGGCGCGCGGGCCTTCGGGATCAGCCCGGCGCGGACGTAGAGATCGATGCTGCGCTGCTCGTCGGCGATCACGGACGCGTCGATCGGGACGGCCCGGTAGGCGGCGCGGCCGAACCAGCGCAGCGGCACCGCCTCCGGCAGGCCGATGAGCTTCGACCAGACGGACGCGTAGGGCTTCGGATCCGTCAGGGCCCAGGCCCGGGCGCGGGCGAGGCGCGCCCCGAAATCGGCGAGCAGCGCCCGCTTGGTCCGGATCGCGTCGTCGCTCGCCACCGCGAAGGTCAGGCCCGGGGTGATGCCGTTGCCGTCGCGGATCACCCGGACGAGGCCGGCGAGCTCCGCCGTGGAGGTGTAGGGCTCCCAGGTCGACCAGGCGTCGACCGCCCCGGAAGCCAGCGCGATCTTGGCGTCGGCCGGCGGCAGGAAGCTGAAGGTCACGCTGTCGGCGGGCAGCCCCGCCTCCTCCAGCGCCGCCAGGACCACCTGATGGCCGATCGAGCCGCGGTTCGTCGCGACGCGCTTGCCCTTCAGGTCGGCCACGGTGCGGAGGGGCGATTCCTTCAGGACCAGGATCGCCAACCCGTCCTGCCGGTTGCGGAAGGCCAGGAAGGCCTTCACCGGCACCCCGGCGGCGGCCGCGAACGTGAAGGGCGCGTCGCCGACGCCGCCCGCGTCGATCGCGCCGGCGTTCAGCGCCTCGAGCAGGGGCGCGGCCGCCGGGAACTCGCTCCAGTCGAGCCGGTAGGGCAGCCCGTCGAGCACGCCGGCCGCCTCCATCAGCGCGCGGGCATTGCCGCGCTGGTCGCCGACCCGCAGCACGTCCTGGGCCTGCGCCGGCCGGACCGCCAGGAGCGCCAGCAGGGCGAGGATGACGGCGCGCATCAGGCGGCCTCGGCGGCGCCGCGGCGCCCGAGGGCGTCCCGGAAGGCGGGCAGCAGCGCCCGGCCGTACTGGAGCGCGTCCTCCAGCGGGTCGAAGCCGCGGATCAGGAAGGTCCGCACGCCCAGGTCGTGATAGTCGAGCAGGGCGTCGGCGACCTGCTCGGGGGTGCCGACCAGGGCGGTCGAGTTGCCCGCCGCCCCGGTCTCGGCCGCGATGGCGGTGAACAGGCGCTTGTCGTGGCGCGGCCCCGCGGCGGCGGCCGCGAGGAGCCGCCGGGAGCCCTCGTTCTGCGGCGTCGCGGCCGGGCCGAGCCCCCTGGCGGCCCGGACCGCCCGCGTCCGGGCCAGGATGTCCTCGGCGCGCTCCCAGGCGCGCGCCTCCGTCTCGGCCAGGATCGGCCGGACCGACAGGCTGAAGCGCGGCGCCCGCCCGTGGGGCGCGGCCGCCGCCCGCACCCGGCCGATCAGCTCGGCGACCTGCGCGTGCGTCTCGCCCCAGAGGGCGTAGGTGTCGGCGTGGCGGCCGGCCACCGCCAGCGCCGCCGGCGAGGCGCCGCCGAAATAGACCGGGATCGCGTTGACCGGCTTCACCTCGGAGAAGCCGCGCTCCACCCGGTAGTGATCGCCCGCGTAGTCGAATGGCTCCGCGGCGGTCCAGCTCTGCCGGACGATGTCGAGGAACTCCCGGGTGCGGGCGTAGCGCGCGTCCTTGGTGAGGTGGTCGCCGTCCTGGGCGAGTTCCCGGTCGTCGCCGCCGCTGATCACGTGGATCGCGACCCGGCCGCCGGTGAGCTGGTCGAGGGTCGCGAACTGCCGCGCCGCCACGGTCGGTGCCGTGAATCCGGTGCGGTGGGCGATCATCAGCCCCAGCCGCTCGGTCACGGCGGCGACCTGTCCTGCGAGCAGGAGCGCGTCCGGCGTGGTCGCGTGGAAGGCCACCAGCACCCGGTCGAACCCGCCCCATTCGTGGGCCTGCGCCAGGAGCTTCAGGTAGTCGCGGTCGATGGCCGGCCCCGCGGCCGGGTGGATCTCGGAGGTGTGGCGGGGGGCGACGAAGCCGATGAACTCGACGGCGTCGGGGGGAAGCAGGCTCATGGGGCGATCTCCGGGTCGAGGGCGGGTTCAGGCGCCGAGGGCGGCCCTGCCGGCGGCGGCGCGGACGGCGTCCCCTTGCGGCCAGTGGATGCGCGCGCACAGGACGTCGCGCAGGTGCCGCTCCAGCGGGTTCACCCGGGACAGGGCGGCGTTGCCGCACAGCTCCGCGGCGCGCTGGACCGCCGCGACGGCGTTCTCCGTTGCCGTGAGCTTCACGAATCCGGACTCGCGCGGCGGCGGGGGATGTCCCGCGTCGACCTCGGCGGCGAGCCCGGCGACGAGGCGCGCGTTGACGGCGAGCAGCCGCTCGTTCTCGCCGACCGCCTCGTGGAAGCGCGGCAGGCTCGCCAGCGGCGCACCGAGGCTGCCGGGCCGGCGCGCCCGCAGGAAGCCGGTGAACCAGTCCTGCGCCGCCCGGGCCACGCCGTCGTAGAGGGCGGCGAGCAGGGTGCAGCTCCAGGCCTGCTGCCAGGGATCGGGCCCCGACCAGCCGCCCGGCGGCCGCAGGTCGACGGCGTGGTCCCCGGGGATCGGCACGTCCGTGAAGTGGACGTCGTGGCTGCCGGAGGCGCGCAGGCCGAGATGGTCCCAGGTCTCCGCGATGCGGATGCCCGGCGCGTCGAACGGCACCAGGACGTTGCCGGTGCGCGGCTCCGCCTCGTCGGTGCGGACGAAGACGAGGCCGTAGGCGAGCCCCGGCGCGCCGGTCGCGTAGATCTTGTGCCCGGAGATCCGCCAGCCCGCGCCGTCGCGGCGGGCGACCGTGGCCGGCAGGCCGCCCCGCGCGGGCGTGCCGAGTTCGGGCTCGACCCGCAGGGCGTTGATCAGCGCCCCCCGCGCCACCGCCGCCGCGCCGACCGCGTCGGCGAGCGCGCGCGGCCACGGGGTATCCGGCCGGTGGATCAGCCCGTGCTGGAGATACTGCATCGCCACGACCAGGGCGGTCGCCGGGTCGGCGGCGCCGAGCGCCCGCACCAGAGCGGCGGCCCGCGCGAGGCCCGCCCCGCCGCCGCCGAGACGCCGCGGCACGGTGAGAGCCAGGAGCCCGGCCTCCCGGAGCGCCGCGAGGGAATCGTGCGGGAAGGTCCCCGCGCGGTCGTGGTCGGCCGCGCGGGCGGCGAGCCGCCCGGCGAGGCTGCTGACGATGTCGGGGGGCGGGACGGCGACGGTCATGGGGTGTTCGGCGACGTGATCGGCGGGCGGCCGCGCGGCGCCATCCCGGGAGCCGCGATGGTCCGCCCGGACCCGGTTCGCGTCAACGGAATGCCGTTCCCAATATTCATGGATCGGCAGGAGGATGTTGCCGCGTCGTCGGACGGCGAAGGAGAACGTGGTTCCGCCCACAGGGGGCCGGCATCGAACCTTCTCCCGTCATCGTTCGGCATCCCATCATCGAGAGACAGACGAACGATGCCTCGCGCCGATGAGCCGAGCCGCCCGAGCGCCGCGCGACGGCGCCGATCCGTGAATGATCTTACCCGATCGCGCGAAAATAGAGGAAACGCTTTCGTTGACTCGGTCTCGCAGCGATCGAATACTCGGCACCCTGATCCCTCGACGGATCATTCCCGAAGACGAGGACGCCAGATCCGCCCGGTCGCGCGACCGGGGCGGTGACGCGCGCCGTTCCCGCCGCGCGGTCGCGCGGCCCGGAGACCCGAGATGACCGACGCGCCCTCCCGACCGGGCAGCCCCTCCTCCGATCCCGCGCCCTCCCGGCGGCGCCTGCTGCAGGTCGGCGCCTGCTGCAGGTCGGCGCCGCGGCCGCGGCCCTGCCGCTCGGCCTCGGCATGGGCACCGGCCGCGCCTGGGCGCCCGGACCGGGGGCACCGTTCGATCCCGGCCCGCTCTGCCGGCCCGCCGCCGCGGAGGCGCCCGCGGGCCCGCTCCGGACCGTGAAGCTGGCCTGGAACGCCACGGCCATCTGCACGGCGGCCGCGCCGCTCGCCAAGGAGCAGGGGATCTTCGCCCGGCACGGCCTCGACGTGGAGTTCGTCAATTTCGGCGGCTCGACCGAGGCCCTGCTGGAGGCGATCGCCACGGGCAAGGCCGATGCCGGGATCGGCATGGCCCTGCGCTGGCTCAAGCCCCTGGAGCAGGGCTTCGACGTGAAGATCACCGCGGGGCTGCACGGCGGCTGCCTGCGGCTGCTCAGCGCCAAATCCTCCGGCATCGCCGACATCGCCGGGCTGAAGGGCAAGACCATCGCGATCAGCGACCAGGCGAGCCCGGCCAAGAACTTCTTCGGCCTGCTGCTCGCCAAGGCGGGGATCGACCCGGAGAGCGGGGTCGAGTGGCGGCAGTACCCGGCCGACCTGCTGAACCTCGCGGTGGAGAAGGGCGAGGCGCAGGCGCTGGCCGATTCCGACCCGCGGACCTGGATCTGGCTGAAGGACCCGCGCTTCACCGAGGTCGCCACCAACCTGTCCGGAGAATACGCCAGCCGGACCTGCTGCGTCGTGGCGGCCCGCGGCAGCCTGATCCGGAACGACCGCGCGGTGGCGCGCGCGCTGACCCGGGCGATCCTGGAGGGCGGCCACGCCGTCCACCGGGATCCCGAGGCCGCGGCCCGGGCGTTCTCCGGCTACGGCGGCAAGGGCTCGATCGCGGATCTCGCCGCGATGCTGCGCAGCCAGCAGCACGGCGACAGCCCGGTCGGCGGGGATCTCAAGCAGCAGCTCGCGCTCTACGGGGACGAGTTGAAGCAGGTGAACGTCCTGCGGCGGTCCACCGACACGGCGAAGTTCGCCGAGCGGATCTACGCCGACGTGCTGAGCTGAGGCGCGCCATGTCCGGAAGCATCGCCGCCGGCGTCGCCCCGCGGGCCGCCGCCCCGTCCCGAAGGCTGCCGCGGCCGCCCTGGCGGATCGTCCTCGCGGGTGCCGCCTGGCTCGCCCTGGCCGGGGTGACCCTCGGCCTGCCCGAGGCGGACGACCTGCCCGAGACCGCGGCCCTCGGCTCCGGGGCGGCGGCGCTCGGCCTCGCCCTCCTGGTCTTCGCGCCCGCGGCCGGCCGCCTCGGCACCCTCGGGGTGCGGCTGCGGCACGGGAGCCCCTGGTTCGCGGTGCTGGCCCTGGCGCTGATCGCCTGGGAGGCGGTGACGGCGAAGCTCGCCCTGCTGCCGATGCCGTTCTTCCCCTCGCCCCAGGCGATCCTGGAGGTCTTCCTCGATGACTGGCCGAAGCTCGGCGGCAGCATCCTCAACTCCCTGATCCTGCTCTCCGGCGGCTACGCCATCGGGGCGGCGACCGGCTTCGTCCTGGGCGTCGCCATCGGCACCTTCCGGGCGGTGGGCTACTGGGCCCATCCGGTGCTGCGCTTCGTCGGGCCGCTGCCGGCCACGGCGTGGCTGCCCCTCGCCTTCTTCGTCTTCCCGTCCTCGTGGTCGGCCAGCACCTTCCTGGTGGCTCTGGCCACCGGCTTCCCGGTCACGGTGCTGACCTGGTCGGGGGTGGCGGGCGTCAACAAGGCCTATTTCGACGTGGCGCGGACGCTCGGCGCCTCGCGCGGCTTCCTGATCCTGCGGGTCGCGATCCCGGCGGCGCTCCCGCACGTCTTCGTCGGGCTGTTCATGGGGCTCGGCGGCTCCTTCGCGGTGCTGGTCGTCGCCGAGATGCTCGGCGTGAAGTCCGGCCTCGGCTGGTACCTCCAGTGGGCGCAGGGCTGGGCCGCCTACGCCAACATGTACGCGGCGCTGATCGTGATGGCGCTGATGTGCTCGTCCCTGATCACGCTGCTGTTCCGCCTGCGCGACCGCCTGCTCGCCTGGCAGAAGGGGCTGGTGCAATGGTAGCCGCCGCGACCCTCGAATGCCCCGAAGCCGGCGCGGCCGGCGCCCGCCTGACGGTCGAGTCCGTCAGCCACGCCTTCGCGATCCGCGGCGCGCCCCTGTTGGTCCTCGACCGGGTGAGCCTCGACGTGGAGCCCGGCGGCTTCGTCGCGCTGCTCGGCCCCTCGGGCTGCGGCAAGTCCACCCTGCTGCGGCTCGTCGCCGGCCTGGAGCCGCCTGACCAGGGCGCGATCCGGGTCGACGGCGACCCGGTCGAGGGCCCGGACCCGTCCCGGCTCCTCGTCTTCCAGGACCCGACCCTCTACCCGTGGCGGACCGTGCGCGGCAACGTCGCCCTCGGGCTCGAGGCCCGCGGCGTCGGGCGGTCGCGGGCGGCCCGGGTCGACCGGGCGCTGGGGCTCGTCGGCCTGTCCGGCTTCGCGGATGTCTACCCGCACCAGCTCTCCGGCGGCATGGCGCAGCGGGCGGCCCTCGCCCGGGCGCTCGTCAACGAGCCGCGCCTGCTGCTCCTCGACGAGCCGCTCGGCAAGCTCGACGCCCTGACGCGGCTGGCCATGCAGGCCGAGATCCTGCGGCTCTGGCAGGAGAAGCGCTTCACCGCGCTCCTCGTCACCCACGACGTCGAGGAGGCGCTGGTCCTGGCCGAGCGCGTGATCGTGCTCTCCGACCGCCCGGCCGCGATCCGGGCCGCGCTGCCGGTCGCGGTGCCCTATCCGCGCCACCGCGACGATCCCGAGATCGTGCGGCTGCGCCGGGAGATCCTGGGAATCCTCGGCCAGCCGGCCTGAGCGTCGCCGCCGCGTCAGCCCCGCGCCGCCGACGGGGCCGCCCCGACGGCCGCTGCCCGCGGCCGGTGCCGGCCGATCCAGAAGACCAGGGCGCAGCCGGCGCCGGTGAGGGCGCAGAGCGGGAGCAGGGCGACGGGGAAGCTGCCGGTCTGCTCGCGCAGCACCCCGATCAGCGAGGTGATCGCCCCGGTGCCGAGATGCGCCAGGGTGTTGATCGCCGCGATGCCGGCGGCCGTCTGGGCCGGCGGCAGCGTCTCGGTCGCCAGGGCGAAGAACGGGCCCTTGATCGCGTAGTTGCCGAGCAGGACCAGCGAGAGCAGGACCAGCGTCATCCAGAGCGAGCCGGTCAGCAGCGTCAGGGCGAAGCTCACCGAGGTCAGCGCCAGCGGCAGGGCCGTGCTCCAGATCCGCTCGCCGCTGCGGTCCGCCCGCAGGCCCCAGACGATCATGAAGACCGAGGCGATGCCGAACGGGATCATGTTCAGCAGGCCGGTCTGCAGGTTGCTGAGGCCGAACCCCTTGAGGATCTGCGGCATCCACAGCGACAGCGTGTTGCTGGTGGCCGAGCTGCCCGCGTAGATCACGGCCAGCAGCCAGACCTGCCGGCTCGCGAGCACCGCCCAGACCGCCGCGAGGCCGTGGGCGTGGTGCCCGGCGCCCGCCTCGGCGGCGCGCCGCTCGGCCTCCAGCCGGTCCGTCAGCCAGCCGCGCTCCGCCGGGCTCAGGAAGGTCGCCTCGGCCGGCCGGCTCGGCAGCAGCGCGAGGGCGGCGACGCCGAGGATGACGGCTGGGACCGCCTCCATGATCAGCAGCCACTGCCAGCCGCGCAGGGACGCGGCGCCGTCGAGGGTGAGCAGCGCCGCCGAGAGCGGCGAGCCGAAGAAGCTGGAGAGCGGGATCGCGACCATGAACATCGCCACGATCCGCGCCCGGTAGGCCTTGGGGAACCAGTAGGTCAGGTACAGGATCACGCCCGGGAAGAACCCGGCCTCGGCCGCGCCCAGCAGGAAGCGGGCGGTGGCGAAGCTGACCGGACCGGTGACGAAGGCCGAGCCGATGCCGACGAGCCCCCAGGTGATCATGATCCGCGCGATCCAGATCCGCGCGCCGACGCGCTCCATCGCGAGGTTGCTCGGCACCTCGAACAGGACGTAGGCGACGAAGAACAGGCCGCCGCCCAGGCCGAAGGCCGCGGCGGAGAGGCCCAGATCGTGGTTCATGGTCAGCGCCGCGAAGCCGACATTGACCCGGTCGACGTAGGCGATGAAGTAGCAGAGCACGAGGAAGGGGATCAGGCGCAGGCCGACCTTCCGCATCGTTCGGCTCTCGAAGGCGGCCGCGTCCGCCGCGTGTGGCGTGGTCGGTGTTGCCATGGTCCTGTCCTCGCTGGAATTCGGGCGGGCGCGCCCCGGCCTAGCGGTCGAAGCGGAAGAGTTCGGCGGGCGTCTCGGCCAGGACGATCCGGCGCTCGGCCGGGTCCGGCACCCAGGCGTCGAGGTCGCGCCGGGCCTCGGCGGGGCTGGCCTGGGTCTCGAACTGCGTGTGCGGCCAGTCGCTGCCCCAGAGCAGGCGCCGCGCCCCGAAGGCGCCGCGCAGGCGCTCGGCGGCCTGCAGCGCCGTCTGCCGGCCGGCCTCGCCGCTGCCGATGCGGTAGGCGCCCGACAGCTTGACCCAGACGCGGCCGCCGCGGCCGAAGCCGAGCAGGTCGGCGAAGCCCGGATCGGCGATGCCGAGGGCCGGGTCGATCCGGCCGAAATGGTCGACCACGACGGGGACGCCCGCCTCGACCAGCGGCGGCAGCAGCCGCGCGAGGCGCCGCGCCTCGGCCTGGACCTCGATCTGCCAGCCGAGATCCGCCACGCGCGCGAGGTGGGCGCGCCAGACCGGGCCGGCGAAGTCCGGGTCCGGCCGCCCGATCAGGTTCAGGCGCAGGCCGACGACGCCCTGCCCGGCGAGGTCGCGCAGCGCGGCGGTCTCGGCCTCCGGGGCCAGCACGGCGATGCCGCGCAGCCGCTCCGGCGCGGACCGCAGGGCCGAGACCATGTAGCCGTTGTCGGTACCGAGGAAGCTCGGCTGGATCAGCACGCCGCGGGCCATGCCGTTCCGGTCCAGCATGGCGCGGTAGTCGGCGATGCTCGCGTCGTAGTCGGGGGCGTAGCGGCGGTCCCCCGTGAGGGTGAGGGACCGGGTGAAGACGTGGGCGTGGGTGTCGACCGCCGCCACGCCGTCGGCGGCGGAGCCGGGCCCGGCCGCGCGGCCGCGGGCCGGAAGCGCGAGCGTGACGCCGCCCGCGAGCAGGGTGCGGCAGAAGCGGCGCCGGTTCATCGGATCATCTCACGGTCTGGGGGATCAGCGCGCCGCCGGACTGCCGATCCGGCAGGAGCGCGACGGCGAGGAGGACGAGCCCGTAGGCACCGAGGGCCGACAGGCCGATCGCCGGGCCGAGCCCGCAGATCTCGCTGAGCAGGCCGACGCCGAGGGGCAGCAGGCCGGAGGCGAGGCGGCCGGCGTTGTAGCAGAAGCCCATCCCGGTCCCGCGCAGGCCGTCCGGGAAGAGCTCGCTGAACAGGGCCGCGAGGCTCGCGGGGATGCCGGCGGTGCAGAAGCCGAGGGGGGCCCCGAGGAGGAGCAGGCCCGTGCCGCCGACCGGCAGCAGCAGGTAGAGGACGACCAGCGCCATGCAGCCGGCCGCGTAGAGCGCCACCGTCCGGCGCCGCCCGAGCCGGTCCACGAGCCCGCCGGCGACGAGGCAGCCGAGGCCGAAGGCCGCGATGATGATCGCGAGGTAGAGCCCGGTGCCGAGGACCGAGGCGCCGCGCTCGACGCTCAGGTAGGTGGGCAGCCACGTGAACAGGGCGTGGAAGCCCCCGTGGGCGCCCAGGCCGAGCAGCGTCGCGAGCACCGTGACCCGGCGCAGGCCGGGCGCGAAGATCGCGAGCGATCCGGCCGGCGGCCGGGCCGGCCTTCCGACCGGCCGCGCCGGCTCCGGGACCGAGCGGCGCAGGTAGATCAGGAGGAGCGCGGGCGCGAGGCCGCAGGCGAACAGGGCCCGCCAGGCGGTCTCCTGATCCAGCACCGAGAAGGCCGCGGTGGCCAGGAGCACGGCCGCCCCCCAGCCGAGGGCCCAGCCCCCCTGCACGGCGCCCAGCGCCCGGCCGCGGTGCTCGGGCCCGATCGCCTCCGCCATCAGCGCGGCGCCGGCCGCCCACTCGGCGCCGAAGCCGATCCCCTGCAGCGCCTTCAGGGTCAGCAGCTGGGCGAAGCTCTGCGCGAAGGCCGCCAGGAAGGTCGCGACCGCGAACCACAGCACCGTGATCTGAAGGGCCCGGACGCGGCCGATCCGGTCCGCCGCGAGGCCGCCGAGCCAGCCGCCGAGCGCCGCCGCGACGAGCGTGACCGCGCCGATCAGGCCGGCCTCCGAGCGGCTGAGCCCGAAGCTCGCGACCAGCGCGGGGATGGCGAGGCTGAACATCTGCACGTCTAGGGCGTCGAGCGACCACCCGCCCAGACAGGCCCAGAAGGTGCGACGCTCGGCCGGACCGACGTCGCGGTACCAGCGGAACACGGGCTTTCCTCCGCCCTCCGAAGAGGACTAGTCATTTATATGAATAAATGAGCACGCGCGCGCCGGCGCGTCAAGGCGCCGGCCTCTCAGCGGATGTCGACGTGATACCGGAAGTCCTTGGCCGCACCGCGGGTCACGCGCCACTCGATCGGGCGGGCGTCGAAGCCGAAGGCGAGGCGCTCGATGACCACGACCGGGTCTCCGTCCGCGATCTCGAGGCGCTCGGCGTCGGTCGCGTCGGCGATGCCGACGGTCAGGGTCTCCTCGGCGCGGGCGACGATCTCGCCGCAGAGGCGCTCGTAGGCGGGGTAGAGGAGGTCGCCGATCTCCGTCAGCGGGGCCGTCAGGATCGGTGCGAACCGTGCGGCCGGCAGCCAGATCGCCTCGGACAGGATCGGGCGGCCCTGCAGGTGGCGCGTCCGGATCAGGCGGATCGCCGCGCCGCGCGCGTCGAGACCGAGGGCCTCGCGTGCGGCCGCGGGGGCCGGACGGGCCTCGCGCGACAGGATCCGCCCCTCCGGCACCGCCTGCGTGCCGTCCGGCCCGAGATGCCGGAAGAACCGGAACAGGGACCGGTCGAAGCGCGGCCGCCGCACGAAGGTGCCGCGGCCCTGCTGACGCTCGACGAGGCCGTCGGCGACGAGGACGTCGATCGCCTTGCGCACGGTGCCGATGGCGACCCGGTGGGTCGCCGCCAGCTCCGCCTCCGTGGGGATCGGCTCGCCCGAGCGCCAGACGTTGCGGGCGATCTGGAAGGCGATCTCGTCCCGCAGGCGCTGATAGAGCGGCAGACGGAGATCGGGCTGCGGCGCGGACGTTGCGGTCATGTGTATGACTGTATGACCAACGCCGGCGGACGCCAATGGGTGGCACAGCGGTGTCGGCGTGCCCGAGGGGCCGGTCCACAGCGTCGCAGGACTGGACCTATCCGCGGGGTCGCGGGTTCTCGCCGGGATTTCCCGGAACCAACCTCCAGCGAGGCGCGGATGGTCGAACGTCACACGGCCCAGGAGAGCCGACAGGGCCGGCGCGGCAGGCCGGTGCTGGTCGTGCTGCTCGTCAGCGTGGGGCTCATGATCGCCGCCCTGGCCGGGCTGATGATCTGGCAGGGTGAGACCGCGCCGCCCGATTACGCCAGCCAGAGCCAGGCCGCCGCCCGCACGGCCGTCACCGGCTCCGGGAGCGGCGCGGGCGCCGCGCCGTCCGGCCCGCGGTCCGCGCCCTGACCCACGACGACGGGCACCGGCGGCCTCGCCCGGCCTTCGAGGGGAGCCGAGACGTCCCTCATGACGCTCGACGACGCCCCCAAGACGAAGGGTAATGCCCGGGCGCGGGCCCGCGTCGACGTCGAGTCGACGCCGTCGCTCGGCGATGCCGGCGACAGGGCTGATCGCGACAACGTCATCGCGATCATTGCGCGGTCGTCGACCGGGCACCCGGGCAAGACTTCGGCGACCCGAACTTGATCCCGCCGGGAACCGCCTCATTTCGTCACGAGGCTCGAGCGCGACGGGAAGCGCCTGAGGGTTCGGACCGCCTGCACCGCCCAACGCCGTCGACGTCCGAGCCCCGCGCGCCCGGTCGTCGCGCAACACCCAAGGGGGACCACTCGATGAGCGAGACGATCGACAAGACGGACACGACGACGTTTCACATGGAAGGCAAATGCCCGTTCGGCGGCGACCGGATCGGCGGCGCCCTCGGCAACCGGCCGACGCTGGAGAACTGGTATCCCCATCGCCTGCGGGTGGAGGTGCTCCACCAGAACGGGCTGGCGGCCGATCCCCTCGGCCCGGATTTCGACTACGCGGCCGAGTTCGCCAAGATCGACTTCGAGGCGCTCAAGCGCGACATCAAGCAGTTCCTGACCTCGTCGGTGGACTGGTGGCCGTCCGACTACGGCAATTACGGCCCGCAGATGATCCGGATGGCCTGGCACTCGGCCGGCACCTACCGGATCGCCGACGGGCGCGGCGGCGCCGGCACCGGCCTGCAGCGCTTCGCCCCGATCTCCAGCTGGTGGGACAACGGCAACACCGACAAGTCGCGGCGCCTCCTGCAGCCGATCAAGCACAAGTACGGCAACGCCCTGTCGTGGGCCGACCTGATGGTGCTCACCGGCAACTGCGCCCTCGAGATCATGGGCCTGCCGACCTACGGCTTCGCCGCCGGCCGCCTCGACGCCTGGGAGGCGGACAACGCCACCTACTGGGGTCCGGAGGTGGTCGAGATGGGCTCGGTCTCGAGCTTCGACGACATGGTGAACCGCGACAAGCGCTGGCGGGGCAAGAACGGCGACGCCGATTACGACCTGGAGAACCCGCTGGCCGCCTCCCACCAGGCGCTGATCTACGTGAACCCGGAGGGCCCCTACGCGAGCGGCGACCCCCTGGCCTCCGCGCGCGACATCCGGATCACCTTCACCCGCATGGCGATGAACGACGAGGAGACGGTGGCGCTGATCGCGGGCGGGCACGCCTTCGGCAAGAGCCACGGCATGACCCCCGCCAAGGAGATCGGTCCGCCCCCCGAGATGGCGCCGATGGAGGCGATGGGCCTCGGCTGGCACAATCCGAAGGGGTCCGGCGCCGGCAAGGACACGATGACCAACGGCATCGAGGGCAGCTGGACGCCCGATCCGACCAAGTGGGACAACGCCTACCTGGAGAACCTCTTCAGGTTCGAGTGGGAGCAGACCAGGAGCCCGGCGGGCGCCCTCCAGTGGACGCCCAAGGATCCCGACGCGCCGAAGACGCCGGACGCCCACGTCGCGGGCCAGATGCACCCGCTGATGATGATGACCTCCGACATCGCCCTGAAGGTCGACCCCGACTACCGGAAGGTCTGCGAGAAGTTCCTCAACGACTTCGACGCCTTCACCCAGGCCTTCTCCAAGGCGTGGTACAAGCTGACCCACCGCGACATGGGTCCGAAGCACCGCTACCTCGGCCCGGAGGCGGTGATCGAGGACGGGCTCCTGTGGCAGGACCCGCTGCCCGAGCGGGACTACGCGCTCGTCGGCGAGGCCGAGATCGCCGCGCTGAAGCAGGCGATCGCCGCGACCGGCCTGTCGGTCTCCGATCTCGCCTTCACGGCCTTCTCGGCGGCCTCGACCTACCGCGACAGCGACAAGCGCGGCGGCGCCAACGGCGGCCGCCTCGCGCTCGCGCCGCAGAAGGACTGGGCCGTCAACCGGCGGGCCGCGCCCGTGGTCGAGGCCCTGCGCGGCGTGATGGCGACTTTCAACGACGGGCGCAGCGACGGGAAGAAGATCTCGCTGGCGGACCTGATCGTGCTGGGCGGCTGCGTCGCCGTGGAGAGGGCGGCCCGCGACGCCGGGGTCGAGACGCCGGTCCCGTTCACGCCGGGCCGGGTGGACACGACGCAGGCGCTCACCGACCTCGAGATGTTCGAGTGGCTGAAGCCGGTGGTGGACGGGTTCCGCAACTACGTCGACGACGGCTTCGGGCAGATGACGCGCAGCGTGTCGCCGGAGGAGATGTTCCTCGACAAGGCCAACCTGCTGACGCTGACGGCCCCGGAATGGACCGTCCTGACCGGCGGCCTGCGCGCGCTCAACGCCAACCACGACGGGTCGAACCGGGGCGTCCTGACCGACCGGGTCGGGGTGCTGACGACCGACTTCTTCCGCAACCTGACCGACGTCGACCTGGTCTGGGAGAAGGCGGACGCGGACGGGATGACCTTCGCGCTCAAGGACCGCGCGAGCGGGCAGAGGAAGTTCGAGGCGACCCGCAGCGACCTCGTCTTCGGGTCGAACGCGCAGCTCCGGTCCATCGCCGACGCCTACGCGGGCAGCGACGGCCAGCGCCGCTTCGTGGCGGACTTCGTCAAGGCCTGGGACAAGGTCATGATGCTCGACCGCTTCGACGTGAAGGGTCACCGGCGCTACGGGCCGATGGCGGCCTGAGACCCGCCATCGGGACCGCCCGCGCCTCCCGGCGCGGGCGGTCCCTCAGAGCGCTCGCCTCACGGCCTGAGGCTGTGCGACGCCAGCGCGGCCCAGTACGCGGCGCCGACCGGCAGCGCCTCGTCGTTGAAGTCGTAGCCCGGATTGTGGAGCGGCAGGCTCCGCTGCGCCCCGTCGGTCCCGATCCAGGCATAGGCGCCGGGACAGGCCTGGAGCATGTAGGCGAAATCCTCCGACGCCATGGAGGGTCCGACCTCGCCGCGGCGCGCGGTGATGTCCGGCACGGTCCCGGCCGCCTCCAGGGCGGTGCCGACGGCGTCGGCGGTGTTGACGGTGGCGGGGTACCCGAACCGGTAGTCCACCTCCGCGCGGGCGCCGTGCGTGCCGGCCGTCCCGCCCGCGATGGCCGCGACGAGCTCCGCGACGCGCTTGCGCACGGCCTCGTCCAGGCACCGGACCGTGCCGCGGATGACCGCGCGCTCGGGGATGACGTTGTAGGCGTCGCCGCCGTGGATCTGCGTGACGCTGAGCACGACCGGGTCCGTGGGCGCGATCCGGCGGCTCACGATGGTCTGCAGGGCGAGGACGATCTCGGAAGCGACCACCAGCGTGTCGGTGCCGCGCTCCGGCATGGCCGCGTGGGTCCCGAACCCGGCGACCGTGATCTCGAACGTGTCGAGGGAGGCCATGATGGCGCCGACCCGGGTCGCGAAGGTCCCCAGCGGCAGGCCCGGCCAGTTGTGCAGGCCGTAGACGGAATCGCACGGGAACAGCCGGAACAGGCCGTCCTCGACCATGGCGCGCCCGCCGCCCTCGCACTCCTCCGCCGGCTGGAAGATGAAGTGCACCGTGCCGGAGAGGTCGGTGCGCGACGCGAGATGCCGCGCCGCGCCGAGCAGCATCGCCACGTGGCCGTCGTGCCCGCAGGCATGCATCACGCCGGGCGTCCGGGAGGCGTAACTCGCGCCCGTCGCCTCCTGGATGGGCAGGGCGTCCATGTCGGCCCGCAGGCCGACGGTCGGCCCGTCGCCCCGGCTCAGGGTCCCGACCACGCCGGTGCGGCCGAGCCCGGTCTTCACCGAGAGGCCGCAGGCGGCCAGTTCCCGGGCGACGAGCTCCGCCGTGCGGACCTCCTGGAAGGCCAGCTCGGGGTGGGCGTGCAGGTCGCGCCGCCACGCGACCATCCGCTCCACGGTCTCCGCCTCGATGCCCATGCGACCTCTCTCAAATGCCGGCGCTGCCGGAGCGCCTCGATCCCCCGTCCGGACCCTACGCCGATCGGCGCGGCGGTTCACCCCAGCGGGGCGTGCATGAAGAACTGGGCGATCAGGACCGCGCCGAGGAAGGTCCCGGCATTGGCCATGAACGAGACCACGACGATCCGCCAGCCGAGGCGGCGGAAGGCGGGCACGTCCTTGGCGACCGAGAGCCCCGCGAAGGTCAGGATCGGCGTGGCCAGCGCCAGGAAGTTGAGCTTGCCGGTCAGGGCGGCGATCTCGGCGGCGTAGGGCGTGCCGGGATAGGTCAGCGCCATGCCGATGATCGAGACCCAGAGGACGGCGGGCAGGCGCCGGCCGAGGAGCAGGTAGAGGCCCCAGCCGGCGAGCACGGTGCCGATGATGATCGCCATCCCGGCCACGACCTGCGCGTCGGGGACGACGCCGTAGGTGAGCCAGTTGCCGATGAGCCCGTAGGCGCCGATCAGGATCCAGGCGAGCACGGTCTCGCCGAGGCCGATCCGCACCTCCTGATGGGCCGGCGCGGCCGCCTGCGCGGCGCCCTGCGGGTCGGCGGCCGCCGGGCGGGCGGCGTCCGGCCGGTTGCGGCCGAGGATCGGCTCCAGCTTGCCGTAGGCCCAGATCGTGAAGGGCAGCGACAGGAACAGCGTGAAGTACGTGCCGATCGTGGTGGTGACGAGGTTGCTGGCCGCCGCGAAGGTGGCGACGTCCTTGGCGACCTCAGGCGTCTGCTGGGCCGCGATCGCCCCCGAGGCCGCGGCCATCATGCTGCCGGAACCGACGCCGGCGCCCATCGCCAGCGCCAGCGGGTTGAAGATCCCGAGGCTGGTGACCAGCCCGGCCAGCAGGGCGATGAACACCGCGCCGAACACCGTGCCGGTCAGGTACTCGGCCAGCACGCCGCGCCCCTCCGGCGAATCCATGCCGTAGCGCTCGCCGATGATGGCGAGGCTCGGCTCGCGGCCGACCGAGAAGGTCGCGCCGATCGCCTCGCGCTTGATGCCGAGCAGGAGGGCGACCGGCAGGCCGAACACCATCGTGCCGAAGAAGTGGCCGAATTCCTGAAACGCCAGGGCCCAGCCCGAGGCCAGGATCTTCGGCAGCGACCCGCCGACGAGCAGGCCGAGCTTGGCGATGAAGATCAGGAGCGCCGGCTGCAGATAGGCGCCGGCCGCGTTCTGCAGGGCGCCCGACAGCCGCAGCGGCGCGGGTAGGCGCGGGCTCATCAGCCCCAGCGCGCCGCCCAGCAGCAGGGCCCAGAGCAGCGGGAGCAGCACGATCTTGCCCGACCCCACCGGGATGCTGACGTTGCCGATCGCCTCCGCGATGACGACGATGACCAGGGCGAGCAGGAACAGCGTCAGCTTCCCGCCGCCCGAGACGGCGGGCGCGACCGGTCTCGCCTCCGCCGCATAGAGTTCGCCCGCCATCGTCATTCTCCCCTGCCCTGCTCGGGCCTGCCTGTTGCTCCGCCTGCCGGTCTCGATCGCCGGTCTTGTCGCCTGATCCTGTCGAACGGTCCGCCCGGCGTCGGGCTCAGCCCACGTAGCCGAAGGTCACGGCCGGCGCGGCGGCGGTCTCGACCCAGACGCTCTTGGTCTGGGTGTAGGCCATCAGCGCCTCGCGGCCCGAGGAGCGGCCGAAGCCCGAGCGGCCGAAGCCGCCGAAGGGCGAGGCCACGTTGATGGTCTTGTAGCCGTTGACCCAAACGGTGCCCGCCCGGAGCGCCGCCGCGACCCGGTGGCCGCGCCCGCCGTCGCCGGTCCAGACCGCGCCGGCGAGGCCGTAAGGCGTGCCGTTGGCCAGCGCGACCGCCTCGTCCTCGCCGTCGAACGGCAGGACCGCCAGGACCGGGCCGAACACCTCCTCCCGGGCGATCGCGGCGTCCGGCGCGACGCCGTCCACGATGGTCGGGCCGTAGTAGAAGCCGCCCGTGTCCCGCAGGGCTGCGGGGCAGGCCCCGCCCGCCGCGATCGTCGCCCCCGCCCCCGCGGCGGCCTCGACCATGGCGGCGATCTTGTCCCGCTGGCGCCGGTTGTTGATCGGGCCGATCTGCGTCGCCGGGTCGGCCGGCGCGCCGACCGGGATGCGCGCGGCGGCGTGGGACAGGCGCTCGACGAAGGACGCGTGGATCGAGCGGTGCACGAGGAGCCGGGAGCCGGCCACGCAGCTCTGCCCGGCGCCACCGAAGATCGCGGCCTGCGCGCCGATCAGCGCCCGGTCGAGATCGGCGTCGGCGAACACGATGTTGGCCGACTTGCCGCCGAGCTCCAGCACGCTCGGCACGATGGCGCGGGCCGCCGCGGCGGCGATCTGCGCACCGGCCTCGGCCGAGCCGACGAACACGACCAGCCGGGTCTCGGGATGGGCCACCGCGGCGGCGCCGGTGGTCGGGCCGGCGCCCGCCAGCACCGAGACGAGGCCGCGGGGCATCCCCTCGGCCCGGTCGCAGAGCAGGCCCAGCGCCAGCGAGGTCAGGGGCGTCAGCTCGGAGGGCTTCAGCACCACGGCGTTGCCGGCGCAGAGCGCCGGCGCGATCTGCCAGCCCGCGGTGAAGATCGGGGCGTTCCAGGGGGTGATCTGCACCACGGTGCCGAACGGCTCGTGGCGGGTGTAGTTCAGGTGCGAGGTCGGGACCGGGATGACGTCGCCGTGGAGCTTGTCGCACCAGCCGGCGTAGTACTCGAACATCTCGGCGACCTTGGCGACCTCGCCGCGCGTGTCGCGGATCGGCTTGCCGGCCGAGAGGGTCTCCAGCTCGGCCAGAGCCGCGGCGTGCTGCCGGACCAGGGCGGCGACCGCCCACAGCGCGCGGCCGCGGGCGGCGGCGCTCATGCCCCACCACGCGCGCTGGGCGTCGCGGGCCGCCGCCATGGCGGCCTCGACGACCGACGGCCCGGCATCGGCGAAGGTCGCGAGCACGCCGCCGTCGGCGGGGTTGATGAGATCGAGGGCGGCGCCGGTCCCGGCGAGGATCTCGCCGGCCACGACGCTGCCGATGCGGCCGCCCGGCAGCAGGTCGGCCAGGAGGGCGGCGACCCGATCGGCGGCGGGCGAGTGCGGCGTGCCGGACATCAGTGGGCTCCCTTGGGATCGCGGTAATCGGCCATGCGGGTGAAGTCGGCCGCGTCGGGGATGGCGGCCTGCGTGGCCTGCCAGATCCGCTTCACCTCGGCGGAAAGCGGCAGGTCGATCCCGCAATCGGCGGCGAGTTCGAGGGCGAGGCGCACGTCCTTGCGCATCAGGCCGGCCGAGAAGCCGCTGTCGAAGGTGCCGGACTGGACCCAGCGCGGGACCATGACCTCGCTGATCGCGCTGCGGCCGGTCGCGGTGTTCACGACCTTGACGGCCTCCTCGGCCGAGAGGCCCGCCGCCTCGGACAGGCGCAGGGCCTCGCCGGTGGTCACGAGATGGGCCGCCACCAGCAGGTTGTTGACGAGCTTGACGATGTTGCCGGCGCCGGACGGCCCGACGTGGGGCGCGCGGGCCGACATGGCCTCCAGGACCGGACGGGCCAGTTCGTAATCCGCTGGCGTCCCGCCGATCATCATGGTCAGGGTGCCCTCGGCGGCGCCGGACGGGCCGCCGCTCACCGGGGCGTCGAGGAGCGCGTGACCGGCCGCGGCGAGGCGCTCGGCGAGGCGCCGTGTCGTGCCGGGATCCGAGGTCGAGGTGTCGATCACCACGACCTTCCGGTCGGTCCGGGACAGGAGGCCGCCCTCCGCGGTGACCACCGCCTCCACGTCCCGCGCCAGCGGCAGCGAGAACACCAGGGCGTCGGCCCGGCGGAGCACGTCGTTGAGGGCGTCGAGGGTGGTGACGCCGGCCGCCTCGGCAGCGGGGCGCCGGCCCGCGTCGATGTCGTAGCCGAGGACCGCGAAGCCCTTGCGGGCCAGGGTCGCGGCCATGCCCAGACCCATATTGCCGAGCCCGACGACCCCTACCGTTGCGATGGTCATACCGATCCGTCCTCACCGTGCGGGAGGATGATCTCGGCAAACGAGCGTTGCTACAATCATGGATTTTTGCACGTAACGTGCGGAAATCCAGCACGGTAGGGTCAGGCCGGTGGCGGACGGAACGCCACCATGTGGTCGGCCAGCCAGCCTAGCAGGCGCGCCGCGCCCTCGGGCAGCCGTCGCCCGGCCCGGATGACGAGGTGGGCGGTCGCCTCGGACAGGATGCTGTCGCGCAGCGGCACAGCGTCGAGGAGGTCGGCCCGCAGCTCGGCCGCGACCACGAAGCGGGGCAGGAAGGCGACGCCCATCGCGGCCATGACGAAGCGGCGATGCAGCTCGAAGGACGCCGTCTCCAGCCGCGGCACCAGCCGGAAGCCGCCATCCGCCTCGACGCGGCCGATCAGCTGGCGCACCCCGTGGTCGGGCGGCAGGAGGGCGGCGGGCTCGGTGGCGAAGCTGCGCAGCGGAACCGGCGCCGATCCATCCGCGAGGGGATGGTTTTTCGGCAGGATGGCGAGCAGCGGCTGCCGGGCGGTGACGATTCCGCGGACATCCGGATGCGCGGGCGGGTTGTAGACGAGGCCGATATCCGCGTCCCCCCGGGCTATGGCCGCGAGGATCCCGTCGGTGGTGCCGATCTCGACCTGATAGGCGATGCCCGGATGGTCCTGCGCGAACCCGGCGAGTGCATTGTCGAGGAGGTCGATCAGGAAGCCGGCGCCGCAGCGCAGGCTGACCGTGCCCCGCTGCACCCCGCGCAGGCGCTTCAGCTGGTCCTCCAGCAGCGCCGCCTCGTCGGCCTGCCGCTGCGCGTGCGCGGCGACCAGACGGCCGGCCTCGGTGGGGACGACACCCCGGGGCAGGCGCTCGAGCAGGGTCTCGCCGACCTGCGCCTCGAGCTCGATGATCTGCCGGCTCACCGCCGAGGCGGCGACGTTCAGCACCTCGGCGGCCGCCCGGACCGAGCCCGCGCGCACGACGGCCAGCAGGTAGCGCAGGGCGCGGTCGTTCACGGCGGCGGGTCCCCGGCGGCGCCGCGCCGGTCGACCGCGACGGCGCCCCGCGCCACGACGAGCACCGGTTCCTGGCGCTCGACGATCACCTGCGGCACGCCGCCGGCCGCGAAGGCGATCAGGTCGGCCCGCGCGCCGGGCGCCACCGCGCCCGGACCGATGCCGAGCACCCGTGCCGGGACGGCGGTGATCGGGTCGAGGAGCCCCGCGAGATCCGCATCGGCGCGCAGATCGAACCGGTAGGCGGCGAGCTGGGCGCGGGCCACCATGCTGGTGACGGTGGCGGGGTTCCAGCAGTCGCGGACGTTGTCGGTGCCGAAGCAGACCGGGACGCCGAGGGCCCGCAATCGCGGGATCGGCGGGCATCGGGCCCCGCCCGGGACGCTGCTGAGGATCGCGACGCCGGCCCTGTTCAGGGCTTCCGCGATCCGGCCGAGTTCCCGGTCATCGGCCTCCGCCAGGGCGAAGGCGTGGCTGATCGTGACCTGCCCGCCGAGCCCGGCCGCCATTGTCCGGGCCGCGATCGCCGCGATCGTGTCGAGGCCGGCCGCACCGCCCTCGTGGAGATGGATGTCGATGCCCCTTCCGTGCCGCTCGGCCAGGGCGAAGACGATGTCCAGGTGACCGTCGCGGTCGCCGTCGATGCCGACGGGATCGAGGCCGCCGACGAGGTCCGCGCCCATCCGCAGGGCGGCGTCCAGGTCGTCGGCGACCGGCGGGCATCCCAGGATCCCGCTCTGCGGAAAGGCGACGATCTGGATCTGCAGGCGGTCGGACCAGCGCGCCCGCAGGTCGAGGATCTGGGCGAGGTGGTCGAGCCGCGTGACGTCGTCGACGTCGACATGGGTCCGCAGGCTCGTCGTGCCGCCGCGGAGCATGCGTTCGAGCAGCGCCTCGGCGCCCTGCTCGGCGAGCGGGATCCGCGTGGCGCGGCGGAACGCCTTCTCGTCGTCGATGATCGCCCGGACGGACCCCGCCGCCGCGTGCGGGCGCCACGGGAGGCCGAGCAGGCACTTGTCGAGATGGACGTGCCCGTCGGTCAGGCCCGGCAAGACCAGGGCGCCGCCGAGATCGATCGTGCGGCCGGCGGGCGGCAGCGGCGCGCCGGGATCTCGCAGCGCCGCCACGCGGTCGCCCAGGATGTCGACGGTTGCCCGGCTTCCGTCGGCGAGCGCGGCGTCGCTGAGGCGCAGGTCGCAGGGAGCGTCCGCGGGCGGTTCGGCGATCGACGTCATGGCGGGGGCTTCCTTCAGAGCGGCCGGCCCGCCGCCACGACGGTCCGGATGGCGAAGCTCGACTGCAGCCGGGCGACCCCCGGCAGCCGCGACAGCACATCCTTGTGCAGCCGCTCGTAATCGGCCGCGTCGATCACCTTGAGCTTCACGAGGTAATCGGCTGTCCCGGTCATCAGATAGCAATCCTGCACCTCGGGACAGCGCCGGACGGCCGCCTCGAACCGGTTGAGATAATCCTCGGTCTGGCGGTCCAGGGTGAACTGGGTGAGGACCACGAGGCCCGGCCCGTCGACCGCGCCGCCGATCAGCGCCGTGTAGCCCCGGATGATCCCGGATTCCTCCAGCAGCCGCACGCGGCGGTGGCAGGCCGAGGCCGACAGGCCGACCGCCGCGGCGAGATTCGCGTTGCTGATCCGGCCGTCGCCGCGCAGGGCCTGGATGATGCGGCGGTCGATCTCGTCCACGCGCGACTCGCAGGATCTTCGAAGAGGCCGCAGAAACTTGCACAGCCAAGCTTCACATTCAAATGTCTTCGACAGGACGCACGCTCATTCGACGATCCTCCGTGTAGCCTTCCGGCACTGCATCCGAGCGCTGTCCCGAGGGCCGCCATGAGCATGATCGATCGCGATCTCCGGCCCGATGCGGGCCCGGCCGGGACGGCCTCCGCACTCCTCACGATCAATCTCGCGGCCCTCGCGGAGAATTACCGCCTGCTCGCCGCCCGGGCGGGGACCGCGACCTGCGCGGCCGTCGTCAAGGCGGACGCCTACGGGCTCGGCGCCGACCGGGTCGCGCCGGTTCTGGCCGCCGCGGGCTGCCGGCACTTCTTCGTCGCCCAGGTCGGCGAGGGCGTGGCGCTCCGGTCGATCCTCGGACCCGGCGCGGTGATCGTCGTGCTCAACGGCGCCGCCCCGGGCAGCGAGGCGACCTGCGCAATCCACGACCTCGTGCCCGTCCTGAACGACCGTTCCCAGCTCGACGGCTGGCAGAGCCTGGCCCGACGGCGCGCGCGGCGCCTGCCCGCGATCCTCCAGGTCGACACCGGCATGGCCCGCTTCGGCTTCGCGCCGGACGAAGTCGGCGCGCTGCTCGACCGGCCGGACGCCCTCGCGGGCCTCGACCTGCGGCTGGTGATGAGCCACCTCGCCTGCGCGGGCGAGCCGGACAGCCCGGTCAACGCGGCGCAGCTGTCCGTCTTCCGGGCCGTCCGCCGGCGCCTGCCCGCGGTGCCGGCGAGCCTCGCGGCCTCGTCGGGGATCTTCCTCGGTCCGGACTTCCACTTCGACCTGGTGCGCCCCGGCGCCGCCCTCTACGGGATCGCCCCGCAGGAGGGCGCGCCGAACCCGATGCGGCCGGTGATCGGGCTGCGGGCCCGGGTGATGCAGACGCGCAGCGTCCCGGCGGGGACGCCGGTCGGCTACGGGCACGCGGCCACGGTCGCCCGGGACAGCCGCCTCGCCACGGTCGCGATCGGCTACGCCGACGGGTTCTTCCGCAGCACGGCGGGCGGCGCGGCGTGGTTCGGCGGCGTTCGCCTGCCGGTGGTCGGGCGCGTCTCGATGGACAGCCTCGTCCTCGACGTCACCGACGCGGCGCCCGGCACCCTCGGCCCGGGCGCGCTCGTCGACATCGTCGGGCCGGAGCGCGACGTCGACGCCGCCGCCGCCGCGGCCGGCACGATCGGCTACGAGGTCCTGACCAACCTCGGCCACCGCTTCCACCGCGTCTATCTCGGAGCCTGAGGCCCGCCATGCACGTGCTCATCCTCGGCGGCGGCGTCGTCGGCGTCACCTCGGCCTACTACCTCGCCCGGGCCGGCCATCAGGTCACCGTGCTGGAGCGCCAGCCCGGCGCCGGCCTGGAGACCAGCTTCGCCAATGCCGGCCAGGTCTCGCCGGGCTACTCGGCCCCCTGGGCGGCGCCCGGGATCCCCGTGAAGGCGCTCAGGTGGCTGATGATGCGGCACCGGCCCCTGGTGCTGTGGCCGCGGCTGGAGCCCCGCCTCTACGCGTGGCTCACGCGCATGCTCGCGAACTGCACCGAGGAGGCCTACCGGCGGAACAAGGGCCGCATGGTGCGGCTGGCCGAGTACAGCCGCGACGCGCTGCGCGACCTGCGCACCGAGACCGGCATCGCCTACGATCACCGGGAGAAGGGCACGCTGCAGCTCTTCCGGACGCGGAAGCAGCTCGACCATGTCGGCGACGACACCCGCGTCCTCGACGCCTACGGCGTTCCCTACACGGTGCTGGATCCGGCCGGCTGCATCGCGGCCGAGCCGGCACTCGCCGCCGTGCGCGACGTCTTCGTCGGCGGCCTGCGGCTGCCGGGCGACGAGACCGGCGACGCGCACCTGTTCACACAGCGCCTCGCCGCGCTCTGCGAGAGCCTCGGCGTGACCTTCCGCTACGGCACGGCGATCGCGCGGCTGCATCACGCCGGCGACCGGGTGACGGCGGTCGAGACCGCCGACGGGGCGCTTCTGCGGGCGGACGCCTACGTGGCGGCGCTGGGCAGCTACACGCCGGCCCTGCTGCGCCCCCTCGGGATCGCCCTGCCGGTCTACCCGGTGAAGGGCTACTCCCTGACGCTGCCGATCACCGACGCGGAGGCCGCGCCGGTCTCGACGGTGATGGACGAGACCTACAAGGTCGCGATCACCCGGCTGGGCGACCGCATCCGCGTCGGCGGCACCGCCGAGCTCGCCGGCTTCAGCAACGCCCTGCGCGGGCCGCGCCGCGAGACCCTCGCGCGCTCGGTGCAGGACCTGTTCCCGGCCGGCGGCGATCTCGACCGCGCCTCGTTCTGGACCGGCCTGCGGCCGATGACGCCGGACGGCACGCCGATCGTCGGGGGCACGCGGGTCGGGAACCTGTTCACCAACACCGGTCACGGCACGCTGGGCTGGACCATGGCCTGCGGCTCGGGCCGCCTGCTCGCCGACCTCGTGTCCGGCCGCGCCCCCGAGATCGCGAGCGACGATCTGGCGCTCGACCGCTACGCCGCGTGAGCCGCGCGGTCATGGCAACGCCGGCGCGCCGCGCGACGCGTGTCGTTGCGCACCAGCACAACCCTGCCCCGCGCAGTGCAGAACGAGACATGACTCTGCGTTGAAAAATGCGCCGCGAGTCACCGCGAGGCATGTTCGCGACCCCGGCACGGTCATTCATTATTCATCGCGATACGACCACCGGTTGATTACATGATGTCCATGAATGGCGGAATCACGACATCGCGGCATAACTTCTGACAGACTCGGGCAACCCCTCGCACCGGATCGAGTTTAGGATCTGAACGAACGATCCGGGTGCGCAGATGAGTTTCATCGTCGTACAGGGCCAGGAAGATCACGAGCAGGCGGACGCCGTTCTCCGGGGCGTCGCCGACGGGCTGGCCCGCCTGTTCCGCGTGCCCGATCACCCGCCCGGCGTTCAGGACCTGCTGGATGCCGGAACGCGGGACGAGGGTGACCGCCCCGGGCAGGTTGTCCAGCGCGGCGCGCGGCGCGGCGGGAGCCAGGAGCCTCCCGGGGCCCGGTCGGTGAAGACGGGCACCCGCGGGACGCGTCGCGGAGCGGCTCGACCGTCCAGCCGCGCGCGCGGGCGCCGGGCGATGGCCGAGGCGCAGTCCGGGCAACGCGACCCGTCCTGAGTCCGGCCCCGGCCTCAGCGCGCCGCGGACAGGCCGAAGCGCCGGATCTCCAGGTGCATCTGCTCGAGCGGCAGGACCTTGGCGGCCGCGCCGCGGTCGATCGCCTCCTTGGGCATCCCGAACACGACGCAGCTCGCCTCGTCCTGTGCGACCGTCTGCGCTCCGGCCCGGCGCATCTCCAGCAGGCCATTGGCGCCGTCGTCGCCCATGCCGGTCAGGAGGATGCCGAGGGCGTTCGCGGCCGCCGCCCGGGCGGCCGACCGGAACAGGACGTCGACCGACGGGCGATGGCGCGCGACGAGAGGACCATCCTTCACCGACACCGCGTAGCTGCCGCCCCGGCGCTCGACCATGAGGTGACGCCCGCCGGGGGCGATCAGGGCGCGGCCCCGCATCACGGGATCGCCGTCCTCCGCCTCCTTGACGGTGATCGCGCAGAGGCCGTTCAGGCGCTTGGCGAACGCCGCCGTGAAATGCTCCGGCATGTGCTGCACGATGACGAGGCCGGGGGACTCGGCGGGCAGCACCTCGAGCACGTCGCGCAGGGCCTCCGTCCCACCCGTCGACGCGCCGATGCAGACGATCCGGTCGGTCTCGACCACCACGCGACCGGGGACGGGCGGCGGCAGGACGGCGTCGGCCGAGAGCTTCGCCTCGACCAGCTGCCGGGGCGGCCGGCTCCCGCGCAGCTTGGCCCGCGCGGCCGCCCGGACCGCGTCGCAGACCCGGACGGTGGACTCGAGCAGGAACTGACGCGTGTCGACCCGCGGCTTCGGCAGCACGTCGACGGCCCCCGCCTCCAGGACCTCGAACAGCATCCGGGAGCCCGCCCCGGTCAGGGTCGAGCAGACGATCACCGGGAGCGGCTTCTGCGCCATGATCTTCCGCAGGAAGGTCAGTCCGTCCATGCGGGGCATCTCGAGATCGAGGATGATGACGTCCGGGATCTCCTCCTGGATCCGGCGGGCGGCGATGAACGGATCGGCGGCCGTTCCCAGGATCTCGATGTCGGGCGCCGTCTCCAGGATGCTGCACAGGGTCTGGCGGACGGAGGCCGAGTCGTCGACCACGAGGACGCGGATCGGTCGGGACGCGCTCACCGGCTGGATTCCCTCAGCTTGCTGAAGACGGTGGAGGAGACCTGGTCGAGGCCCGCCACGCCGACGCCCGCCATGGACTCGGAATGGCCGACGATCAGGTAGCCGCCGGGGCGCAGATGCGCGGCCAGACGCGCGACCACGGCCTTCTGGGTCGGCTTGTCGAAATAGATCAGCACGTTGCGGCAGAAGACGAGGTCGACGTCCCGGTCGATCGGGTAGACCTCGTCCATCAGGTTGAGCTGCTGGAACCGCACCCGGGCGCGCAGCTCCGGCACGATCCGCCCCTCGCGCCGGGCCCGGTCGCGCGCGACCATCACGTAGCGCCGCCGCAGGTCCGGCGGCACGGCGGCCAGCATCTCCTCCGGGTAGATCGCCGTGCGGGCGCGGTCGAGCACCTCCGACGAGATGTCCGTCCCGAGGATGGCGTAGCGGAATCGGTCGGCGGCCATGTCGTGCAGGACCATCGCCAGCGTGTAGGCCTCGGCCCCCGTCGAGGCCGCCGCGCTCCAGACCTTGAGCAGCGGCCGGTCGCCCCGCGCCGCCAGCCGCGGCACGATCGTCGTGCGCAGCAGGTCGAAATGCGCGGGCTCGCGGAAGAAGTCGGTCTTGTTCGTCGTCACGCAGTCGACGAGGTGCGGGAACTCGTCCGCGAGATGGCCGGCCTCGAACAGGTGGCGGCCATAGGCCTCCAGGGTCGGGAGATCGAGGGCGCGCATGCGCTTGCGCAGCCGGCCCTCGACCATGGTGCGCTTGGCCGGCGGGAGCTGGATGCCGACGTGCTGCTGGATGAGGTCGGCGACGGAGCGGAAGTGCCGGTCGCTCAGGTGACCCGGATCGGCCTCCATGGTGGTGGATCCCTCAGGCGGCCTGCGAGGGTGCGGCCTGCGAGGGTGCGGCCAGCGCCGGGCCGTCGCCGTCCATGAGCGCGACGAGGTCGAACACGACCACGAACGCCTCGCCCCGGCGGCCGATGCCCGCGATGTAGCGCGCGTTCCAGCGCCCGCCGACCTCGGG
>NZ_BBUX01000028.1:0-70158 GCF_000974725.1 Methylobacterium sp. ME121
GCGATGTCGCGGATCTCGGCCTCGCGGTCGGTCACGCCCTCCAGCATCGCCGTGCAGGACGGGCAGGCGACCGCGACAGTTCCGGCACCGGTCTCGGCCGCCTGGGCCATCCGCAGGTCGGGGATGCGCCGCTCGCCGGGGATGTCGCTCACCGGGGGCACCGCCCCCGCCGCCGCAGCACATGGCGCGGCGTCCGGAGCGGGCCATCTCGACGCGGGTCAGCCCGATCGCGTCGAGCAGAGCGCGGGGTGCCTCCGTCTCCCCGTTGTAGCGGGCGAGGTAGCAGGGGTCGTGATAGGTCACGGCCCGGTCCGGCAGGCGCCCCGGATTCAGGCGCCCGTCCCGGACCAGTTCCAGGAGGAACGCGGAGTGGTGCACCACCGGGTAGCGGGCGCCGAAGTCCGGGTACTCGTTGCGCAGGGCGTGCAGGGCGTGCGGATCCGCGGTGACGATGCGCCGGAAGCGGTGGCGGGCGAGCGTCGCGGCGTTCGTCCGGGCGAGGTCCTGGAAGGTCGCCTCGTCCCCGAGCCGCCGGGCGAGGTCGCCGGTGTCGCGCTCCTCCGGGCCGAGGACGGCGAAGTCCACGCCCGCCTCCCGCAGGAGCCGCACGAGGGCCCGGAGCGTGCGGCCGTAGCGGAGGTCGTAGGCGCCCTCGCCGAGCCAGAGCAGCACGTCGGTGCTCTCCCGGCCGGAGATCAGCGGGAGGTCGAGGCCGGCGGCGAAGTCGGTGCGGGCCCGGAGCGGCCGGCCGCCGGGATCGCCGGCCTGGCGCAGCTCCGTCACCGGGGCGATCGCCTTCTCGGGCAGGGCGCCGCGCTCCAGGGTCTCGTGGCGGCGCAGGGCCACCACCGCGTCGACGTGCTCGATCATCATCGGGCATTCCTCGACGCAGGCGCGGCAGGTCGTGCAGGACCAGAGCGTGTCGGGATGGATCCGGGCGTCGGGCCCGATCAGGCGGGCGAGGGGACCCCGCCCGCCCGCGGCCTCGCGGCCGCCCGGATAGGGCGCGCCGGCGTAGGCGGGCTCCGCCGGCGACAGGCCGGCGACGAGGTCCTGGATGAGCCGCTTCGGGTTGAGCGGCTGGCCGGCCGCGAAGGCCGGGCAGGCCGTCTCGCAGCGCCCGCAGCTGACGCAGGCGTCGTAGGAGAGCAGCCGGTTCCAGGTGAAGTCCGCCGGCGTCGCGACGCCGAGCCGCGGCGCTTCGAGGTCGAGGGGCTGGAGCGCGGTGTCCGGCCGCCCCGCGAAGCGGCCGGGCCGCGGATGGGCGACGAGGTGGAGGGCGCCCGCCGCGGCGTGACGCATCGGGCCGTGGCGCACCTCGAAGGCGAGACCGAGGCCGCCGGCCGCCGCGAGCGCCAGGGCGACGGGGGCGAGGAGGCCGCCGCCGGTGGCCAGCGCCAGGGCCGTTACCGCGCCGCCGAGGGCGTAGGCGACGAGCAGGACGGGCAGGATCTGGAAACGCCCGGCCGAGAGGCGCGGCGTCCGGCGCGGGTAGCGGCGGGCGCCGACGAGCAGCGCGCCGGCGGCCGTGACGGCGAAGGCGAGGGCGACGAGGATCCAGTAGGGCGCGAACCCGCCCAGCGGCGGCAGGATCGCCAGGGCCGTCAGGACCGAGGCCACGAGCAGGCCGCCCGCCACCACCGCGTGCATCCGCGACGCGTAGGCGTCCCGCGCCACGACGTTGTGCACGTCCACGAGGTAGCG
This sequence comes from Methylobacterium sp. ME121, assembly GCF_000974725.1. Lineage (NCBI taxonomy): Bacteria > Pseudomonadati > Pseudomonadota > Alphaproteobacteria > Hyphomicrobiales > Methylobacteriaceae > Methylobacterium > Methylobacterium sp. ME121. The sequence goes on from NZ_BBUX01000028.1 coordinate 1,705, forward strand.
CCGGGGCAGCTTGGCGAGGCCCTCGAGCCACGCCACCGGGGCGGTCGCGCCGGCCCGCCAGAGGATCGCCCGGCGCGCGACCTGAACGAGGGCCAGCGCCGCCATCGCCCAGACGAGGCCGGGGAAGACGGTGGCCAGGGAGACGGGACCGGCCATGGCTCAGCTCAGATGTCCTTGCACAGCCGCAGGGCGTCGTAGAGCGCCGCGTGGATGTTGCGGCCGGCCACGGCGTCGCCGATCCGGTGGAGGGTGTAGCCGCCGGACAGGTCGAAGGGCTGCGGCTCGCCGCGGAGCAGGGCGCCCTGGTCGGTCCGGCCGCGATTCACCGAGCAGGCCTTCAGGCCGTGATAGAGCCCGTCCACCGGGAGGGTGCCGTGATCCACCACGATGCGGTCGACGAGGCGCTCCTCCTCGGCGTCGGTCATGGTGTTGCGCAGGGCCGCCACGAAGCGGTTGCCCTCGGGGTAGATCTCGATCAGCTCCATGTTCGGCGTCATCACCACGCCGAGCCTGTAGAGTTCGCGCAGGTGGATCGGCTGGTTGGTGGTGCCGACCTCCTCGGCCACCATCCGGTCGTGGGTGGCGATCTCCACGAGGCAGCCGCGCTTGGCCAGGAGCTCGGCGACCGAGGCGGCGTTGTGCTGGCCCATCTCGTCGTAGAGCAGGACCGAGCCGGTCGGCTCGACCGCGCCGGAGAGCACCTCGGCCGTGGTCACGGCGTGCGCCTCGGCCCCCTTGGCGTGGCCGCGGGACGGGCTGCCGCCGGTGGCGACGATCACCACGTCGGGCTTCTCGGCGCGGACCGCCTCTTCGGTGGCGGCCGTGTTCAGGCGCAGGTCGACGCCGAGCTTGGTGACCTGGGCGACTAGCCACCGGGTGATGCCCGACATCGCCTCGCGCCAGCCGGCCTTCGCCGCCAGGGTGATCTGTCCGCCGGGCTGGGCGCCCTTCTCGAACAGCACGACCGCGTGGCCGCGCTCGGCGCAGACGCGGGCCGCCTCGAGCCCGGCCGGCCCGGCGCCGACGACCACGACGCGGCGGCGGACATCCGCCTTTCGGATCTCGTGGGGCATCGTGGCCTCGCGGCCGGTGGCGGCGTTCTGGATGCACAGGGCGTCGCCGCCGACGTAGATGCGGTCGATGCAGTAGCCCGCGCCGACGCACTGGCGGATGTCGTCGGCCCGGCCCTCGGACAGCTTGCGCACCAAGTGCGGGTCGGCGATGTGCGCCCGGGTCATCGCTACCATGTCGACGTGGCCCTCAGCCACTGCCCGGGCCGCGGTCGCGAGGTCGGTGACGCGCTGGGCGTGGAAGACCGGCACGTCGACCTCGCGCTTGATCGCGCTCGGCAGGAACAGGAACGGCGCCACCGGGAAGGACATGTTGGGCAGGGAGATCGCGTGGGCGATGTGGTCCCGCGCCTGCCCGCCCAGGATGTTGAGGAAGTCCACGAGGCCGCGCCTGGCATATTCCGAGGCGATCGCGAGGCAATCCTCCTGCGAGAGACCGTCGGCGATCATCTCGTCGCCGGACATGCGGATGCCGATGACGTAGGCGTCGCCGACCTCGGCGCGCATCGCCTCCAGGACCTCGATGCCGAAGCGCATCCGGTTCTCCAGGCTGCCGCCGTACCGGTCGGTGCGCCGGTTGACCGCGGGCGACCAGAACTGGTCGATCAGGTGGCCGTGGGCCGCCGAGACCTCGCAGCCGTCGAGTCCGCCCTCGCGGCAGCGGCGCGCGGCCGCGGCGAAGCTCCGCACCACGCGGGCGATGTCCTCCGCCTCCATCTCCTTCGGGATCGTGCGGGAGGCGGGTTCCCGGCGCGGCGAGGGCGCGAGCGTCGGCAGCCAGTGCTCGGTGTCCCACTTGGTGCGGCGGCCCATATGGGTGAGCTGGATCATCAGCTTGCCGCCGTGGGCGTGGACCCGGTCGGCGAACTGCCGGAAGAACGGGATCACCGCGTCGTCGGCGACCGAGATCTGGTTCCAGGGGGCGGCCGGGCTGTCAGGGGCGACCGACGAGGAGCCGCCGAACATGGTCAGCCCGATCCCGCCCCTGGCCTTCTCGGCGTGGTAGAGCTGGTAGCGCTCCTGGGGCTTGCCGTCGCGGCCGTAGCCCGGCGCGTGACTGGTGGACATCACCCGGTTGCGGATCGTCAGCCCCTTGATGGTCAGGGGTTTCAGCAGCGCGTCGGCGTTGGCGATCACGGGAGCACTCCCGAAGGCGAGGGGGTGTGCGATGCGGGGAGGGGCCGGGCGCGGCCCGGGCCTCACCGCTCGATGACGAGGTCGCTCGTCGGCCTGGAGCAGCACAGCAGGGCCATGCCGGCATCGATCTCGCGCTGGCGGATGCCGCCCGCGTGGGTCATCGCCACGGTGCCGGAGGTCACCTTCGACTTGCAGGTGCCGCACAGGCCCTTGGCGCAGGAGGAGGGCAGGCGGATCCCGGCCTTGCGGGCCGCGTCCAGCACCGTCGTGTCCTCCGGGCAGTCGAGCACCCGGCGGGTCTTGGCGAACTCCACCCGGAAGCTGCGCACGCCCGCGGCCGGCGCGTCGTCGAGGGCGTGCTCCGCCTCGCGGGCGGCGTCCTGCTCGGCCTCCGGCAGGGCGCCGAAGTCGAAGCTCTCCTCGTGGTACCGGGCCATGTCGAAGCCGGCCTCGGCCAGCATCGCCCGCACCGCGTCCATGTAGGGTTTCGGGCCGCAGACGAAGACCGTGCGCTCGAGGAAGTCGGGCACCGTCTCGCGCAGGAGCGCCGGGGTCAGCCGGCCCCGCGGGCCCGTCCAGGCCTCGCCCGGGGCGTCGGCCTCGCAGATCGCGTGGACGCTGAGCGCCGGGTCGCGGCGGGCCATCAGGGCGAGCTCGTCCCGGAAGACGATGTCGGCCGGGCTGCGCGCCGAGTGCACGAAGGCCAGGTCGCGGCCCGCCCCGAGGTCGTGGAAGGTGCGCGCCATCGCCATCATGGGCGTGACGCCGCTGCCGCCCGACAGGAGCAGGTACTTCGCCCCGGGATGGGTGAAGCACGAGAAGTCGCCCATCGGACCGAGCGCCCGAACGCTGTCGCCGGGCGCCAGATGGTCGTGCAGCCAGTTCGAGACCGGCCCGCCGGCCACGCGCTTGACGGTGATCGCCAGGGTGTGGGGCCGGGTCGGGGCCGAGGAGATCGTGTAGCAGCGGTGGAGCGTCTCCCCGCCGATCTCGAAGGCGAAGGTGAGGAACTGGCCCGGCCGGTAGCGGAACGTCCGCGGCTCGCGGGCGGCGAGCACGAAGGTCTTCACGTCGTGCGTCTCGGCCCGCACCGCGACGCAGGTGAGGACGTCGTCCGTCTCGGCATCCCAGGGCGCGCTGGCCGCGAGCGACGCGGCGGCCGGCTCTGCCGATCCGGGACTTCTGGCGGAGGCCGCGGCCACGATCAGCGCCCCAGATGCGCGGCCATGCGGCCGACGTACCAGGTGCAGAACTTCTCCACGAGCATCTCGGTGTGGGGCGAGTACGGGCCGGGCTCGTAGGCCGGGCTGCGCACGCCCTGCTGGCAGATGCCGACGAGCTCGCTGTCCTGGTCGTTGGTGGCCTCCCAGACGCCGGTCAGGTTGGCGAGGTCGTAGTCGACGCCCTCGACCGCGTCCTTGTGGACGAGCCACTTGGTGCGCAGGAGCGAGCGCTCGGCGTCGAGTGGGAGCACCGAGAAGGTGACGATGTGGTCGCCGAGGAAGTGGTGCCAGGAATTGGGCTGGGTCCAGACCGAGAGGCCGCCGAGCTTGGCGTTGGTCAGGCTGCCGAGGAGCTTCCGGCAGGCGGCCTTGGTGTCGATCGTGTGGGATTCACCCTCGCCGTCGAGCGGCAGCCGCTCGGTGCGGAAGCCCGTGATCATGGTGTCGAGCTCGTCGATCTCCTTCGACGGCAGCCCCTCCGCCTCCCACTCGCCGTGGCGCGTCCGGAGCAGGCTGCCGTAGCGCTCGGCCTGGGCGCGGTCGTGCTCGTCCATCTCCTCGGGCGCGAAGCCGAAGCCGTAGGCGAAGAGCGGCACGGTCAGCTCGGGATGGTTCGCGCCGCAATGGTAGCACTCGCGGTTGTTCTCCATCGTGAGCTTCCAGTTGCCCGGCTCGACGATGTCCTTCTGGAAGGCGACCTTGGTGTCGCGGATGTTGTGGGGCGCGATGTAGGGGCCGAGCCGGGCCGCCATGGCGTCGAAATCGGCGGGCGGATCGTCGGAGAGGCAGACGAAGAGCAGGCCTTCCAGCGAGCGGATGTGGACGGGCTTCAGCCCGTGGCAGCCGCGCCTGAAATCCGGCCCCATGTGGTCGGCGTGGATGAGGGCGCCGGTGAGGTCGTAGGTCCAGGAATGGTAGCGGCAGACGAGGTTGCCGACGGTCGACTTCTCCTCGTGGACGAGCCGGGCGCCGCGGTGGCGGCAGACGTTGTGGAAGGCCCGGACCGCGCCGTCGTCGTCGCGGACGATCGCCACGGAGGTCGTGCCGATGTCGACGACCATGACGTCGCCGGCCTCCGGCACGTCGGGCTCGACGCCGACGTAGATCCAGTGGCGGCCGAAGATCACCGCCATGTCGGCGTCGAAGATTTCGGGGCTCAGGTAGAACTCGGCCGGCAGGCTGTAGCCGCGACGGCGCTCCCGCAGGAGACGCTGCAGAGGGGTCGGCGTCACGTCGAGCATGGGACCTCCGGAGCCATTCAGGCCCCGAAACTATCGCCGCCGGACCGACCGCCCGCTGCCACGCCAGCGACACTCGCTTGGTCAACCGCGACGTGGCGCGGACCGGCCTGCGCCGGGAGCTGGAGCGGCGCTACTCGGCGGCCGACCGGGCCGCGCTCTCCGGCCTTTCGTCCGCGCCGAAGCGCGCGATGCTGTCCTCCAGACGCAGCGCGGCGTTGATCAGGGCCATGTGGGAGAAGCCCTGCGGCGTGTTCCCGCGCTGCGCGCCGCTGGCCGGGTCGATCTCCTCCGCGAGCAGCCCGACATCGTTGCACCGGGCGATCAGCCGCTCGAAGGCCGCCTTGGCCTCGCCGGTCCGCCCGTCGAGGGCGAGGCAGCCGACCCGCCAGAAGGCGCAGGCCGTGAACGTGCCCTCGTCGCCCTCCAGCCCGTCCTCCATGCGGTAGCGGTAGATCAGGTCGCCGACGCCCAGCTCGTACTCGATCGCCGCCAGGGTCGCGCGCATCCGCGGCTCCCGCGGGTCGAGGGCCCCGAACAGGGCCACGCGCAGGACCGCGGCGTCGAGGTGATGCGAGTCGTAGGCGCCGACATAGGCCTGCTTCTCGACGCTCCAGCCCCTCTCCAGATATTCCGACCGGATCTCCGCGGCGACCCGCTCCCACTCGGCGATCTTCGCCTCCGGCACGCCCGCGATGTTGCGGGCGATCCGGGCCGCGTCCCGCAGCGCGACCCAGATCATCGCCTTGGTGTGGACCTGCTGGCGCGGCCCGGTGCGCAGCTCCCAGATGCCGTGATCCGCGTCGTGGCGGTGGCGGATGGCCCGGGCGGTGAGGTTGTCCAGCACCTCCGGCAGCCGGTCGTTGACCTTCTCGGGCGGGTCGTAATCCACCGCCTCGAGGAAGACACACAGCGCCCGCAGCAGCTCGCCGTAGATGTCGTGCTGGTCCTGGTGCTCGGCGAGGTTGCCGATCACCACCGGCCCCACGCCGTTCCAGCCGGCGAGGTGGCTCAGCTCCTCCTCCGGCGGCATGTCGCCGGCGATGCCGTACATCAGCCGCGTCTCCCGTCCGAACGTGCCGTCGCGCTCGCGCAGGAAGCGCAGGAACTCGGACGCTTCCCTGACGTAGCCCAGCATCACGAAGGCGGTGACCGTGAAGGAGGCGTCCCGCATCCACGTGAAGCGGTAATCGTAGTTGCGGTTGCCCGGGACCGCCTCGGGCAGGCCGGCGGTGGCCGCCGCCACGATGCCGCCCGAGGGCGAGTAGGTCAGCAGCTTCAGGCACAGGGCGGACCGCATCACCGCGTCCCGGTAGGCGCCGCGATAGGTGCTGCGGGCGCTCCAGCGGCGCCAGTAATCGGCGGTCGTCTCCAGGCGCCGCCGGGCGCCGGCGAAGTCCTCGATGCAGGCCTCGTCCTGATCCTCGCCGTGCGTCAGGACCAGGTAGGCGGTCTCGCCCTCCGCGAGGTCGAACCGGATCTCGGCCGCGTCGCCCGCGAGGGTCGGGCACGCCTGCGCGTTGACGCGCACGCGCCACTCCCCGGCCTCGAACAGGACCGAACCGCCCTCGACCAGCGGCGTGCAGGGGCGGCGGGCGTAGTCGAAGGTCGGCCGCACCCGGAACGCGCCCGAGACCCGGCCCTGCTCGCAGGTCAGCAGCCGGATCAGGCGGCTCTCGCTCTCGCCGTCCGGTCCCTCGTCGGGTTCCGGACTCGGCGGGTTGACCGGCATCAGGTCGACGAGGCGCGCCCGGCCGGTCTCGGTGGTGAAGGTCGTCTCCAGGATGTTGGTGTCGGGCAGGTAGCGGCGCGCGCTCCCGGCCGGTCCGTCGAAGGCGACGGTGCAGGCACCGCCCCTCACGTCGTCGAGGAGCTTCACGAACAGCGCCGGCGAGTCGTGACGCGGCCAGCACAGCCAGTCGATCGAGCCGTCGCGGGCGATCAGCGCGCAGGAATGTGTGTCGCCGATGAGGGCGTAATCGCTGATGGGCTTCGACACGGAGCTTCCGGATGGCGGCACCCGGTCCGCCGGGCAGGACAGGTTCGTGAGGTAGCCGGGCGACGCCGGGCGGGGAGTCCCGCTCGACGATTCGCCGCACGGGCGCGCGGGCGATCAGGCCCCGGGCCGCGGCAGCATCCGGTCGCTGATGATCCGCCGCTGGATCTCGCTCGTGCCCTCGAAGATCGTCGTCAGCCGCGCGTCGCGCCAGTAGCGCTCGACCCGCCGCTCGGTGGTGTAGCCGTTGCCGCCGTGGAGCTGCATCGCCTGGTTGGTGACCCGCACCGCCATCTCGGTGGCCAGAAGCTTCACCATCGCCGACTCGCTCTCGGCGGGCTCCCCCTGGTCGAGAAGGTGGGCGACCTGGTGCCAGAAGGCCCGCGCCTGCGCGACGTCGGCGGCCATGTCGGCCAGCGCGAAGCGCAGCGCCTGGAAGTCGCCGATCGGGTGGCCGAACTGGACCCGCTCCTGGAGGTAGCTCTGGCAATCCTCGACCGCCGCGCGGGCGACGCCGACGGCCCGGGCCGCCGTGTGGACCCGGGCGATGTTGAGGCCGCGCTGGACGGCGGCGAACCCGCCGGAATCCGCGTCCGCCCCCTGGTCGCCGTAGAGCCCGGTGAGCCGGTCGCTCTCGGGCACGCACACGTCCTCCAGCCTCAGCTCGAAGGTCTGGAAGCCGTGATAGCCGATCTTGTCGATCACCCGGCCGGTCACCCCGGGCGGGAAGCTGTCGCGCTCCTTGAGCACCAGGAACGGCTCCAGGCCGGCGGAGCGCGGTTCCCCCGGCTCCGGGTCGCGGGTCCGGGCCAGGACCTCGATGAAGTCGGCCCCCTTGGCGAAGCCCGCCCAGCGCTTGGTGCCGGTCAATCGCCACCGGTCGCCGTCGCGCACCGCCCGGGTCTGCACGCCGGCGAGGTCGGAGCCGGCATCGGGTTCCGACAGGGAGATCGAGCCGATCCACTGCCCCCGCGCCGAGCGCCGGAGCAGCTCCGCCCGGCGATCCGGGTCGAGGGTCTGGGTGCCGAGGCCCTGGCCGCGGGCCAGGATGCTGCCCACGGACAGCCAGGCCCGGGCCAGTTCCTCCGAGACCAGGCAGTACTCGAACACGCCGAGGCCGAGGCCGCCGTGCTCCGCCGGGATCGTGATGCCGAACCAGCCTTTCTCGGCCATGGCGTCGATGAGCGCGCGCGGCATCTCGGCCTTGTGGCGGTCGAGCTCGTCGGCGAGCGGCAGCACCGTGTCGCGGGCGAAGGCGCGGGCCTCGGCCTGCAGCGCCGCCCGAGCCTCGGTCCGCCAGGGCGAGGCGAGTTCCGGCGGCCGCGGCGCGATCAGGTCCTTCCGATCCTCGGTTCCGGTCATCGTTCCCCCCTGCGATGTGACGCCGTTCGGCAACTCAGTTCAGGTCCGTGCGGGAAACACGCGCTTACAAAATGGTTCCGTGCCCCACCTTCGAATAATCGGCGGATGGCGTCATAATAGCCTGATGATGCAGGCCGACCCGCAGACCGACTCCTTTGCGATGAGCGCACCCGCAACACCCCACATCCTCGTCGTCGAGGACGATCGGGAGATCTCGGCGCTGATCGCGCGCTACCTGCGCGGCAACGATTGCCGCGTCACGCTGGCCGGGGACGGCACCGACATGGACCGGGTCCTGGCGGAGGCGCGCATCGACCTCATCGTGCTCGACCTGATGCTTCCCGGCGAGGACGGTCTGAGCCTGTGCAAGCGCCTGCGCGGCACCTCGCAGATCCCGATCCTGATCCTGACCGCGAAGTCCGAGGACGTGGACCGGATCCTCGGCCTCGAACTCGGCGCCGACGACTACCTCGCCAAGCCGTTCAACCCGCGGGAACTGCTCGCCCGGATCCGCGCGATCCTGCGCCGGGTCGCCGCCGAGGCGCCGGACGCGGACGAGCGGCGGCGGCTGCACTTCTCCGGCTGGACCCTCGACGTCTCCCTGCGACAGGTGCTCTCCCCCGAGGGCGCCCGCATCTCGATCACCGGGGCGGAGTTCGACCTGCTCCACGCCCTGTGTCTCCGGCCGGGGCGGGTGCTGTCGCGGGACCAGCTCCTCGACCTCACCCAGGGCCGGGCCGCGGGCCCGTTCGAGCGGAGCATCGACGTGCTGATCTCGCGGATCCGCCAGAAGATCGAGCGCGACACCCGCAACCCCGAGTTCATCCGCACGATCCGGTCCGGCGGCTACCTGTTCACGCCCGAGGTCACGCGGTCATGAGCGGCCTGGGGCGGCTCCGCGCGCGGCTGCGCCCGAAGACCATCGCGGGCCAGATCGCGCTGCTCGTGGTCGCCGGCATCGCGGTCGCCCACGTGGTCGCCACCGCGGCCTTCCTGATCCTGCACGAGTCGCAGAATCCCGACACGCTGCCGGGCGTGGCCGCGAGCCGCCTCGGGGTCCTGGTGAGGCTCATGGACGCCGCAGACCCGGCGGCGCGACCGGCCCTCCTGGCGAGCGGTCGCAGCCTGCCGCTGATCCACGTGGAGCCCTGGGACGGGACGGTGCCGTCGGGGGCGACGTCGCCGCCCGACCTGCCGGTGATCCGGAAGCTGCGCAACGGCGCCGGTCGGCCCGTGACGATCACCGACCTCTCGGCGGCCGATCCCGAGCGCGGCCGGTCGGACGCGCGTCTCCATATCGGCGTCGTCACGCCGACGGGGGCGCGGCTCCAGGCGACGCTGCCGAACGATCCCCTCCGGGGCCCCCGCCAGGGGGCGCTGATCTTCACCGTGGTCTTCCTGGCGCTGACGCTGGCGCTGCTCTGCGTCTGGGCCACCCGCGCCCTCACGGCGCCGCTGAAGCGGCTCGCGGGCGCCGCCGAGGCGTTCGGCGCCCGCGACGACCACGTGGCGCTGCCGGAGGCGGGCCCGCGCGAGGTCCTCGCCGTGTCCCGGGCGCTGGACCGGATGCGGTCGCGCGTCCGCCGCCTGATCGACGATCGGACCCAGATGCTGGCAGCGATCAGCCACGACCTGCGCACGCCGATCACCCGGCTCCGCCTGCGTGCCGAGTTCATCGAGGACGAGAATGCCCGGGCCTCGACCCTGCGCGACCTCGACCAGATGAACGGCCTCGTCGAGGCGGCGCTCTCCTTCGTGCGCGACGGCCAGATCCGGGACGCGAACAGCCACAGCCTCGTGGATCTCGCCTCGGTGGTGCAGACGGTCTGCGACGACTTCTCGGATTTCGGCGCCCCGGTCAGCGTCAGCCGCAGCCGGCACGTCCTGGTCCAGGGCCGGCCCGAGGAGCTCCAGCGGGCGGTGACCAACCTCGTGGACAACGCCGTGAAGTACGGCGGGCGGGCCGACGTTCAGATGGAGGCTTCCGAGCGCGGTGTCCGGGTCTGCATCTTGGATAACGGCCCGGGGATCCCCGATGCGGAGCGCGAGGCGATGCTCCAGCCCTTCGTGCGCGGCGACCGGGCGCGCAATCTCAACGAGGCGAGCGGCTTCGGCCTCGGCCTCTCGATCGTGCAGGCCATCGTCGAGGCCCATAACGGGCGCCTGCGGCTGGAGAACCGCCCCGAGGGCGGGCTCTGCGCGGCGATCGAGCTGCCCCTGGCCGCCCAGGCCTTCGCGGGTCGCGCGGCGCAGAAGCCCGCGCCGCTCCCGGCCGAGGCGGCCTGAGGCCGCCCCGGGGGTCGCGTCCGGCCTACGCCGCCCGCACGTTGCGGAGGAACTGCGCCACCTCGGCGCGGAGCTGCTCCGAGCGCGTGGCCAGGGCGTCGGACGCCAGCGCGACCGAGTCCGCGGCCTCGCCGGCATCGCCGGCGACCCGGGCAACCTCGGCGATCTCCAGGGTCATCGTGCCGGTGCCGGCCGAAGCCTGCCCCATGCTGCGGACGATGTCCTGCGTGGTGACGCCCTGCTGGTCCACCGCGGCGGCGATGCTGGTCGACACCTGGTTCATCGCCTCGATCTGGGCCGTGATGCCCTGGATCGCCCCGGCCGCGTCGCCCGTGACATTCTGGATCGAGGCGACCTGACGGCTGATCTCCTCGGTGGCGCGGGTGGTCTGGGCGGCGAGTTCCTTGACCTCGGCGGCGACCACCGCGAAGCCGCGACCGGCCTCGCCGGCGCGGGCGGCCTCGATCGTGGCGTTGAGTGCCAGCAGGTTCGTCTGCCCGGCGATCGTCGAGACCATGCCGACCACGTCGCCGATGCGCGTCGCCGCCGCGGCGAGGTCGGTCATGGTCTGCTCGGCCCGGCGGGCCTCGCCGACCGCGGTGGCGGACATCCCGGCCGCCTGCTCGACCTGACGGCCGATCTCCTGGACGGTGGCGCCGAGCTCCTCGGCCGCGGCCGCCACGGTGTTGACGTTGTCGGAGGTCTGCTGCGCCGCCCCGGCGACGCTGGTCGAGCGCTCGGAGGTGCTGGAGACCGCGGCCCGCATGGTGTCCGAGGCTCCCTGAAGCTCCGTGACGGCGCCGGTCAGGCCCTCGACGATGCCGCCGACCGAGTGCTCGAAGCCGTCGGCCAGCTGCTTGAGCATGGCGCGCCGGCTCTGCTCCTCGCGCAGGCGCGCGGCCTCCGTGGTCTGGAGCTGCTGGGCGGCCTCCTCCAGCGACATGTCGCGGATCGTGACCACGGCCCGGGCGATGTCACCGATCTCGTCCCGCCGCTTGCTGCCCGGCACGTCGGTGAGGGCCTGGCGATCGGCGAGGGCCTTGAGCGCGCGGGTGAGGGCGCCGAGCGGCGCCACGATCGAGCGGGCGAGCAGGAGGCCGAGCAGGGCGGTTCCGGCCAGGACGAACAGGCCGGTCAGGATCAGCGTGCGCGACAGGGCCTGGACCGCGTCGATCGCCTCGGCCTGGGTCTGCTCCGCCACCACCGTCCAGGGCGCGCCCAGGACGGTCACCGCGGAGGCGGCCGCCATGTGGGCGCCGTTCTCCGCCGCGAAGTCGACGGGACCGCCGGCCTTGATCCGGTCGGCGGCCAGGCCGATCCCGGCGAGGCCCGCGCCGGCGTGCACGGCGGGGTTCAACGGCGGGTTGCTGCGCAGGAGGCCGTCCGCGCCGACCGCCAGGATCTGACCCGTGTCGCCGAGGCCCGTCCGCTTCGACAGCGTCTGGTCGAACAGGGTCGGCGTGACCCGCATGACGATGAAGCCGATCCGCTCGGCGGCCTGCGCCGTGCCCATGGCGACGTTGGCCCGCTTGGTCATGGCGCGGCCGATGAACGCGGCCGGGACCCCGTCCACCGGGTAGGCGGCGAAATCCTCGTAGAGGACCGCGCCCGGGTCGGCGGACTTCAGGCGCTCGACGAGGCGCGCGAGCGCCGTCCCCGCCAAGCCGTCGTCCGTGACCGACTTGCCGAAATCGGCGCCCTTCGTCGTGGTGTAGTCGATCCGGCCGTTGTCGTCGAGGAACAGCAGGTCGGCGTAGCCCGGCTGCGCGACGAGCTTGCGCGCCACTTCCTGGACCTTGACGTGCCGGCGGGCATACATCGACGACATGCCGCTGCCGTCGAGGGCGACTCGCGCCTCGGCGGTCTGCGGCGCGCGGAAGGCCTCGATGACGCTCGCGGTGTCGGGCTTTGCCGGATCGAGGTTCTCGAGCAGGTCGGGGAAGTTCGAGACGATCTGCGGGTGCGCCGCCACCGCCAGGAAGTCGGCCTGCGCCCGGTCCGCCACCAGCTCGATCGCGTCCCGGCGCGCCGCCGCGGCGAGCTCGAGGCGCTCGTGGGCCGCGGTCATCAGGCCCGCCCGCGCCGAGTACCAGCTGAAACCCCCCATGGCGGTGGCGCTCAGGAGCGCCAGGCCGACGGTTGTCGCGGGAAGGCGCGTGCTCAGCCGCGATAGCGTGATCATGATGCCCCTGATATTTTAGAAATTGCTTGAGGCTTACCAATCGCCCAATCCTTATAAAAATCTCGTAAACACCAATACGCCGCCCGAAACTTCAGCAGACTCGAAACATACAACTTACGAGACGATCCTAGCGCCACAAACCCAAGTTATGAGTGGTCGATCGTCCGGCCGGGCAAGGTTCTGCCGGTCGGATCGTCGCCGGAACCTTGCGCGTGGCGCGGAGGCCCGGCATCCGGCGCGCCCCTGGAGCGCGCATCGTCTCGCGACCCAGATCCCGGCCCGGGCGCTCCGTCACGGATCTTGCTGGCCGATCCGGTCTCGCGGTCACCGTCATCGGACGGTTATGAGTCCGGATGGTAGAGCGGCCGCGGAGCACCGGTGCTCCGGGACGGCGATGGAGGTGTGATGAGCGGCGAAGCCCTGCCGGACGCGGCGCGCAGCATCGCGCTGATCGGAGCGCCGATCGAGGTCGGCACCAGCGAGCCCGGCGCCCTCATGGGACCGGCGGCCCTGCGCACGGCCGGTCTCGTCCGGGCGCTCGCCGAACTCGGCCACGCGATCGCGGATCGCGGCGACGTGGTCCCGGACGGGCCCGCCGGGACGCGCGGGCTCGAGGGTGTCGCCGCCTGGACGCGGGCCGTGTCCAGGGCCGTGGGGGACGCCCTCGACGCGGGGGCGCTCCCGCTGACCGCCGGCGGCGATCACAGCCTGTCCCTGGGCTCCGTCGACGGGGTGATGCGGCACTGCGCGCGGCGCGGCCAGCCCGTCTTCGTGCTCTGGCTCGACGCCCACGCCGACTTCAACACGCCGGCGACCTCCCCCTCCGGCAACGTCCACGGCATGCCGCTCGCCGCCCTGTGCGGGGAGCCGGGATTCCCGTCCCTGTTCGCCGAGCCGGCACCGGCGCCCCTGCCGCCCGCCCATGTCCACCTGTTCGGCCTCCGGTCGATCGACGCCGGCGAGCGCGCCCTCGTGACGGCGCGCCGGGTCGGCGTCACCGACATGCGCACGATCGACGAGTTCGGAGTCGTGGCGCCCCTGCGGCGGGTGCTCGACCGCGTCGCCGCGCAGGGGGCGCATCTCCATGTCAGCCTCGACATCGACTTCCTCGATCCGTCGATCGCCCCGGCCGTGGGCACCACCGTTCCGGGCGGCGCGACCTTCCGGGAGGCGCACCTGATCATGGAGATGCTCCACGATTCCGGGCTGGTCCGCTCCCTCGACGTGGTGGAACTCAACCCCTTCCTGGACGAGCGCGGCCGCAGCGCCCGGGTCTTGGTCGAGCTGGTGGCGAGCCTGTTCGGCCGGCGCATCCTCGACCGGCCGACCGGGCCGATCGAGGCCGTGGCCGCCGAGCCGGCCGGACGCGCCTGATGCACGGTCCCCTCGCTCCCGCACCCTCGCCCGAGAGGCTCGGGGCCGCGCCCGCGCGCCAGCGCTCCGACGGGCGCGTCCGGCTGCGCGTCGGGCCGGCCCGTACGGGCGGCGGGACGCGCATCCTGGATCTCGCGGAAGCCGGGCCGTCGCGTCTGCGCTTCCCGCGGGGGACCGGCGCGCTGGAGGCGGTCCTCGTCAACACGGCGGGCGGCGTGGCCTGCGGAGACAGCTTCGCCATCGACCTCGCCCTGGAACCGGGGGCCGACCTGGTGCTGACCACCACGGCGGCCGAGAAGATCTACCGCTCGGACGGCCCCGTGAGCCGCATCGCCAACACCCTGACCCTCGGGGAGGGGGCCGGCCTCGCCTGGCTGCCGCAGGAGACGATCCTGTTCGATCGGGCCCGGGTGCGGCGGCGCTTCGAGGCCGATCTCGCCGACGGCGCCGCGCTGATCGCCGCGGAGGTCGTCGCGTTCGGCCGCGCCGCCCGGGGCGAGCGGATCGTCGACGGTCTGTTCGCGGATTCCTGGCGGATCCGCCGAGGCGGGCGGCTCGCCTACGCCGACAGCGTCCTGCTGGAGGGGCCGATCAGCGACCACCTCGCCCGCCCGGCCATCGGCGGCGGCGCCCGCGCCTGCGCGACGATCCTCGACGTCTCGCCCGGCGCGGAAGCGCGCCTCGAGGAGGCGCGGGCCCGTCTGGCCGAGGCCGCCTCGCCCGGAACGACGGCGGCGGCGAGCGCCTGGAACGGCCATCTGGCGGTCCGCGCGCTGGGGGACGCGGTTGGACCCCTGCGCGGGCTCGTCGCCCGCTTCCTCGCGGGCTACCGGGCCCTGCCGATGCCCCGGGTCTGGCAGAGCTGACGCGGTCCGCACAATCGGGGCCTCGGAGCCGTTGCCTGCGACCGCCGACCTCTGCTAGAGACGCGCACCCGGAGCTGTCCGCCAAGCTCCGGACGGGACGGCAGCGCCGTTCGGGAAGGCCTCGTGGCGGAGTGGTTACGCAGAGGACTGCAAATCCTTGCACCCCGGTTCGATTCCGGGCGAGGCCTCCATCCTTCCCCGACAGACTGAACCGGCCGCGCCGCGCCGATGCGGCGCCCCTCAGGCGCCGTGGACCTCCACCATGAAGGTCTCGATCGCCCGCTGCAGGCTGTGCGTCCCGGCATTGACCCGGGCGGCACTGCCGCGCACCTGGCCGGCCTGCGCCTCGTTGGACGCGGCCGCGGCCTGAACGCCGGCCACGCTCTCCGAGACATGCCGGGCCTCCGCGGCCGCGCCGGAGATCGCCCGGGCGATCTCCTGGCTGGCGCGGCCCTGCTGGTCGGTGGCGTCGGCCACCTCGGACGCGATCAGGCTCATCCGGGCGATCGTCTCGCCGATCGTGCCGATGGCGCCGACCGTGCGCCCGGCGGCCCCCTGGATCGACCCGACCTGCCCGGTGATGCGGTCCGTGGCGAGCGCCGTCTGGCCGGCCAGCGCCTTCACCTCCGCGGCGACCACCGCGAAGCCCCGCCCGGCAGCCCCCGCGCGGGCCGCCTCGATCGTCGCGTTGAGCGCGAGAAGGTTCGTCTGCTCGGCGACCTCGCGGATCAGCGTGACCACGGCGCCGATCTCCTCGGCCGCCTGCGAGAGGCTCATCACCGTCTCCTTGAGCCCCTGCGTGTCGGAGAGGGCGGAGGTGGCGATCGCGCTCGTGTGCCGGACCCGCGCCTCGATCTCCCGCGCCGAGGCCGAGAGTTCCTCGGCGGCGCTGGCGATGCTGTCGACGAGGCCCGCGCTCTGTTCCGACGCTCCGGCCACGACGGCCGCCTCGGCGGCCATCGCGCCCGCATTGCCCGAGAGGGTGTCGGCCGCCGCCTGCATCGCCTCGGCCGAGTCGGCGAGATCGGTGACGGCGCGATGCGTCTCGGCCTCGAAGGCGCGCGTCGCCGCGGCCAGGGCCTCGGCCCGGCTGCGGTCGCGGTCGCGGCGCGCCTGCGCCTCCGCGTCGAGGTCGCGCTTCTCGATCAGCGCCGTGCGGAACGCCGCGATGGCGGCGGCCATCTCGCCGATCTCGTCGCGGCGATGCGTGAACGGGATCGCGCGGTCGAGATCGTTGGCGGCGAGCGCCGTCATGCCGTCCTTGAGCCGATGCAGCGGCCGCCGCACCTGAGTCAGGATGATCCAGATCGCCGCGAGCAGGCCGAGCGCCAGCGCGACGGCCGGCACGACCACCAGGGTGATCCGCGACCGGCGGCGGTCGGCCGCGTCCGCGGCGCGACGGGCGTTCAGGCGGCTCAGCACCTCCCGCCCGAGAATGCCGATCTCGGCCACCATGCGCTCGCGGTTCTTCACGGTCGCCTCGTCGGTCGCCTGGATCAGGGCGGCCTTCGGCGAGACCGTGAGGCCGAGTTCGGCGGTATCGGTCTGGTAGGCGATGAATTCCTTGACGAAGAGGTCGAACCGGCGCCGACGGTCGGCGGGAAGTTGATCCTCCATGGCCTCCAGGAAAGGCCCCCGCACCTGCTCCACCGTGGCGAGGGCGTCGTGGAGCGCCGACAGGCGGGTGCGCGCCTCGGTCGTGTCGTCCGCGGTGTAGAGGGCCGTGGCCTGCACCACCGCGTGCTCAATCGCCTGGCCCAGAGCGCCGGCCTGCAGGCCGGCGTTCCAGATCCGGTCCGTGGCGGCCGCGCGCTCCTGCTCCCAGTTCGATTGGCGAATCGCGAAGGCCGCGATGCCGCTCGCCACAAGGGCGAGCAGCCCGATCACCGCAGAGAGCTTCAGGCCGAGTGAGATACGCATGGCAGGAGGACCGCTGTGACCGGAGGATCGCGCTGCCGCAGCTATATCCAAGCCAATCTTTTCGGAAAAATGAATATAGCCGGCAAATTCGACCCTTTTACACTACGCAAAAGCGCATAGATGGCCGACAAAATACCGGAATATTCGGACGTTATACAGGATCAATACGCCGCGCCGATCCAGATCTCGTGCCGCGCGGGACTGTCAGTGCGGTCTCGCGCGCGCCAACAGTTGGCTCTGGGACGGGCGCGAGGTTGAATTCGCCCGGACCGCACCGGAGCGCCGCGCCCCGAGCGTCGGCGACACATCCGCTCGGCGATCAGGGCAACCGGATCTCGGCCCGGCCGGGGATGCGCGGCTCCGGCAGCAGAAAGGCGGCGACGATCTCGCGACGGAGATCGTCGCGCTGCGCCTCGACGAGGTAGGGCAGGATATCGGCCTCGTGCTCGTCCAGGGCCGCGATCAGGCAGGGATGATCGGCGGCCCACTCGAAGGCGACGCGCACCTCGCGCTCGGCGTAGGGGTCCTGCGGGTCGAGGCAGCGATGGGTCAGCATGGGTGTCAGGGTCTTCACACCGGCGCGCCGGCGAGGTGGCTCGCGTAGGGGCGTGTCACGACAGACGGATGACTTCCGTCGCCCGCGAACGAGGCGATCGCAGCCGGACTCGGGCGGGAGCGGCGCATGGGGTCGACCCGAATGTTGCCGATCAGTCACAGTCCGGGCCTCGCGAACGCCCCGGGGAGGGCGCCTGCCCCGTGGCGCAGGGCGCCGCGCGTCGGTTTGAACGCGGATCCTGCAACGAGGCCCTTGCGCCCCGCGATCCCGGTGTGTAGAGACCCCCTCGTGATCCCCGATAGCTCAGTTGGTAGAGCAGGCGACTGTTAATCGCCTTGTCGCAGGTTCGAGTCCTGCTCGGGGAGCCATCACTTCTCCCAATACAATCAGGCGCTTAGAGCAGCCGGGGCAATAGCTTCGCGTTACCGCGGATCGGGCCCCTGTTACCGAGGCTTGTTTCAGCCCTGTTCGCGTCCCTTCCGCCGGGCGGCTCGAAGCTCTGCCACGCGGCTCGATTGGACCACCCCTCCGCGGTTGTAGATCATCGTCGTGGACATCTGCGTGTGGGTGGCCGTGCGCATCACGTCGGTCGCGTCCGCCCCCGCCTCGAAGGCCTCCGACACGGCGCCGGCTCGGCTGTCCATGTTCCAGAGGTCATCCGGCCAGCCGGCGGCCCGAGCGATCTTGCGGAACGTGTGCGAGAAGTGGGTCGCCTTCCAGGGCAGCTTGGACCGCTCGTCGACCACCACCGGACCGACCCCGCGCGGCGGCAGCTCGGCGAGGATCTCGGGGTGCAGCCGCAGATCGTGCGCCGCGACCTCGCGCCCGTTGGACTTCGAGGTCGGCTTCTCGAGGAGGTGCTCGGCAGTGATGTGGTTCCAGGTCAGCCCCCATTGCCAAACCCAGACGCCATCGGTGATCGCGCCGGTGATCGCCGCGCGTTGGGCCGGCGTCGGCCGCACCCATTCCCCGATCACGTCCTTCTGTCGCAGGCCGAGCTCGAATTGGAGCGCGACGGCAAGCGCGATGCTCGGCCGGTCCGCCGCATGGGCGGCCCTGCGGAGCGCCACGATCTGCTCGAAGGTCGGCCGGTGCTTGCGCTTCCGCGGCATCGGAAACTCGGTCCGCTCCAGCACCGCCGCCAATTCGATCGCGTCGGCGTTCCGCAGCTCGCACCCGTAGCTCACGACCCGCCGCAGGGTCTGGATGCAGGCATAGGCGCTCCGCTCGCCCGTCGAGGCGCTCCAGTCTTTGTGCCAGCGGCGCACGTCCCGCCCGAGGATGTCGGCGAGGTGCATGTGACCCGCCGTGTCGACCAGCGTGCGGATGTATTTCGAGTAGAAGACGCGGGTCGCCTGGCGCCTGTCGTGATAGGGCGAGTCCGTGTCGGTCTCGAACGCGCGGCACACCCATTCCAAGGTGCCGGGGACGGCTGAGTTCTTGGACGGCACGAACCCGCCTGCCCACTCCAGCATCTCCTGTTGCAGGATCTGACACCGGGCGGCGATGCCTTCAGGCGGCATATCGCTCGGGATCCGAACCGTCTTGGTCGGGTAGCCCTTCGCGACGAGCTTCTCGTCGGCCACCCAATAGAGATCGATGCGCCCATTGTGGCGCTTCATGCGCTTCAGCCCTGGGCTGTAGAGCGCATCCTCGGCTGTCATGATGTGGATCTCCTATTCCCGGCGCGGCCGCCGAGCGCCGGCATCGTCGCCGACATGATACCGCCGGTCCAGAAAGGCTTTCACGGCCGGCCAGTAGCGGCCGCCGAACTGCGGATCGATGCGCGGAAAGCCCCCACGCTCGAGCACTACGGCGAGCCCGGTCCAGCCCTTCGAGCGGGCCGGCCCCATGATGATCTCGGCGAGCTCTTTCTCGTCCGGATAGAGGCAGGTCGGCTCTGCTCGCTCGACCGCCCGAACGCTACGCGGCACCGGTCCCTCCCTTCTCGTTCAGACCAACAGGGGGCCCCGCCAGCGCGCGGATCGCGAACCAGGCATCTCGGGCGCCGTTGTCGTGCCATGCGGCCTGATCGGGCGTCGGCTTCTGGCCCGGCTCCCAGCAGGGCGGATGCTTCCAGCCTTTCGGGTAGGGGCCGGGCCAAGATGACGGCGGCCCGTAGGACGCGCTGATCGCTGCCTTCAGGCAGGCCTCCCGCATCATCTCGACGCCCTTCTCCACTTCCCTCACCCTATCCCGGAGGTTGGCGTTCTCGGCGCGGAGGTGGGCGGCTTCAGAAAGGAGCGGGGCCAGCGGACGGGCCATGAGCCGATCCGCGAGCATCTTCGGAGACATGGCGCCACCCTCAAGGATGACGTCTGCCAACTCGCCAGCGAGGTCGTCCCGCATCTCCTCGGCCGTCCGGCCGGTATCGGGGGCGGAGGTCATACCCGGGCTCCCATGCTGGCCGCGGCCTGCCGGCACCCGACGTCGAGCAGCGCCTTCTTCACAGCGGCCCAATAGTCGTTGGTCGCCTCGCGTCGCTTTAGCGCCGCCTGGAACTCGCGCAGCACGACCGGGTGCATGAACATCAGGTTCTGCGCCTCGGCGTACAGGATCTCGCGCCGGGGCTCCTGCCGGTAGATGATCCGCTGGCGATGGCCCTGACGGCGCCGACGCGCGGCCCGGGAAGGCGAGCGAACCTCCGTCCAGTCCTCGACGGTGTTGGTCGGCATGGCCTCGCTGGCGACGATGCGGATGCCGCCAATGTGCGGGACGTGCGCGGGCCACGGACTGATGAACGGGCTCATGCCGCGTTCTCCAGATCCACTTCGTCCTCGGCAGCCCAAGCGGCCATCTCGGCCTCGGTGATTGGCGCCGTGCGGGTGATGGCGAGCGTGCGGCGCCACTCCCGGTCCGTCATCGTCGCCGGGCGATCGTGCCACCGGACGGCCTCGACCAGCGTCTGGTAGACCGGCCGCTCGTTCCACTCGGGCTCGTAGTAGCCGGAGACCTCGCCCGTCATCGGCGTGCCCGGCAGCGGGTGGTAGCTGCAGGAGCAGTGGCGGCGCATGCCGTCACCTGGGTCGCTGGCCCCGTGCGTGCAGCGGATCACGTAGCCGTGGTAGTTCTCGCCGCGCTTGGCGAGAAACACTTCGCCGAGGTCGCGCAGCACATCTGGGTAGTGCTTCTGCAGGATCGGAAGCGCCTGCTTCGAGCGCTTCTTGAGCGTGCGGAGAGTCATCACGCGGCTTCTCCTGCGGTGTAGGCGAGCAGACCGGCGGCCAGGGCGAGGGAGGATCCGATCGCCATCTCAGTCCCGCTGCTCAAGCTGGCGACGGAGAGCGGCGTTCTCCTCAGACAATCGGCCCATGGCACGGGCTGGATAGTCGGCGAGTGGGCACCACTCCGGTATTTGATTGGGGCCCTGATTGAACGGGAGCGGCGCGTTTGCTTTCGCGCAGACGTACTGGCCGCCCGAATAGTAGCTCTTGTTCGGGCACTCATGGCAGCCGGCAACCAAACCAAGGACCTTCATGCGTCATCTCCCGCGGTGATCGCGATGGCGCTGGGTAGGGGGAGGAGGGGGATCATCACGGGACCAGCTCCATCTGATCCGGATGGGCGGTGTCCTGGCTCGTCTTGGCGGACGGCCGGTACTGCTCGAAGGGCACGTCCCGCCACACGCGCCGGTTCACCCATCGCTGGACGCGGGCGAGGAGCACCGGCGACCAGTCGTGCCGGATGGCTGGCGTCTTCGAGAGCGCGTTTAGCTTGATGAAGGGCTGCGCGTAGGGCTCGCCGCCCCATGCGATCACGCGCCGGAGCCGCTCCATGCAGACCTCGAACGGCTCGTGGCCGATCATCGTGTAGACCTGCTTCCGGCGCGCTGAGACGCCCTTCAGCACCCGGAAGGCGCGCTCGACAGCGGCGCCCTCGGTGGTCTCGTCGAAGCCGAACCGCCACGGCCCGCGGTTGATCGGCCGCCACCGGGAGAACACCTCGTCGTCGAAGGTGGCCGGCTCGAACCCGCTGTTGGCGTTGAGGAGCGGCACGCCGGTCGCGCGATAACGGTCGACGATGTGCTGCTGGAAGGCCGGCGACAGGGCCGACAGGTTGTTGTCGCAGAGCACCGGCCGGACCGGGAAGTCCGGCAGCTCGGTGAACTCCTTCCCCTCCATCTTCGGCACGATGCAGAACCAGCAGCCGACCGGGCAGCCGCGGCTCGCGATCGTCGCCATCGGGTTGTGCCGGATCAGCGCCTCGCCGCCGGGCAGCGCGCCGCCAATCTCAGCCACGTCCGCGAGGTAGTGCTTGCGGGTGAAGATGCCGGGTCCGCCCGCGCGGACGCGGTAGCCCTGCGCGCGAAGGAAGATCGCCCGCTGATAGGCGTCGTCGAGCTTCCAGGTGAAGGCGACCGACAGGTATGCCGTGTCGCCATCGATCCACTCGGCGAGACCGCCGACCCAATCGCCACGGTCGTAGGAGGGCTTCTCGCTCACGCCGCCCTCCCATTCTCGTCCTCACCCGCCTTCACGGCGGCCAGGGCATCGGTGGCGGGGAGAGCGGGAGGATCGTTGGGGGCGGTCATGATCTCGCCACCGCAACCGCTGAGGCCGTTGCTGCACTGCAACGGACCGGAACGCCTGAAACGCCTACGCTGACGGCCTCCGCACAAAGGACACGCGCAGCATGGCCAACAAGCACTTCACCCAGGCGTCCACGCACCCGACGGCCATGATCCGTCTCGGCAGCTTCGACGTGCCGTGCACAGTGATCTCGTCTACGGACGCGACCGCCCACGTGCGCGTGATCACTGCTGGCGGCATCCCGGAACACCTGACCTTCGTCCGTGCCGGCGAGGTCCGGCGCGCCCGTGTCGCGCTGCGCAAGCAGGGCCCGCTCGGTCTCGACCTCTGGCTCGACCTGCAGGTGGCGCAGGACGCTCGCGCAGCCTGACCCCGCCTGGCCGCTGCTGTGCGGAAGAGTGCGGACAGTCATGCCGCCACCTGCATCGCAGCGGCCTCGCGGCGCACGGCTTCCTCAAGCGCCTCGGTGGCGGCACGCTGGGCGGCGCGGGCTTCGGCGACAGAGAGCGGAGGCGGCACCCGGACCGGGCCCGGCTCGTCGTAGAAGGACGCCACCGGGACGCCGAGGAGATCGGCCACGCGCTGGAGGCTGCTGGCGGAGAACCGGTTCCGGCCCTTCTCGTACTTCTGGATCTGCTGGAACGAGATGTTCAGCGCGGCGGCCAGGGCCGATTGGGTCAGGCGGGCACGCTGCCGGGCGATCCGAACGCGATCCCCGATGCGGACGTCGAGGTCGGTGCAGGTCTTCGGGCCGGGCACGGCCAAGGGTTCGACGCTCATCGGGCGCGCTCCGTGAAGGTGTTGCGGGGGAGCCCGGCCAGCTTCGACGGCTGTCGGCAGGGCGAGAGCTTTTTGTCCGGCCGTCCGCGCATAGAGCGCTTGGGCTTGGCCGGCTTCGGAGGGCTGGCGGGCGCGGACGCCTCAGCCTGCTCGGCGGCGCGCTTCCGGTCGCGGCGCTTCACCTTGGCGATCTTCGCCTGGTCGCCATCGCGAAGGCTCAGATCGGATTCGCCCCGGCGCCCGGTGGTCTTCACCGCGTGCTCGACGCGCGGCCGCCACACGAGAAAACGGACGTCGTGCTGGTGCGGCCGGTGCGTGCCATTGTCGTCGACAGCGCGCAGGCCGAGGGCCGGGTCGTGGTCGAACTGCCATTCCGGGACGGTGCACTCGACCGGGATCATCCCGAGCTTGCGCATGGCCGCCTCGAGCTGATTGAGGGCGGCCTCCAGCTTCACGGACAGCGGCGGCGTACGGCGAGGCTCTGCCTTCACAAGAAGCCCCCCAGCACAGCCAGGATGCCGGTCGCCATGAAGACGCCGCCGCTCACCTCGACGGACCGGGTGAGGATGCAGCGCCCGCAGGCTGCCTCGCGGTGGCCGATGTCGGCGATGCCGAGCAGGCCGTCGATGATCAGGATGTTCGCCAGCGTGATCGCGGCCGCTGTGATGAGGCAGGTCGCGCTCATGCGGACCTCCGGCTCTTCATCAGCGCGTCGATGTCGACGTTCGGGATCAGCACGTTCTCGACGTAGTTCTTGCCGGCCTCGACCAGCCGCCAGAGCTGCTCCTCGTCGAAGTCGGTGAGGCTCATCGGAATGCGGTGCTCGCCGCCGATCAGCACCACGGTCTCCACCATGTTCAGGTCGAGCAGGATCCGGTTCGAGATCGAGTGCTTCGTGTGGGTGTCGTCGAGCGCCTCGGCGGTGCGGCCGCAGAGGAGCCACCAAGCAGCCAGCGCCTTGCTGGGCTCGCCGCGGTACGGGCGCACCTCGACGAACGACCCGATCTTCAGCCGGCCGTAGTCCTCGGCGTCGTTGCCGGACGCGGGGACCGGCCCGCGCGCCTCGACGCGCATGATGATCGCGGGAGCGGCGCGGCGGGTCATGCGACCACCGTCACACGCTCGGCGGCCCGGGTGACGCCTGTGTAGAGCCAGCGCTTGGCATCCTCACGGAACGTCGAGCTCTCGTCGAAGACGATCACATCGTCCCACTGCGAGCCCTGGCTCTTATGAACGGTCAGGCAGTAGCCGAAGGTGAACTCGTCCGTGAACTTGCGCTGCTCCCATGAGAGCAGCTCCTCGACGCCAGCGAAATACTCGTGGCGGACGTAGATCTCGGTCGGTGTGGTCTCCGGCGTGTCGTCGGACGTGACCAGCAGCTCGACGCCGACTTCCTTGATCTTCTGGACGGAATGAACGCCCCAGAGGCCGCCGTTGAGGAGCTTCTTGTCCTTGTTGTTCCGGAGGCAGACGAGGCGCTCGCCGGGTAGCGGGTGCGCGCTGTCGTAGCCGTGGAGCGCGCGTATTTTGGCGTTCAGCTCTCGGCGCGTGGCGTTGCGGCCGGCCAGCACGATGCCGGCGTTGAGCACGGCTTTCCGCCCGAGCCCGTCGGCGCTAATCACCCGGCTGTCGCCATACTGGCCGTGCTGCAGCCGCTTGCCCTGCCGGATGTCCATCGACATGCGGATGATTGGGTTCTCGGCAGCCTGCCGGTGCACCTCCGTGAGCATCACATCGGGCGCATGGTTCGTGAAGAAGCCAGCGTCCTTCACCGGCGGGAGCTGCGCTGGATCGCCCAGCACCAGCACCTTCACACCGAACGACAGCAGGTCCCGGGCGAGCTCCTCGCCGACCATGGAGCACTCGTCGATCACGACGAGCTTGGCGCCCTTCACAACCGAGAGCGGGTTGAGGATGAACTTCGGCTGCCAGCGCTGCTCGTCCTCCTCGTCCAGCTTGTAGATCATGGAGTGGATGGTCGAGGCGTTGGTGCAGCCCTTCTTGCGCAGCACCAGCGCGGCCTTCCCGGTGAAGGCGCCGAAGAGCACCTTGCCCCGCACGTCGCCGGCCAGTTCCCGGGCCAGCGTCGTCTTCCCGGTTCCGGCAAAGCCGAAGAGCCGGAACACCTGCGGCGCGCTCGGATCCTTGAGCCACGCCTGAACGTCGCGGATGGCCGCGTCCTGCTGAGGGGACCAGGAGGACATGCTCAGCCCTCCGCGTCGGGCAGATCGGCCTTGCGGCGCTGCATGCTCGACTTCCAGGCCATCCGGTGCGCGTCGTTGGCGCCGGTCTGGTCGCGGTCATCACCGGTCGACGCCCACCACTTCGCGACGTCCTGCTTCGTGGCGCAGGCGGCGAGCTCGCGCTCCTGGTGGGCGGTGTACGCGGCGATCGCGTCGTTGCTGGCGGGCGGCGCCTCGGCGGCCGGGGCAAGGCTGACGGCGCGCGGTGGTGCGGGCGGCGGCAGGTCGTCGGCGAGCGGCGCCGTGGCCTGGCATCGAGCGAAGGCCGCCTGCAGGTCGTCCAGCAGCAGCTTCACCACCGTGTTGTCGATCTGGCCCTGCTGGGCGAGGTCGACACGCTGCGGCTTGGTGTCGGCCCAGATCTTCCGGAGCCGGTCCTCGTCCTCGGGCGCCTTCGCCGCCGCCGCGGCCGCGCGGATGAAGATCTGATAGTGCCCGCCGCCCTTGAACTCGGCCGGGATCTCGAACGGGTCGGATGCGGGCGGCAGCAGGTTGAGCGGCTTCCCGCCGGACGCCTGTGCAATCGCGGCCTCGCCCGGGAAGCCGCTGGTATCGGGCGCGGGCGCGGCGGCGCCGCTGGCCGGGCCGACGCGGTCGAGGTGCTGAGCCTTCAGCTTGCGCGCCGCCTCGACGCCGCCCTCGTAATCCGACAGCAGGGCCTCCGCATCGAAGTCGGTGTAGGCCTCCTCGATCGCGTCGGCCGTGCCCTGATACGAGAGCTTGTCGTCGAGCTCGGCGAGCAGCGAGTCCTTCGTGACGACATCCTCGGCCTCGCCGTCCACAACCGCCGCGAGGGTCGACACGACCTCCTGGGGCGCGCCGGCGGCCTCTGCCTCCTCCAGCTTGCGCTGATCTGCTGCCGGGTCCGCGGGCTGGTGCTCGATCACCTGGGCGACCGGCTGCTGCTGGACCTGCCGGCGCGGCTCGGCCGGCGGCGGCGTGTCGGCGCGCCCAGGCCGCCCCTCGTCCTCGATCTCCTCGCGCAGGTACAGGCCGCCGAGCACGTCCGCGTAGAGATCGCGCAGCGCAAAGGCCCGGGCGCGCATCTGGAGCATCCGCGCGGGGAATTGCTTCCACGGCCCCTGCTTGTTCCAGAGGCCGGCCTCCTTCGCCTCGGAGACCGAGAACGTGCGGCGGACCGTGTCGGCCTCGCCCCGGCGCTTCGTCTCACAGACCGCGATGCGGCCATCGCCGTCGCCATCGATCCGCTCCTTCACGAACTCGCAGAGCCCGGAAGCGCGGACCAGCGCCATCGCACCGTCGCCCCAGATCGTCGGCCGGCCGTTGACCACCGCGATCTTGTCGACCGCCTGCATGGGCGACAGGCCGACCTCGAGGCCGCGCAGGATCGCGACCATGCACTTCTCCGGGGTCTCCATTCCCCGCGGGGCCATGCCGGCGGCAACGATCGCCTTCCCGAGCCGGTAGGCGTCCTCCATGCTCTGCGGGATCACGGGCTGAATGCGCCCACCCGTGACCATCGGCGGACGGGTATCGGTCTGCGGCACGAGCGCGTTCACGGCAGTTCTCCAGCGGGAAGGGGGCGCGGCGGCTTACCGACCGGATCAGCAGCGCGCGGGAGGAATTGGCCGAGGAGCAAGCAGACCCGCTCGGCGCAGGTGACGCAGCAAGAGACGGTGTTGCCGCCGTATTCGCCGCCGACCTGGGCAACGACGGTCGCGCGCTCCTCGCAGAGGTCGCATCGCGGGTTGGCCCAGCCGGCATTCAGGATCCGGCTGATCTCTGACGGCGTGCGACTGCAGGCGTCGAGCGCTGCGTCGACCTCACCCTTCGACTTGCCGTCGCTGAAGCGCCGCTCCGGCGTCCAATGCGAATACTGCTCGCGCCACCGCTCGATCGCGGAGGCAGAGACCTCGACATCCGTCAGGATGCGGAAGGCCGGCACGTGGCGCTGTCTCACGCTGACGCTCCCTCGGGGGCAGTATGTTCGGGGCTGGCGGCCGACCGGCGCATACGAGCCGCGCGGCTTTCTCGGGCGGCCTCGGCGCGATCCGCCTTGGCGCGCTCCTCGGCGATCCAGATCTCGGCCATCTTCCGAGCGCCGGCCTCGGTGTCCGCGTAGAAGCCGACGCTGAAGCCCTCGGCGCCGCTCTTCGTCCGAGCGATGGCCCGCGCCATGAAGGTCATCGAGGACTTCGGCGGGTCGATCGTGCGGTAGAGCCGCACGTAGACGGCGGGCTGCTTCTCGGCGGGCTCAGCGTCTGCCGCGGTGGCCCGCCTCGCCCGCTCCACTTTCGGCCGGGGCCGGTCGAGCACCGTGCCCTCGGGCCACTCGCCGGTGGCGGCCCACGCGCGGTAGGCCTCCTCCGTCACGGCCATCATCCAGGCCAGGTGATCGACGGAGAACTGCGCCTCGGCCTCGTCGGTCGAGAGCGAGAAGGCGGTGCGCGATCCGAGCTTCACCCACGGCCGGTTGTCCTGGCCCAGCCAGATCGCGACGCCGATGTGCGGGCCATTGGACTCGCGCCGGGCGTAGAAGCCGAGCGAGACGCGACCGGCGGGGATGCAGGACGGCTTGCCGTCGAGCATTCCCCACCAATCTTCGAAGTCGTGGTGGAACGGGGGCGCCGCACGATCGCGGCTATCCGTGGTCACGAGCGCCTGCCCACGCAGAACGCCATGACGAGAGCGCCGAAGGCTGAGCCGCCCATCGCGGAGAGGATGCAGGCGGTGATCATCGGCTGTGCTCCAGCCGGTTGTGCCGCTGGGCGAGAGCCGCCCGCGCGGAGGCCGTCAGATGCCCGGCCCGGTGGATGTCCTGCTGAAGGGCAGCCTCGCGCTGCTCCTGCCGGCGGCGCTGCCTGCGCAGCCAGGCGTCGTCGACGCTGAGTGGCTGATGCGGATCAGCGGCCATTCAGCAGGCCTCCGCATTGGCCGCGTCGCCGATCACGACGATTGCGAGGCTGCGGAGGCGGTCGAGCGTATGCCGGGCCTCATTCACCCGGATCTGCGCCCAGCAGATCGCGGTCGCGTCGAGCGCGCTGCGGCTGGCCGAGTAGCGGGCAATCAGCCCGTTCAGATCAGCTTCGGCGATGGAGAGATTGGTCCGCGCCCGGCTGAGCGGATCGCGTGCAGCCTCGAGGAGGCTCGTCAGCCGCGTCGCCTGTATCGGCGCGCGAGCTGCTGAAAGCTGAATTGTCTGCATAGTGCCCTCGCGCCGTGGGAAAGCGGCGATGGCTTAATCAATCACGAGTTGATGAGGTTGGTCAACGTCACACAACACGCAGTTGATAAAAATCTTAGCCTGGCGTATGAACGAAAAAGCCCCGGTGGACTGGCGGTCCGACCGGGGCCTCAAACGGATGGATGCATGTCGGTGCGCTCCGTCTGGCACTGAAATAATACCACATCGTATTGTTTCGTTCCAGTCGCGCCGTTCTCGGATCTTCCATCAATCAGAGTTCACGGACGGCAACTGCCGTGAGCTGAAATCCGCCTGGCGGCAGCGACGCTGGGGGCGGCGGGACGATCGAAAGGTCGCGGTCCTGGAGGCGAGAACCAGGAGGCTCCCCAGCTCGCACGGCACCTGAAGAGGGCACGCCGGGGGATAGGCCCGAGAGGCTGAGAAGAAGCTCTGAAGGTGTCCGACTCTCGGTTCGGCACTCGGCAGTAAGCGGCGTCCGGCTCCGGCCTTCCTCGCCCCCTGTCAGAGGTAGCTCCTGCGGAGGCTCAGCCCTCACGCGGGTGGCTACCTGTGACAGGTCACAACATCCCCACCTACCTTCCTGAACCGTTCTGAAGAGCATCTCAGATCAGGATAAGGCTCTAAGGCTATTCAGATTGCGAGAAGCTCGTTCCACGGAACGACACGGTGCATCGCCTTGATCGCACCGCGGTCGAATTCAATATCACGAGACGGATTGAATTGCTCGACGACGATCCTTTCGGCAGTCCGTTTCTTGAGCCTTTTGATGTATGCCGCTCCGGCTTCGTTGTGGCCGTCGTCCGGGTGTAATTCAATAACCACGTCATCGCCAATTGCCGGCGGCTTGTCGGGATTGACGTAGACCACGGAATTTTCGCGGTAGACCGGCAACATGCTTTCACCGATCACCCAAACAGCATAGGCGCGTTTCGCATTCGCGATCCCTGGCGGCCTGCGCACGTAATCAACGGTGATCCCATTGAATTGAAAATCGTGATCTTTGCCGCCCATACTCACTCCCAGCACGGGAACATCTAACGGCATATAGATTTGCGCGGCCAGCGCTTCAGTCGGGATTTCCGTGGATTGAATCGCGTTTGGCGTGGGATTAGGCGCATTCTGCACAGAAACAGGCGGCACAGATTGCCGCACCTGAACTTGCAGATCTTCGATCAATTGCTCCTGTTGAGCCTTCCTGTCTTTCAGCCGTGCGGTCCGTTGTCTAAATTTCTCATCTCTATGTTTATACACCAACGAAAGGACAATATTTCTGTCAATTTTGTATAAGTCGCAGATTCTGCGTGCTCGCGCCTCCTCTGGAGCGGTCTTGCCCTTCTCCCAATTGAGCACAGCTTGGCTCGATACTTCGAGAGCGTTCGCGGCTTGCTCTAAAGTGAGCCCTTTGGCCCTGCGGCCTTCTGCTAACAATTCGCCCAGCGACTTCGTCATGTCTGGGATTTCGCAAGGCTCCCTTGACACGTCTAGCAACCGCGACGCTCATCAACCGGGGATTGACCAGCGTTATCAACCTGTGCTTTCATAATTGAATGAGCAAAGTTGAAGCCATCAACGCTTTCTCTCCGCCGCCACCCCGTTGCGACGCGAACGCAGTCGATCAGCGCCAGCTGATGCGCGAAGCTTTGAATCGGGCCGTGCGGGCGGTTCGATTCAAAGCTGCACTTGCGCGGGCGATTGGTATCTCGACTCAAGCAGTCGACAAGTGGGACGTCGTCCCGGCTGAGCGGGTGCTTAAGGTAGAGGAGATCACCGGCGTTTCGCGTCATGACCTTCGCCCAGACGTATTCGGGCCTGCCCCGGAGGAAATTGCGGCTCGATCCGAGTTCGCCTCGGCAGCACTCTGATGGCTAATCTAATGCTTCTGGGCGTACTTGGCCGATGCAAGATGGTGGGCGAACCCGGCCCTAGTCTGCTCGTTGCACTCGACGTTCTCAGCGCGCAGCCAGGCGCCGAGCTCGGTCGACTTCACTTCGACCCGCTCGATTTTGATGCCGTTGGCGGCGAGGCCCGCGATTACGCGGGTGGCGTGTTCCTGCCACTCGTCGAACGTGTCTTGCAGGCCTCCGCCGTCCTTTCCGAGCGCTCTGACTGCTTCGTAGTCCTCCCGTGTGTACCAAGCCACGACGATCAGGTCGGGCTTGGTTTGCGACATCCGCGGCATCGTTTGTCCTCTGAGTCGGAGGCCTGATCCTATGGCGTCCTCTGCTCTTCCGTCACCTGCACAATCCGTCGGCTGCGTTCCCAGCGCTGCCTTCGTCTCGACCGCACCGAAGCGTTCCCAGCGCTCCGTCACGGCTTCCTCAACATCAGGGAAGCCGATGCGCGAATCTTCATCCTCGGTCCGAAAACTTTCGGCTGCTGAACGAGCCGATTCCGTGGGGCGCCTGGGCGCCTTCCTGCGGGCCCGTCATCCGATCAAGACCGCGGCTAACGTCGCGGCCGATACCGGCGTGCACGTCGACACCGTTCAGAAATGGCTCGACAGCGGATGTGCGCCGTCGTGGCCGGCGGCTCTGGCCCTGTTGCTCGCATACGGTGCGGAGCCGTTCTGCGCAGCACTCGGAAAGGATACGCCGGACTGGCTTACAGCCGCCGGTCAGGACGCCGAATTGGCGCGGCTTGAGGCGCAGCGAGAGGCAATCGAGGCCTCGATCGCAGCGCGCCTCGCCGCCCGCAATCGCTGATCTCAGGAGCCATGCATGTCCCCCGGCCTTCGCCAGGTAGTCGCCGCCGTTTGGTTCAGGTTCTGCGCATGGCGCGCGGGCACAGCGGCCGATCGGCATTGGGCCTGGGAAGACCGTGCGCGTCGGGCTCGCCAGTGGGGTGAGCCGCCGGACGATCCCGACGACGACCGCCCCTTCTGACAGCCGTCCCACCAAAGCGCACGACCGAGGAGAGCGCACATGGCCACGACCACACCGCCCGACGTGAAAGAGCAGATCCGGCTCGGCATCGCCAACGCCTGCCTGATGATGCCGGGCACGCCCGAGAAGCGCGCCGAGGAGATGAACCGGCTCTACGAGCTCCTCGATCGCGAGAAGGAGATGATCGCGGACGCGAAGGAGGAAGCCGGCGTCGGCGAGCACGTGAAGCGGCTGCAGAAGATCTTCGGGTTCGCGAAGCCGACCCTTCAGATCATGAAGATCCTCGACAAGGTGAAGACCTCCGGCGATCGCGCCGCGATCCTGACGCAGGTCGGCGTGCTGTCGAAGTCGGTCGGCTACTTGGACAAGGACCTGGTCTCGCTGGCGGAGGATGCCGAGAAGTCGGCCGGCCAGCAGGCGGCCGATCAGGGCTCGGTCTTCGACAACACCAGCGAGGGCCAGCGCCGCGGCGGCAAGGACGCCCAGCCGAAGCATGTCGAGCAGACCGCGGCACCCGCCGGCCCGGCGCCGACGCCCGGCATCCCGCTCGACGAGGCGCTCGCCCGGTTCGAGGAGGCCAAGGCGAAATGGTCGGGCAAGGGCCGGAAGCCGAAGGCCATGGTCGAGGCCCAGGCCGCTCTCGATGCCGCCCAGGCCGAGGTCGATGCTCGGCTGGCGGCGGAAGGCGAGGCCGAGCGCGCCGCCGCGCCGGAGACCGATGGCGAGCCGCTCGCCGATCTGCCCGAAGCCAAGCCCGGCGAGATCACCGGCGCGCTTCGCGAGGGTGCCGCCGAGTCCGAGGCGGACATTCGCGAGCAGGCCGCTAAGCCCGCCAACGACGAGCTGCCGCCGGCCGCCCCGGCGCGCGGCAAGGCGAAGGCCGCCGAGCCGCTGGAGGACGAGCTCCCGCCGCCGGCTCCGCGCCGCAACGTCGCTCACCGCGGCCTCGGCCCCGACGCGATCCACTGAGGTCGCCATGCTGATCGCCGCCCTCGACATCGCGACGTGTACGGGCTTCGCCTTCGGTGCGCCGGGGACGCAGCCTCGCACGGACCTCTGGAGGCTGAAGAAGCCCTCCGAGCACTACGACGTCGTGGGCGGTGCCATGGGCAAGAAGATCCGGGATCTCTGCTTCCTCGCGGACACCCGGCCGGACCTGATCGTGTTCGAGGCGCCGATCCCGCCCTACCAGAGCCAGGGCGATGGTGACCGGAAGGATCCGATTCGGCGGAGCATCGAGAGCATCTGCATCCCGCAGCGCGCCGTCGGCGGCCTCCAGGGCGTCGCCGAGTGCTACGGCATCGAGGTGCTCCCGGCGAACATGCAGACGGTGCGCAAGCACTTCACCGGCAAGGCCCGCTGGGGATCGCCGGAGGCCACCAAGAAGGCGGTGATCGATCGCTGCAAGGCGCTCCGATACGTGCCTCCCACCTTCAACGACGACAACATCTGCGATGCCCTCGCACTCTGGGATTGGGCCTGCGCCGTGCGCGGCCGCCACGTCCCACGCGAGCTGCACATGCACGGCGAGCGCGTGCCCGCCTGACCCTTCCCCACTGCTCTATTCCCAGGAGAGCACTCGTGACCGAGAAGACGTTCGATCTCACCGCCGGCATCGACACGGCCATCGACTACACCGTGAACATCGTCGCCGCCTATGTCCGGATGAACCACGTGGCGGCGAGCGATCTGCCGGGCCTGATCCACTCCGTGCACGGGACGCTGGTCGGCCTGGTGAAGGCGGTCGCGAACCCCGGGCCGGCTGAAGTCGAGAAGCTCTCGCCGGCGCAAGTGCGGAAGTCCATCACGCACGAGGCGCTCATCTCGTTCGAGGACGGCAAGCCTTACAAGATGCTGCGCCGGCATCTCGCCCAGCGCGGTCTGTCGCCGGAGATGTACCGGGCGAAGTGGGGCCTGCCGGTCGACTACCCGATGACCGCCCCGGGCTACTCCGAGCAGCGCTCGCAGCTCGCAATCTCCCTCGGCCTAGGCCAGCAGCGGCGGAAGACGAAGCCGGCCGGCAGAGCGAAAGCCCCACTCGCGGCGTAGCGCCGTGGCCGACGAGTACCCCACGCTGCAGCAGCAGATCGACGAGATCGAAGGCGTCATCGTCAATCGCGTCGCCTGGGTCGAGCGCCGGGCGCAGTTGCAGCGCGATGGGAGAACCGTCCCGCCTGACACCGGATGCACGGCGGCCAGCCTGCCGGGCCTCCGCGCGGCGAAGGCGAGCCTCGAGTTCCTCCGGGACAACATGGACGAGATCCGCACGCTCCTCTGAGCGTGCCCCCGCAGCAGAACGACCTCGATTGTGAGGGCCCCCTGTGTCTCAGACCGAGCCGGCGCACACCCGCAGCGCCATCATCACCGAATTGGCCTGCATCTCCGCCGAACTGGCCGACATGCAGGTCCGGAACGCGGAGATCGCGACGCGGGTCAGCCGCGTCATCCGGGACCTGTCCTGCACCACCGCCCCCGTCCCGCCAGGCGCGGACCTCCAGCAGCTTCGCCAGCGCCTCGGCGCGGTGCGCGGGCGGCTTGAAGCCACCGCCGGCGAGATCAAGACTTCGGCCGAGCGCATCAGCCCGGCCGCACAAGCTGCCCCTTCCCCAGGGACCTTACCTGTAGCCCAGAACGCAGGGCAGCCGGTGCAAGCCCGGGAAGCCCTCGATGAAGCGCCGGAGGGGAAGTCGGGCATAGACCATCGATCCGGCCAATCGAGGGAATGCGTCACGTCAGCCGGGGCGGGGGGCGCGAGCGCAGCCTCAGCCGATACCGCCCCGGCGGCGGACCCGCCGCGTGTGCCTCGGAGAGAGCCTGAGGTGCGCAACGCCGGCGGCGGCATCGTTCAGGACGGCGGGTCGCTGAAGCCGGCGGCCGCCACCGTCGAGAAGGCGCCGCTCGTCCGGGACGTGATCCTCGACGCCTACGCGACCACCACGAAGACGATCGCTGAGATCGCGGAGCATTCCGGATCCACGCGGGACAGCGTGAAGGTGACGCTGAACAAGGCGAGGCATAAGGACGAGCCCCGCATCAAGGCCGGCGACGATCTTCGGGCGCCCAAGACGGAGCCGACGCTGGCGCCCGTCGTTCAGCCGACCGCCCGGGATGTCGCTGACGCGGCCAAGCCGATCGCCGAGGTTCCGGAGCCTCGTCCGATCCCGACGGGTGGCATCGAGATCCCGGCCGGCAAGCTGATCGCCGTCCGCGGCGCCGAGGTGCACGGGCCCGCCGGCATCTGGCGCACGTCGAAAGAGACCGCCAAGGCCTTCAGCATGCTGG
This sequence comes from Methylobacterium sp. ME121, assembly GCF_000974725.1. NCBI lineage: Bacteria > Pseudomonadati > Pseudomonadota > Alphaproteobacteria > Hyphomicrobiales > Methylobacteriaceae > Methylobacterium > Methylobacterium sp. ME121. The sequence continues at coordinate 35,797 of NZ_BBUX01000028.1, forward strand.
CTGACGGTCAGCTCTACGGCCTGGAGACCATGGCTCGGCACGGCGGCCTGACCCCGTCCGTGTGCGTCAACCTCATCGCGATGTGGACAGCCGCCCTCGCCAAGATCGGCATCGAGCTGCACCACCACAAAGGCTACGGGCTACGGCTCCGCGCGATCGGAGGGCAGTCCTGATGCCCGCCCGCGGCCCCGACTATCGCCAGGAGGAGGACGACTTCCTCCGGGCCCACTACGTGAAGCGCGGCGCGCGCTGGTGCGCCGAACGCATGCCCGGGCGCTCCGTCCACTCTCTCACCAAGCGCGTGCGGGTCATCGGTGTGGCCCGGAAGGACGTCTTCGAGAAGGCGCCGACCAGTGACTGGATCGATGCGCAGATCCGGCGCGCTTACACCGGCGAGCGGCCCACAGGCTTCGTCACGGCCTGCGCCAAGGCTGTCGGACGGTCCCGCTACTGGGTGGCGAAGCGCGCCCTAGAGCTCGGGCTGATCAAGTCCCGGGATCAGCGCCCCTGGTCCGATGCCGAACTTGAGTACGCCTCGAAGTGGCCGCTGATCTCCCCGGTGGAGCTGAGCCGCCGCATGCGCCGTCTTGGCTATCACCGCACGCCCGGCGCGATCGCCTACATGCGAACCGAGGGGAAGATCGCGACCACCGACGACGCGCAGTTCACCGCCGCCGGGCTGGCCGAGGCGATGGGCGTCATGACCGCGACCGTGACCGGTTGGGTCAACAAGGGGCTTCTCCGCGCCTCCCGGCGGGGCTGGAATCGGACCTCAGCGCAGAATGGCGACGGCTACATCATCCACGAGCGCGACGTGGCCGCCTTCATCGTCCAGCACACCGCCTACATCAGCCTCGCCAAGCTGGAGCCGAACAAGTTCTGGCTGGTCGACCTGCTCGTCCGCTGCGGCGCCCCGGCGACCGCCACCGGCCGGCAGAAGCGCAGCGCCTCCGACGACTCGCAGGAGGCAGCATGAAGCCCCGCGACGCCCGCAACGTCATGGCCGGCCGCCGCGAGCCGCCGGACAGCCTCGACTTCTTCCCAACGCCGCCTTGGGCCACTCGGGCGCTCACCGACGCGCTGGCGAAGATGGTCGAGCCGAAGCTCAACCTGCGCGTCGCATGGGACCCGGCCGCCGGCGAAGGCCACATGGTCGGGCCGCTCAACGAGGCCTTCAGCTACTGCGTCGCCTCGGACGTGTTCGACTACGGCCGCGGCTACGATGTGACCGACTTTCTCGACCCAGCGCTGACCGTCGGGGGTGCCGGCGTCGTCGACTGGGTGATTACCAACCCGCCCTTCAACACCGCGCTGCAGTTCGCTCTGCGCGGGTTGGAATTCGCACGGGAGGGCGTGGCGCTCCTGGTCCGGACGTCGTGGATCTCGGGCACAGGCCGATTCCGCGATCTCTTCGATCCGCACCCGCCGACCTTCATCTGGCAGTTCTCCGAGCGCTGCGCGATGGTGAAGGGCCGCTTCGACCCGACTGCCAGCACGGCGACGGACTACTGCTGGGTGATCTGGGTCAAGGGCGAGCGCACCCGTGGCGGCGTCGACTTCCGCTGGATCCCGCCGGGCGCGAAGCAGCGGTTCACCCGTCCAGACGATGCCACGCGCTACGGCGCGTTGGCCGATGCCCCGCTGTTCGAGGGGGTTCCGGCATGACTCGCGTCCTCGTCTGCGGCGGCCGCACGTTCGGCATCGTCCCGCCCGACACGCCCCCGGAGGAAATGGAGGCCGAGCGCGCCCGCGCCGAGCATGAGCGCCAGGTGCTTGCCGTCGCCCTCTCGCCGTACGTCGGCGACAGCGGCACCCACGTGGTCATCCACGGGGCGGCGCCCGGTGCCGATTCCGTGGCTGCGCGGTGGGCCGAGCGCCACGATGTCCCCGCACTCGCCTTCCCGGCCAAGTGGAAGAAGCACGGCAAGGCCGCGGGGCCGCTGCGGAATGCCCGGATGCTGGCCGAGGGCCGGCCCGACATCGTGATCGCGTTACCGGGCGGACGCGGCACTGAGGACATGAAAAGCAGGGCGCGCGCTGCCGGCGTGCAGGTGGTCGAGGTCAAGGCATGAGCGCCCTTCAAGCCCGTCTGTCGGACATCGACGATGCCGCTCGCCGCGTCCCGCAGAACATCGATGCCGAGCAGGCACTGATCGGCGCTGTGCTCATCAACAACGATGCCTTCCGGGGGGTGTCGTCCTTGGTCGAAGCCGAGCACTTCCACGAGCCGGCTCACCGCAAGATCTGGGAGGTCGTGGCGGCGCAGATCGGAAAGGGCCAGGTGGCCAACCCGATCACGCTGCAGACCTACCTGGGCAACGCCAACTTCGGTGGCCAGACGGTCACCGCTTATCTCGCCAAGCTCGCCTCCGGCGCCACCACGGTGATCAACGCGCCGGACTACGCGCGCACTGTGGCCGATACGGCGATGCGCCGGCGGCTCATCACCCTTGGCGAGACCATCGTCAGCATGGCGCAGGACGCGCCCGTCGAGGCCACGACGGCATCGCTCCTCGCGGCGATCGAGGGTGAGATCGAGGATCTGAAGCCGCGCATCACGATGGATCTGGCCGACTTCCGATCCTTCGATGATGTCGCGCATAGCGCTATCGAGCGCATGTGCTCAGATTGGCAGAACGAGGGCCAGCCCCGCGGGCTCTCCACCGGCTTGCCGGCACTGGACGAGGTCATGGGCGGCCTAGAGGCTCCCGACCTCATCATCGTTGGCGGTCGGACCGCGATGGGCAAAACCGCGCTGGCCCTGAACGTCGCCGCCGCGACGGCGAAGGAGCTGCACCTCCGTCGGACCAAGCATCAGATGCAGACCGGGGTGGTCGGCTTCTTCTCGCTGGAGATGGGCGACACGCAGCTCTTCGACCGGATGATCGCGGCCGAGACCGGCATTGAATCCTGGCGCATCCGGCGCCGGAAGATGACGCAGACCCAGCTTGAAAAGGTCGTGAACACTGCTCGGGATCTGCGCGGCCTCCCGCTGCATATCGATGAGACCGGCAGCCTGACGATCGCGCAGGTCGCCAACAAGGCCAGGTCGCTGAAGAAGCGCCGCGGCCTCGAACTGCTGGTGATCGACTACCTGCAGCTCATCAAGGGCCGGGAGAACCGTCGGGACCCGAACCGCGCCCAGGAGGTCACCGAGATCTCGAATGGCCTGAAGGCGCTCGCGAAGGAGCTGCACGTCCCGATCATCGCGCTGGCGCAGGTTGGTCGGCAGGTGGATCTGCGAGAGGACAGGAGGCCGCTGCTGTCCGACCTGCGCGAGTCGGGATCGATCGAGCAGGATGCCGACTACGTGCTCTTCACCTACCGGGACGAGTATTACGAGCAGAGCAAGAAGCCCAAGGAGGGCACCGACGCCTTCGCGGCCTGGGAGCGCCGCATGAAGGAGATCGAGGGCGTCGCCGAGGTGATCGTCGCCAAGAATCGCCACGGACGCACCGGCATCGTGACCCTGGGCTATCGTGCTGACGTCACCCAGTTCCTGAACGAGCCAGAGCCCCGCGAGATCGTGCCGGAGGAGGTGCGCCAGCGGGCGGCCAAGAAGCCGACGTTCACGGCCGAAGGGACCATCCTGTACGGCTTGCTCAAGAGCCTGACGCTGACCCGGTCGACGGTCGCGTCGAACGAGCAGCGTGCCTCGGATCATCGCCTCTGCAAGGGGGCCCGGCTCATCCCGCTTGAAGTCGCCCGGGCTGCCTTCCGGTCAGAGATCCTGCCCGAGGAGGAGCCGGAATCGGATGTCGTGAAGAGGCGCTTTAGCGCGGCCTTCACCAGCATCCGCAAGGCCGGAATCGGCCAGTACCACGGCAACGCCGACACCGGCATCCACCTGTGGCTCCCCGAGCTTGTGGCAGAGGGTTGAGTAGCGTCATGACCCAGCATGCCGACACCCGCCTGGCCAAGGCCGAGTCCTCCCGCGATCGATGGGCGGCCGCAGCGAGGAAGCATCGGGAGCGAGAGGCGAAGGCCAAGGCGCGAGGCAAGACGGCCGCAGCCGAGATGGCGCGCAAGGCCGCCGAGACCGCGGAGCGCCACGCTCGAGACAACGCCCGGAGGGTCGACTTCCTGGAGGTGCCGGCGGCCCGCGCCCGTGTCGCCCGGCGGGTGAACGCGGAATCGGCCGGCGTGATCCTGGAGCGCGCCATCGCTGCGGCCGCGTCCACGCCGCATCCAGTCCGCCTGGACCCGAAGGAAGAGCGGCGCCGCGCTCGCGCCTCAGAGAAGCTCGCTCAGCAGCAGCGCCAGACCGAAGAGAGAGCCCGATCCGATTTGCGCCGGGCGGGTCTCGATCACGATCCGCGCACGGCCGCCGCACAGCGCGAGGTCATCATCACCGGCGGGCGCGGCGCCACCGAGAAGCGCGCGATGATCGCCGGCTACGGCTCGCTGATCCGCACCGCGTCGGATCGCACGGGCCCGCGGATCGAGGCCATGCGCCGATTCGACGAGTTGTGCCACCGGGCTTTCGCCGGCCTTTACCCGAACCCGAAGTTCGAGCGCGGCGTGGATGTGTCGAAGCGCCTGCCGGGCGTGCCGGATGATCGTTGCGACGGGCTGGCAGAGATGGATCAGCTTTCGGCCCGGATTGGTGAGGAGGCGAAGGCCATCCTGTTCTTCCGGATCTTCGAGGCGCGCACCTTCACGGCGATGCGCGACATGGGGTTCGGCGGAGAGCGCGAGCTCGCGGTGCTGTTCCTGCGGGCAGTCGACGCGGTGGCTGAATATTATAAACTTACGTGTCAGTCGAAAGCGGTTCTGATGATGGCGCAAGTTGTTCAGCAGGCTTAGCCGCATCTTCCTGCGATTGCCGGTGCGTCAACAGCTTCTGCGGTCCTCCGATTAGCGCAGGCATCCTCTGCATCAATTCATGGATATGGCTTCGATAATAGGGAATTGCTTCCCCAGCTTTTGGCGGCAATACAAACAGATTTGCGGCCAATACGAAAAGACCAACTGTTTTGACGAGTTTATGATCAGATACTTCCTTTCCAATCGCGAGAATATCGAAATTGTATTTTGTTTCGACTTGCAATTTGATCAAATGATCAAGAGTGTGATCGTGACCAAATATCTGGAAATGATTAATGATAAATCGCAAACGACGAACGCCTTCCCGCAGAGGCGTCATCGCCCATTTCGGATAATGTTTGTCTTCATCCAATTCTTTAATCGAGTCTTCAATTGCCGCGAGAAGCTCCTTGCGCTGCTTCTCATCGAAGACAAGGAGCTCGCGATGATGTCGAGCTGTTCGCGAAAACGAGCGAAGGAGACGAAGATTGTCTTTCGGTATGCTGCTATCTACAATCTGATTCCAAGGAGCGGACATATTGGCCGGGTGAATAATCCCAGTCATCTGCCTGACTATCTCTATAAGCCTCTCGCGCAAATCTTCATCAAGATAATCATCTTCAATTTCTTTTAGGAACCTTATAAGACTGCTGCTCCTTTCAGCAAACACTCCAAGAACTTCAAAAAAGCGGATGTCGCCGGTCGGAATATCAACGAAGTCAGCGAGTCCTTCGAAAACTGTGACGCCTTTATCAGAAGAATGGACCAATAAATTGTTAGCCAAAACCGCGAACTCAAAGACTGGGTCGGTCGTAGCAATGGCCTTCACAGCACTTTTCATTTCTTGCCAGCCTTTTGGTTGGGCGGTTATGATCGGTCAAATCTAATGAGAACTTAGGAATCGTCGCCGGTCGCTGCGGCGTCCTCCGCTTCCCACTGATCATCGAATTCGCCGGCCAGCCTGCGCCGCTCGACGTCGGCGATGAAGGCGGCCTGCTTGTCGGTGGGCTCCGCGACGCTCAGTGCATACTCGTACGCGACGGTCCGGGCGCCGGGCAGCTTCAGCAGCCGCAGCACTAGCCCGACCAAGTGCGGGATATCCTCTTTCCCGGAGGTCCAGTCCCGGGCGCGCTGCAACGGCACGCCGTAGACGAAGGCGAAGCGCTGAACGGACCACCCGAGGCCCGCAATCCGGTCGCGGACCTGGAGCGCGTTGAGGCGGCGATAATTCCAGCGGCGCGACATCTGCAAAGGCATACGGGAGCTTTCCGGGCGACGCCACGTGAACAGAGATCGAACCGGCCGGGCTGCCCACCGGATGCAGATGCGACCCTCTCCCGAACGAGAGAGGGTCGGGGCACATCAGCGCTGAGCCAGATCGCGCGGGCTTAGCCTCTTCTCCAGATCCGCCATTTCGCCATTCAATTCCGCGGATTGGCGTTGGCGCTCTATCTCACGCACACGGAGGCTATCGCGGTACGCGGCCGCCTCCAGCCGCTCACTATCTGCAACAAATCGGTAGCGCAGATCCCGGACCCAGTTTCGCAGCCACATTTGTCGGCCTATATGAGCTGAAGAACTGCATCATAATGCACATCGAAGATTTCGGCGAGGAGGGCTGCGGCGCCAACGCTGAGTTCTGCCCGGCGTTGTGCCTTGTCGATCGCCTCGATGATGGCCGCGGCCGGATCGCGGTCGCTCGCATCAATCGCGGCCTCGACATAGGGGACCCACGATGCGGCCTCGCAGGTCTCAGCGTGCGTGTAGGGGGCGACTGACCCGCCGAAAGTCGAAATGCCCATGGTGCCTCGCAGAGCGCCGCACGATCGCGGCATGGGAGAAAGATCTCGGCTCAGAAAAAAATCGCCACGGATCCGCAGACGCCTGCAGTCATCAGGACGAAGGCCAGCAGTTCAGCGGCCGGAACGAGGGCGCGGCGCAGAGCTCGGGCGCACGCAGACACTGCGTTGTGGATCATGATCAGGTGCCTTCCGAAGCGAGCCACAATCGGCTCTGCGGTGACGCTGTAGTTATGCGGCCCGACGCCTAAACAGACCAATAACAGAGGCCCGGCATCGCGGCTGGATACCTGCAAATCAATGGGCGGAGCGGAGGAAAGCTTCCTTCCGGGCGATGCGCTCACGGCGAGCACGACGGAAAACGCGCTGACGGGTCTGGGTGATCGACATGGGACATCTCGAGCTGCGCGGCACAATCGCCGCTGGGTCCGCACTGTTGCGGCTGGTGCGCCAGGTCAGGCCCGGCGCACGGGTCGCATCAGGGTCGGGGTGCCGTGAGGGCGTAGACGCTGGCCAGGAACAGGAAGGCCAGAGCGCCGAGGAGCGGGGCTGAGCAGCACATCAGGCGGAGAGAGCCGGGGCGGCCTCAGGGCCAGCACCGTTCAGGCTGGCGTCCAGCGCCGCCTCGAGGTCGGCAATCGCCTGATCAGGAGTAAGGCCGCTATCCAGCGAGCGGGCAGCGTTCTCAGCCAGGAGGTCAGAGAGCTGCAGGGCAGAGCGGATCTCGTTGCTCGTCATCGTCAGGGCACTCAGGAGCGATCCACAATCGGATCTGGGAGCGAACATAATCAGCCCCGAAGCCGTGTCAACGCATTTCCGAACGAAATCGCAAGCAATGGCGAGAACAGATGCAGTGATGCCGACGCGCCCGTGAGGTGACCAAGGTCAGAAGGGGTGGCCGGGCGCGATTAAGGAAAGTGCCAGCGGGGACGCGGACCGCACAGGGGGTCAAAAAGCGAGAACCAAAACCTCAAAAATCCGGCACGGACAATCGCAATACTTGGCGCTCGGGTGGCGATCGGCGACCCAGCGAAAGGGCCTGATAAAGCTGGGGCTGGCCGGAGACCGGATATGGGGCAAGAAAATCCACTCCGAGCCCGATTTGGCGGCTTTACTTGCGCGAGAGGCCGGAGCAGGTTGTGCGGACCGCGATAGTGCGGTGCATTGGAGAACGACGATGACGAAGAATGAGCTCGTGGCGCATCTCGCCGAGAAGTCGACCCTGAAGAAGAGCCAGGTCGGCGCGGTGGTCGAGGCGCTGAGCGATCTGATCCACGTCGAGCTGCGGAGCGGGCGGGATGTAATCATCCCCGATGTTGGCCGGCTGAGCGTGAAGGCGGTGGCCGAGCGTCGCGGCAAGAGCCCCGCGACTGGTCAGCCCTACGTGAAGCCCGCGCACAAGGCGGCAAAATTCAAGCCCGCGAAGGCGCTCGCCGACGTCGTGGCCTGATGGCCGGCGCTCACACCACCTATGCCTCGCAATTCGCGCTGGGGCAGAAGGTGTGCATCGGCGAGGATGATCAGACCGTCGCCACGGTGACCGGCATTCTCTGGAAAGCCGAAGTCCCGCAGGTCGAGGTCTCATGGATGAACAACGGCGCGCTGCAATGCGTCTGGGTTTCTCCGACCATCCTGAAGCCAGCCAATCGCTGATCGACGTCCCGGCCGCGGTGGCTAACGCTGCTGCGGCCGCTATCAAACAAGGTTGTGGACCAAGCCTGCAAAGGCGTTCACGGTGATCCCCCGCCGCTCTGAGCTCTGGCTTTATGGCTGCCCACAAAAGGGATCACTCGTGCCTGTTTCGCCTCTCTTGCTCCTCTCAAATCCAAATAGAAACGGGCCTGTCGGCGCTGACGAGGTCGAGGTGCGCGGCGCTCAGCTCGGAGGCGCATGCCGCATTACAGGGAGCGCAGAAGCACGCCTTCAACATCTATCTAGTAAGGATCTTGCACTTATCCGACACGCGATTTGGAAGAGCAATCAGCGAGGAGGCGTTCCCCGAGTCGATAGCGGCTATATAGACCGCGCAGTGGAATCCTCGGGGCCTACGTTTGAGCAAGCAGCGAATGATATGCTCTCTGCCATTCGCCGACGCAGCACAAGATTGGGCGAGCCTGTTGTAATATATGACACCAGCAAACCGGACAGAGTAGAACAGGAATTATGCACAATTGGGTGCATCGAGACCCGGCAGAACAACGAAAACATGAACCAGGGCAGCGCAAAACAACAAGTACAGTTTTATATTGATTACATGCATGAGCAGGGACTTATCAAGAAGACGCTTGGAGAGGGCGGCAACTCGGCTGTCAAGATCACGCCAGCTGGCGTCATTCATCTGGAGAGATTGCAGACAAAAATCGCGCAATCGCAGCAAGCCTTTGTTGCGATGTGGTTTGGGGCGGAGATGGGCGAAATCTGGCAGGATGGATTTGAGCCAGGCATTCGTGCGGCTGGTTATGCACCCATGCGCATCGATCAGCACACTCATCAGAACCGCATTGATGATGAGATTATTGCACAGATACGTCGATCTAAATTTGTGGTGTCGGATTTCACCACCGGTCATGTTAACACCGCCAATGGTGGCACAGAACTCGTACCTCGCGGTGGCGTCTATTTCGAAGCAGGTTTCGCTTTAGGCCTTGGCATCCCAGTAATCTGGACTATACGTGCCAACCAGATCAATGGCCTGCACTTCGACACAAGACAGTACCCTCATATTCTTTGGACTGACGCTGTTGATCTAAGGGCACAGCTGCAAGCGCGCATCGTCGCATTGATTGGTCAGGGCCCCCTGCCTACCCCTTAATCAGCCAGCATTCCGCTCCATGATGAAGTCGCGGAGCGCCATTGCGATGATCCGCTCCGGTGGCGCTTCGGCGTCCCGGGCAATCTTCCGCAGCCGCGTGTGCAGGTCCTTCTCCAATTCCACCACGTAGGTGCGCTTCTTCCTGGTGCTGAGGAGCTTCGCCTTGTCCGCCGGCGGGTGCGCCGACATCGCGTCGAGCGCCACGGTGTGCTTCACGACCCGCTCGACTTTCCGATCGACGATGGCGAGCGCAGGAGCATCTCCGGGAATCGTCAAACAAAGGCGGCCGCGCCCCGACCTGATCACGTAGCCGGCCTCGATCAGCCCCTCCACCGCTCGGTGCGCGGCTGATCTGGCCTTCACGCCCATGTGGTCGGCGATCTCCTGCAACGTGGGTGATTCCTCCTGCGCCTCGACCCGCCGCCTGATGAAAGTCAGAGCGCGGCATTGCCCGTTGGTCAGCCCTCGCATTCGTCTCCTCCGATTGATGCCATCTATCAATGCGGCATGACCGATTGACGCAATCAATGATGGTTTAGCGAGTCCGAGGAATCCCTTGGCCCGAAATGCTAAACCAACACATTGATATGACTCGCAAATTTCCGGTTGCCATACCGCACGGTTGGGGGCATGTGTTTCGCCACATCCCGAATTGCGTCCGCGGGCAGCGATGCCGAAGGTTCTCCCGGGCCGACGGCCGCCGCGGGCGCTGGTAGTCCAGAAGCCCCGCACTTCGCCTCGCGAACGCGGCTACAGCAGTCGGTGGGACCGAGCTTCGGAGCAGCATCGTCGGAAGCACCCTTTCTGCATCTGGTGCGACCAGGAAGGGCGCCTCGAATTCGCGAAGGTGGTCGATCACAAGATTCCGATCGCCGACGGTGGGGCGATGTTCGATCCGGCGAACTGGTGGGGCCTCTGCATCCGGCATCACGGCCTGAAGGGCTCGATGGAGATCCACGCGCGCCAGATCGGGCAGCTCGATCAGTTGCCGCTGTGGTGCGACGACCCGAGCGCCCGACCAGCAAGGTTTAATTCAGGCTCGCCGATCCGTTGATGAAGGCGAGCAACGCCGCGTTGATTTCCGCCATGCGGTCGGGAGAGGGGCGGCGGTACATCGGCGAGTGACGATCCTCGGCGCCGACGCTGCCCATGAGGGGGATCGCGATCGGCTCGTCGATCAGGAGCGTCCCACCGCCGGGCTTCGCGAGGCGCTCGCAGGGCGCGGCGGAGAAAGTCGATCCGGGAAAGGCCGCTTCGAGGCGTTCGACGAGATCTGACCGCCGATTATCGTCGTCGAGGATGGTCGACGGCAGCAGGAGCATGAACTGCGTCGTCTCGGGGCAGCCGGCAAATGGGTCGCGGCGGGCGTCGGGCATGCTGGATCTCCAGCGGCAGATGTTCTTTTTTCGTTCTAGTGCTGAGACGAGTCAATTCAGGGCTGCGGCTCTGTGGATAAGGATTTCAGCCATGGCGATCCTGATGTCGGCCGAGAACCCGGGTGGCGCGAAGCTCGAGGAGCACCTGCGCGACATGATCGGGGAGATCGAGGCGAAATGCGCCAAGATCGCCGACGATCCGCGGAACGTGGCCAAGGACGTCCACCGCAACAACAGGGACATCATCGCCCGGTTGCGTGAGTGCGTGACGCTCCAGGAGCACAGCCAGCGGATCCTGACCGAGGCCATGGGCGCGGATCGCGGCCCCACCGGCGTCCCGCGGATCGGCAAGGGCTCGCCCGGCCATCCCGACGTGGCCAGCCGAGAGAACGACGACGGCTCCTGATGTCATGTCCAAGGCCAGTCTCGCACAGGTAGGGCAGGGCGATGCGAAGGTGGTCGCGCACCCGGGCTTTCGGGAGCTGCCGCCCTGTCGCGCCGCGCTGAAGACCGAGAAGGCGAAGCGCACCTACGACGAGCTCGCTCGGCTAATCTGGAATGCCGGCCGGCTCTCGATCGACATGCACATGACGCTGTCGACCTACGCGGGGCTGCTCGACCAGATCGAGCGGATCGAGACCGAGGGCCTGACGCCCCGGGCATCGTGGTTCACGGGGCTGCTCGCGGCACAGAAACGGCTGGCTCTCGATGACCTCGACAAGCCGATCTCCGCGCCGAAGGAAGCGCCCGTCAACCGGTACGCGCGCTTCGGTTTCTCGGGAGGTCGCTGACCATCGCTTTGCCCAGGTCGACCTGAAGGGCGATCTGATCCCTGACTACGTCGGCATGGCCGAATGGTACGCCCAGGCCGTCGTACAGGGCGCGGTGGTGGCCTGCCGCTGGGAACGGCTCGGCTGCCACCGCTTCCTCCACATGCTGCAGGAGGCCAAGAAGCCCCGCAGCGAGTTCATCTTCGACGCGGACCGGGCGAACGACGCCTGCGCCTTCATTGAGACGCTGCCGCACATCAAGGGGTTCGCCGGGACGATCATCCTGGAGCCGGTGCAGTGCTGGTGGCTGGCGGCGATCTTCGGATTCCGCGAGCGTGACACCGGTCGGCGCTGGGTTCGAGAGGTGGCTTTCTGGGTTCCGCGGAAGAACGCCAAGACGGCGCTCTCGGTCGGGATCGTCCTGTACTGCCTGAACTACGAGGGTGAGCCGGGCGCCGAGGGCTGCGTCGCGGCGGGCTCTGAGAAGCAGGCCGATATCCCGTACCTCGCCATCCGGCAGACGCTGGAGAAGGAGCAGGAGCTTCGGTCCTGGCTGATGGCCAAGGACACGACGGAGACGATCAAGTTCCGGCGCACCGGCGCCGAGCTGAAGCTCCTCGCGGGCCGCGCGCCGAACCTCGACGGCCTCAACCCGCACGTCGTGCTTGCCGAGGAGGTCCACGCGCAGAACCAGGACGTCATCGGCGTGCTGAAGAGCGCGCAGGGCGCCCGGCAGCAGCCGCTGTGGCTGGGCATCTCGACGGCGGGGCGCAACGCCTCGGGCCCGGCATACGATGGCTGGAAGTCGGACCAGCAGGTGCTGGAGGGCAAGCTGCGCGCGGATCGTGTCTTCGTCGCGATGTACGCGGCCGACCCGGGCGACGAGGACAATCGCTTCGACCCGGGCGTGGTCGAGAAGCTGAACCCGCTCTACGGGATCTCGCTGAACCCGACCTCCCTGGAGACCGAGGAGCGCGAGGCCCGGAAGAGCGAGGCGAAGCTCCAGGAGTACAAGCGCACTCGGCTCAATATCTGGAGCCGAGCCGCCGGCAACCTCTTCTCGGTCGAGCAATGGGACGCCTGCGGGGACCGCAAGCTTACGCTGGACGCCCTGAAGGGCTTCCCGATGTTCGTGGGTGTGGACCTCGCGAGCCACTCGGATCTGAACGCGGCCTGCTTCCTGATCTGCGTGGAGGACGTCCTCTATGCGGTGTTCCGGTACTGGCTTCCGGAGCGATCGCCGCGGTTCCAGGATGATCGGTACGCGGACCAATTCCAGGCGTGGGCCGATGCCGGCTACCTGACCCTGACGAAGGGCAGCCACGTCCACCACCCGACGATCCGGAACGACGTGCTCGGCATGATCCGCGGGCACAACGTGGCCGGCTTCGCCTTCGACCAGCACCAGGCCGATTACCTCATGGGTGAGGTCGAGGCCGAGGGCTACACCGCCTACATCGTCCCGAAGGTCGCCCGGCACATCACCTACGCGACCGACGACATCATGACCCGCCACGCGGAGCCGAGCCGCTTCCAGCACGACGGGAATCCGATCTCATCGTGGATGGCCGGCAACGTGGTCGGTCACCGGGACGCCAACGACAACGTGCTGCCCAAGAAGGAGCAGCGCGGCTCGAAGCAGTCGATCGACGGCATGGACGCCCTGATCTCCGCGGACGCCGCCCGCCTCCAGGCGGATGCCGGCAACATCGCGGCCGGGATCAAGGTCGAGAAGCCCTCAATCTACATGAACCGCGGCCTGATCGGATTCTCCTGATGGCGATGACCGAAGCCGAGATGTGGGCGGGCCTCGCCAAGTCGGATGAGGCGGGGCAGCTCGTCTACTCCGGCCCGGCGCAGGACCCGCGCGAGGCCATCACCCGCGAGATGTACGATCGCGGCTGGGACGATCTCGGCTTTCTCGGCGTCGGCCGGGGCTACTACCAGGGCAGCGCCATCGGTCTCGCGCTGCTGATCCAGTGCGCGGACGTGAAGGCCCGGGACATCTCCAAGGCCGAGATGCTCCAGTGGCGCCGCAACGGCCGCGGCTGGCAGATGATCGAGCCGCGCAAGGGCGAGCTCGCCTACCACCTGATGACGAAGCCGAACGGCACGGCGATGACGTGGCCGGAGTTCTGGCGGATGGTCGTGCTCCACTTGGAGGTGGCGCAGAACGCCTACGTGTACACGCCGCGCGACCGCGAGGACACGATCGAGGAGTACATCCCGATCATGCCTGGCCGGGCCCGCATGCGCGTCAGCGACAGGGGCAACATCTTCTACGAGATCGTGGCCGCGACCGAATACGAGCGGGCCGCCCTCGGCGACACCTACCTGATCGTGCCCGAGCACGAGATGATCCACCTGCGCGGGCGGCTCCTCGACGGTGTCAACGGCCTGTCTAACCTCGCGCTGGGCGGCCCGAACCTCGACCTGCTGTCCGCGATCGGCCGCTATCAGACCAAGCTGTTCGGCAACGACGGCAAGCAGCCGCTGGTGTTCGAGACGAAGGAGGGCTTCGCCACCACCGAGCAGGGTGAGGCCGCCTTCCGCCGGCTGAAGGATCAACTCCGCGAGGCGGCCCGCCGGGCGACCAGCAGCGGCGAGGCGATCCTTCTGGAGGCCGGGCTCACAGCGAAGCCGGTCGCGATCAACTCGGTCGACGCCCAGAGCAAGGACAGCTTCACGCAGGCTGTCATGCGGATCTGTGGCCTCATGGATGTGCCGCCGCACCGGATCTACGCGCTGGAGGCCGTGGCCTACAACAACATGTCGGCGATGAACCGGCAGTACGTGAATGACTGCCTCATGCCGCTGGCGGTCAACATCGAGACGAAGTTCCGGAATCACTCGCTGCCGGAAGAGCAGTGGCCGATCTACAGCCTCCAGTTCGACCGCTCGGCCCTGATGTCGAACGATCCGGACACTCTGGAGAAGCTGGTCAAGGCCGGCATGAGCTCCGGCCTCATGACCTTCGACGAAGGCCGCGAGGTCATGCCGTTCCGGCTGAACCCGCTGAAGAAGGGCGGCGACCAGCGCACGGTGCCGGTCAACATGAGCCTGATCGACGCCAACGGCGAGGTCGTCCATGCGGCGACCGGTCAGAACCCGACACAGCCAGGCGCCGGTGAAGGCGAGAGCCCGGACAACAACGCTGGCAAGGCGGGCCCGCGGCTCGTCCACACCGCAGGAGCAGCCTGATGGCCTCGAAGCGCGTCTCGATCGACGAATATCTCGGCTCGCGTGGCTACGGCGGCGTGGAGCGCAAGCACTTCGCCCGCGACGACGGGCTGGTGCTCAAGGCGCTCCCGGCCGCCATGGTCGAGAAGGCCAAGTTCGACAAGGACGCGGGCACCATCCGCTTCGTCATGTCGGCCGAGATCGAGGACCGGGACCGGGACATCGTGGTTCAGGCCGGCCTCGACACCGCGCAGTTCGAGAAGAACCCGGTTGCCCCGTGGGGGCATCAGGCGCGCGACATGCCGGTCGGCCAGTGGTCGGACATCCAGAAGACGCTCACCGGGCGCCCGAAGCGCACCGAGGGCACGCTGAACCTGACGAAGGGCGAGCCGCAGGCCGACCGGCTGGCGCTCCACCTCGAGGCCGGGTCGATCCGGGCCTGCTCGATCGGCTTTATGCCGAAGACCATTGAGCGCCGCGAGGTGCCCGAGGATCAGCGGGATTCCTACTTCTACCCGGGCTACATGATCCACGAGGCCGAGCTGTACGAGTGCTCCCCGTGCTCGATCCCGGCCAACCCTGCCGCGCTGGCCAAGGCCGCAGCCGAGGGCGACACGCTGTCCCGCGAGATGATCGAGCAGGTGCTCGACTGCTGGGACCTGAAAGACGGCCTGATCGTGCCCCGCAAGGCGTTCGAGGACGCGCACCGTGACTCTCGGCCGGCCAAAAGCACCGTGGTGTTCGGCGGCAAGACGTTCGAGGTGAAGGCGGGCGAGGGCGGCGCACCGGTCCTGGCGCCGATCGAGCCCAGCGAGGCCGAGCGCTTCGCCGAGGCGATCGAGAAGGAGCCCGGCGTCGTGGATCGGGTCCTGCTGGCCCTCGGCCTGAAGAGCAAGACGGGCGAGGCTGACCCGAAGCCGGCCGAGGACGGCAAGAAGCCCGCTCCCGAGCCGACCCCGGAGCAGAAGCTCCGCGATCAGTTTGCCAAGGACATCCCCGCGCTCGAAGCGCGGCACGCACTGCTCGAGGCGTCGGCCCGCGAGGCCGCCCTCGACGAGGAGATGGCGCTCCACAGCGCCGCCTGACCGGCCGCACCTCCAACCGGAGCCCTTCGGGGCGCATCACCAATAGGCCGGCGCTGGTGCGGTGCGCGGTCTTTCGAGTCGTGGGAGAATGACATGGACCTGAAGACCCTGCGCCAGCGCCTGAAGGACGGCCGCGCGCGCCTCGTGGACCTGAAGGCCAAGGCCTTCGCCGAGAACGCCTCCACCGAGGACCGGACCGCCTACACCGACGGCCTGAAGTCCTGCGAGGACACCCTGGAGCAGATCAAGCTGGCCGAGCGCGAGCAGGCGATCGAGGCGGCGGCATCCAAGGGCGCCAACGATCCGGCCGGCGGCGAGGGCGCTGAGGGTGGCGAGCGCCGTCCCTATGCGTCCCCCGCCAAGACGGTGAAGGATTACCAGAAGGCGCTCCTGCCGGTCGCCGCCCAGGCCAAGGCCGCCATCCTGAACAAGCAGTCGCAGGAGAGCGGCTCCGGCGAGCGCATCAGCCCGGTCGACCTGCTGAAGCAGGAAGGCTACGGCGAGGTGCTCAAGGAGCTCGACGCCAAGGCGCGCGAGCAGCGCTTCAAGGCCGGCCTCGCCTCGGGCGTCAGCGGAGGCGTGCTGCTGCCGCAGCCGGTGGCCGACGAGATCATCCCGATCCTCTATCCGGCCGCCACCTTCCTCCAGGGCAACCCGCGCCGCGTGCAGCTCATCGGCGGCACGTACCGGCAGGCCCGCGGCGTCGGCTCGGCGACCGCGGCCTACGTCGGCGAGGGCGCGAAGAAGCCCGTCGGCGCGCCGACCTTCGACGACATCGACATGCGGAGCCACAAGCTCGCCGGCATCGTCTACATGACGAACGAGGCGGCCAAGTGGACCATCGGCCGGCTTGAGGACTACGTCCGGACCGACCTGCAGCGCGTCATGGGTCTGAAGATGGACTCGGCGATGTACTTCGGCACCGGCGCCGGGGCCACGCCGACCGGCATCTACAACCAGGACGGGATCACCGTCATCGACGGCTCGGCCGCGGGTCTGTTCGCCAACAGCCGGGCCCCGACCTACGCCGAGCTCGACCGGATCGCCTCGCGCATGATGCTGGCCCTCACCGGCGCCAACATCGTCCGGTCGGACACCTGGCGGTGGACGATGGGCTACCGCTTCCAGCAGTACCTCGCCGACATGCGCGACGGGAACGGCAACCAGATCTACCCGGGCGTCGACGATCCGGTGAACCCGCGCTGGAAGGGCATCCGCATCCTGGTCTCGAACCAGTTCGCGGAGAACGGCGGCGCCAACACCGACGAGGGCGATCTGGGCCTCGTCGACTTCGGGCACGTGCTCTTCGCCGAGGAGGAGGGCATGACCATGAAGACCTCCACCGAGGCGACCATCGACGACGGCGGCACGCTCGTCCTGCTCTGGCAGCAGAACATGAGCGCGATCCTCTGCGAGATGCAGCACGACGTGACCCTCGACCAGCCCAAGGCCGCGGTCCGGCTGACCCACGTCCGCGCGGGTTCGCCCTCCACCGTCGCCTGATCGGCGTCCGCATAGCCGCGCGCTGGCTCCGGCTGGCGCGCGGCACGCAGCGGCGACGTCATCGCCGAGCTCAGCATCACAGGGACGACGGACATGGCGAAGAACGTGGCCACGGTCGAGGATTTCGAGAAGCTCAAGAACGCCGACACCGGGCTGGTGCCGATGTCGTTCCTGGTGCCGACCATCACCGAGCGGAAGGGCGACATCCGCGGCGCCGAACCCGGCACGGCGCTCCGCTGGTACAACGACGGGCTGGCCGAGCCGCTCAAGAAGCTGAGCGCGCAGCCGGCGCAGCAGCAGACGGTCCAGGTGGACCCGGACGCCGAGCGCAAGGCCGCCATCGAGATTCCGGCTTCCTGGGACGACGACCACCACCTCCAGCGCATCGCGCTCGCCAAGAAGATCGCCGGCAGCGACGCCAGCCTGAACGCGGAGCAGGCCGACAAGATCATCTCGGACGAACTCGCCCGGCGCGCGGCGGCCGGCACCGGTCCGAACGCCCTGACCACGCAGCAGACCGTCACCCGCTGATGGCCGGCGATCAGAAGGACGGCGCGGACGCCCCGCGCCAGCCGCGCTCCTCGGACGCGGAGGTCGAGCGCTACCGCGCCGATCGCCAGCGTCCGAAGAAGCTCGCGCGTCCGCTCTCGGACAAGATGGCCGTGCCCGGCGCTCGCCGCGGCTACGAGACGAAGTGAGGCGACGACGTGGACGTGCGTCGCATCTCCGATCCGCTGACGCCTGAGGCGAAGCTCGAGGTCGTCACGCTGGAGAAGGCGAAGGCGCACCTGCGCGTGCGGCACGCGAGTGAGGACGAGCTGATCTCGGACCTCATCGTCACCGGCTTCGACTTCTTGCACGGCCCGGACGGCTGGCTGAACGGCTACTGCCTCCTCGCCGAGACCTTTGAGGCGTTCCTCCCCGGCATCCAAGTGACGGCCGAGGTGCCGTTGCGGCCGGTTGAGGACGTTGACTCTGTCAGCGTGGCGCGGCTCGCCGGCGGCTCCTACGAGGTCGAGCCGACCGGCGCCTTTGTGGTCGCGACCGAGAACAACTTCGCTGTCATCGCCCGGCTGGCGGCCGCGGCGCCGGATCTCGCGGCAGCCCCCGTCAATCCGCTGGCCTATCGCGTCACCTTCACAGCGGGCCATGCGAGCGCGGCCGATGTGCCGATGCCGCTGAAGCAGTCGATCCTTCTGCTGGTCGGGCAGTGGTACGCGAACCGCGAGGCCACCGGGACCGTCTCGCGCGAGATCGAGTACGGGCTCAAGGCCCTGGCCGGCCGCTTCCGGGTCAGCCCCAACCACTCCTGACCATTCGGCGATCGCCGGCTGATGCAGAGGTGCGAGATGAGGACGTGGAAAGCCGTCACCATTGCGCTGCTGGTGCCGCTGCTGATGGCCCAGGAGATCCCCTACAAGGGACCGCCGGGCGGCTACACGGTCGACAACCCGCTGCCGGCGATGACCATGCCGTTCCGCCGGCTGCACTCGGCGCCGATACGGCTGAAGGACATCGGCCCGACCCCCAAGAGCTTTCCGATCAACCGCCCGGTCGGAGCCACCACCTACCGCATCGTGAACCCCTGCGACGTGGACATCCGGCTGCTCGGCACGATGAGCGCGGGCGACGCCGTCACCGAGGACACTGGGGTGCTCTACCTCGCGCGGACCGAGGCCACGATGGGCACGAGCCGGCCCAACTTCATTTCGGCGATGACCGTGGGCGCGCCCGGCGCGACCTGCACGCCCGAGATGCACTACGGCGTGAGCGGCGGCTGATGCGTGCGCTGCTCTCAATCGCGCTGTGTCTCGCGCTCGGCATCGCCAGTACCGCCGATGCTCGGCCGATCGGCTACAGCTTCAAGGGCGTCCAGGGCCCCGTAGGTCCCGCCGGTCCGCCCGGTCCGAAGGGAGACCCCGGTGACGCAGGACAGCCCGGCGCGCCCGGCCCCGCTGGCGATGTGGGCGCAGCAGGCGCTCGAGGCGCAGACGGTGGCCCTGGACCTGTCGGCCCGGCTGGGCCTCCTGGCCGTGACGGCGTCGATGGTGTGGCTGGACCTGCTGGTGCCCCCGGCCCGCGCGGAGACGCCGGTCCAGCGGGCCCGGCGGGAAGCCCCGGCGCGAACGGCGCGGCTGGTCCGAAGGGGGATCCCGGAGCCACTGGCCCGGCAGGGCCTGCGGGTGCTGTAGGAGCCAAGGGCGATGCTGGTCCGAAGGGTGACGCCGGCGCAGCGGGCGCAGATGGCGCGCGAGGCCCTCAGGGCGATCGCGGGCTTCAAGGCCCGGCTGGCCCTGCTGGAGATGCAGGCGCGGATGGAGCGACCGGCCCTATGGGTCCGGCTGGCGCTCAAGGGAGCCAGGGCGTTCCTGGACAGGTGGGAGCGACAGGAGCGGCGGGTGCTGCGGGAGCAGTAGGCCCGAAGGGAGACACGGGTGCCACAGGAGCAACCGGCGCGACCGGCGCCAAGGGTCCGCAAGGCGATGTCGGCCCTGCTGGTGCAACTGGCCCGGCTGGACCCGCCGGCCCCGCAGGCGCACAGGGCAGCACTGGACCTGCAGGCCCTGCTGGATCCGCCGGCGCAACCGGAGCGGCCGGCCCGAAAGGCGACACGGGCGCCACGGGTCAAACCGGCGCCACGGGCCCGAAAGGCGACGCCGGACCGCAAGGCCCCCAAGGGCTGACCGGTCCGGCCGGCCCGAAGGCCTCGGTCTTCGTCTGCAACGCCACAATCGGCGAGACGATGCTGATCTCGGTCTCATCCGGGATCCGCTCGAAGACCGGCATCGCCTGCTCGGGCGTGCTCACTACCGACGTCCTCGAGGTCTACCCGACCACCTCGGCCGGCCTGCCTGAGGGCTACGCCGTCCATCACGCGCTGCCGACGGCGGCGAACACCTTCCGGGCGGTGTTGAGCGTCCCGGCGCTCGGGATCGGCGCCTCCTATTCCATCCCGGTCGCAGTCTACGCGGTGAACCGCTGATGCCCGCTGCTGCCGGCCCCATGAACCAGCAGGTGCAGTTCTTGCGCCGCGTCGCTGGAGAGTATCAGGCCTACGGCGACTGGCAGTGGGCCGCGTACAGCTTCGAGCGCCCGACGACGATCAGCTACGGCGGCCTTCAGCTCTGGGGCAAGAGCGGCCGGCTGACGGTCCGCAACAGCGAGCTCGCGATCACGCTGAAGACCAGCGACCGCGTGCGGATGGGCGACGCGGTGCTCCAGATCATCACCGTGAAGACGCCTGCCCGGACCGAGGACGATCTCGATATCGAGGTGCAGAGCGCGCTGACGGCGGACCTCTACGAGGATCTGATGGACGGCCGCGGCGAGATGATCACGCTGCGGCGCCTCGGCCAGGGCGCACCGATTGACGCGCAGGTCCGGGCCATCGTCACTGGCTTCCAGCCCGACGAACTCGCCAGCGGCGTGATCCAGGGCAACCGCCGGGTGTTCCTGTTCGCGCCGGACGTCGCGGCTGCAGCTTTCCCGGTGCCGATCAAGAACGGTTCGACGGACCGACTCGTCATTCGTGGGCGCACCCTCACCGTCGAAGCGGTGGACGACAGCACTCACCGGGTTGGGGGCGAGTTACTGGCCTACGACATCCAGGCGAGCGGCGCCTGATGGCGACGGCTCGCACCTCGACCAAGATCGACCCGATTGAGAGGGACATCGCGCTAATCCTGAGAGAGGATCTGTCCGACGAGGCGCAGGCGCAGCAGCTTCGGGCTACAGCGCAGCAGGCACTGGCGGAGGCCGAGGCGACCAACAAGGCCGCCCTCGGCTACGTCCCGACGCATGACACCTTCGTGGACGGCGCCCAGCGCACCGACCTGTCCGGGGTGAAGGCGAACAGCATCGTCGCCTTCGAATTCCACCTGCTGCTCGACGTGATCCAGTACGTGGACGAGCAACTCATCATCCATTCGCCGGTGGGTAGCCGGGCGAAGGCGGCGGGCACTCGCTACAACGAGAGCCACGTGTGGTTCGCGGACGGTGTCGAGTTCACCGATCCGTACAACCCGCCGCCGGCCGAGCAGTACGCCGTCGTCAACGCTACTCCATATGCGAGGAAGATCGAGCGCGGCCTCAGCCCGCAGGCGCCGGATGGTGTCTATGAGGGCGTCGCGGTCCTGGCGAAGCGGCGCTACGGCAACGTCGCCTATGTCGGCTTCGGCTACCGCTCCCTGCCGGCCGGCGCTGTTGGGGCGTGGGCGCAGACGGCTTCGGCCGCAGCGCTCGCACGGCGCGTCCGCGGCGGACGGCCAGACCGGCATTCCGACTGGCTGACCCGTCAGCCGGCCATCATCATCGACCCGGGCAGGTAGCCATGATCAAGTCTGTGAAGGTCGCCTCGCAAGGCGGCATGGGATTTGGCACCCGTGTGGTGGATGCCGAGAGCGGCGCCGAGGTCCATGGTGTCGAGAGGATCGCCATTCCTGAATTCGGGGCGGATGATTTGATCCGCGTCGAGTTGCGGCTCGCCCTGATGGAATTTGAGGTGGAGGGCCGGCCGCACTTTCAGATGATCGACCCCGGGTCGGGCGTCATTATGGACGTCGCGAGTATCACCTTCGCCGACGGCACCGAGTTCAAGGCCGCCTGATCCATGCCGCAAAAGGCCGTCGTCGATGCCGTTGAGCATCGGCTCGATACCCTGTGGGGCTCGCCGGAGATGATCCTGGCGCGCGCCGCGGTGAACCTGCCGGGCTGCCCGGTCTTCGGGATCAACCTCCAGGGTGACGTGCCCGAGGACGGCAGCGTGTTCGCCGAAGTGCAATACCCGATCGCAAACGTCACGCAGATGGATCTGGCCGCCCGGCACTACCGGGAGGAGGGCACGATCCGCCTGATCGTGAACGCGCAGCGCGGACTCGGCGTGCAGGATGGGCTTCGGCTCACGGACATGCTGGCTGCAATCTTCCGCAGCAAGAAGTTCGACGGCGTGCAGACCTGGGTGCCGTCAACGCCGATCATCGACGATCGCAACGATCAGGGTAACTATTTCCCGGTGTCGTTCAGCGTGCCTTACCACTTCTATTTCACCGACGACGCGGGCTTCTACGCCTGAGCCGGTGCTGTGATCCTCGCTGCGGGCGAGGTTCTTCGAGGCCCGCAGTGGCCTGATCTCTGGAGAGAGTTATGGCAGGCGATATCACCACCGCAACTGGTTCGAAAATCTTCATCGGGCCTGCTGTTCTGCCGACCGTGGACACACAGACCGAATATGAAGCAATTCCCGACGGTAGCTGGGTCGAGGTCGGAATGGTCGAGAGCCTCGGCGAGTTCGGTGATCAGTCGAGCACCGTCAACTTCGCCTCGCTCAACGACGGCCGTCAGCGCAAGGCGAAGGGCATCCGCGACGCGGGCGATCTCGCCCTCACCGTGGCTCGTGTCGCTACCGATGCTGGCCAGAAGGCTCTGATCGCGGCAGAGGCGACCAATAACAAGTTCGCGTTCAAGGTGGTCTACCCGGATCGCCTGACCCCAACCGGCACCGACGGCATCGACTACTTCCGCGCCCTGGTGATGTCGAAGCGCGGTAACGTCGGCAGCTCGGACAATGTAATTCGCCGCGCCTTCACGCTCGGAATCGACTCCGCGATCGTGGAGGTCGACCCGACCTGATCGCCCTCACCATCCTCGCGCGTCGGGCTGACCACCCGGCCGCGGGAGCTTCCCCGACGAGCATAGGTGACGCATGAAACTTTCAAGCCTCAAGATCAATTCGACTCGCGCCGAGCAGGGGGCTTGGGTCAAGGACATACCGGGCATGGGCGATCTCCGCCTTCGGGTCCGCGGCTTCAGCAACTCCGACTATGCCGCGTTCATGGCGCGCGAGGTGGCTGCCGTGCCGCGCGATCAGCGTGAGGGCGGCCGGCGCGACGGCGCGCTCAAGCAGAAGGCTCGCGACACCCTCCTGCTCCGCGGCATGGTCGAGCACATCCTGGTGGACTGGGATGGGCTGACCGACGACAACGACAAGCCGCTCCCGTTCTCGAAGGAGCAGGCGATGGATCTCCTGCTGGATCCGGACCTCCGGCCGTTTCGTGAGGCTGTCGCCTTCGCCGCCGGCGAGGTCGAGGAGGCCGAGTCGGACCGGGTCGAGGCCGTGGTGGGAAACTCCTCGCCTGCCTCCGGTGGCAAACCGAGTGGGCGCCGCAAGCAAAGCACATCCGCCGGTTAGAGGCTGAAGGGCACCCGCTGCCAGAGGAATACTTGGAACGCCCGCTCCTGATCTCCGGCGCCGAGTTCCTCTGGCACGCCTTCTGGGAGCTTACCACAGACCGGCAGTTGGGCTTTGGCGCCGAGGGCCGGATCCCAGCGACATCCATCAGAACCTTCGCTCGCGACCACGGCATCGTGGACCCAGACGATTACGCCTGGTTCCTCGCCGTGATGCGCGAGATGGATGCGGAGTACCTCGGCCAGCGGGTCCCGCGTGGCCCGAATGAGATCGTGAACCAGACCCCCATGACGGACGTGAAGGGCCTCCGCGGCCTCTTCCGGAAGCACGCCAAGAAGCCCGCCTCTACGACCGAGGCTTGATCGCGCTGCGCTTCTCGCCTGTCCCGGTGTTGACGCAGGTCGACTCCGTGGACGGCGAGGCCAGCCGGCTTTGCCCCACGTCGAAGGTCAGCCCGCCGTATGCCCGCTGGGCCGCGAAACAGGCATCCACGGTGTCGAACTCAGCCGACCCGCTCGTGACCGTGCCGTTCCCGGCCAACGTGACCCACAGCAGGACCCACTTCATGCGTTTCTCCCTCGCGGCCTGACGCGGATTCGCACGGATCCCTGATGCCGACAATCGAATCCATCCGCCGGATCACGGTGCAGTACCGCTCCGAGGGCGCCGAGAAGGTGCGCTCCGATGCGGATGCTGTTGCCGCCGCGCAGACCCGCATGGGCGATGCCGCGGAGGCCGCCAGCGTCACGACGGAGGTCGCCAGCCGCCGCACGCTGAGCGCCGCGGGCGCCTATGACCGGCTGTTGGCCAAGATCGACCCGATGGTTCGGCAGCAGCAGATGCTTGAGCGAGCCACGCGGACGGTTGATCGCGCCTTCGAGCAGGCTGCCATCTCGGCGACGGAGCACGCCCGCACCATCACAATGCTGCAGGAGCGCTACGGGACGGTCGCGACGGCAGCACAGCGATCGGCCCGGGACATTCAGGCGGCGTGGCGCGGGCTCGGCGACCAGGGCGCCAAGGTGCTGGAGAACATCGAGGCCAGCCGGCGCCTTGGCGCGCTCGGTGGAGGCGGCGCCCCTGCCGCTGCGAACGAGAACCGCCGACTCCGTGCCGATCAGGTCCAGAACCTGGCCTATCAGGCGGGCGACATCGTCTCCTCGATCGGCAGCGGCAGCAACCTGTCGACGGTTGCGTTCCAGCAGGGACCGCAGATCGCGCAGGTGTTCGGTGGCCCGGGCGGAGCGAGCATCAGGGGCGCCTTCACCCAGGCGGGTGAGGCCGCGTCCAGCCTTGCGACGCGGATCGGGCTCGTCGGGGGCGCGTTCGGTGTCGTGACGACGGCGGTGCTGGCTGGCGTGGCTGCATTCCAGTCCTACGCCTCGACGCAGATGGCGCTGGCGCAGAACCTCACCGGCGTTGGTCGCGCCTCGGGGGCCACTGTCGGCCAGATCAACGCCATCGCGTCGGCCAGCGCCGCCGCTGGGAATGTCTCGGTCCGGTCGGCACGGGAGATGGCGGGCGAGTTCGCCGCCACGGGCAAGATCGGCACCGAGGTGTACGGTGGCCTGATCGGGTCAGTGAAGGACTATGCGGCGACCACGGGTCAGGACGTGCCCTCCGCGACCAAGGCACTCGCTGAGGCATTCGCGGATCCGGCCCGCGGCGCCGACATCCTCGACAAGCAGCTCGCGGTCCTGAACGACACCACCCGGGAGAACATCCAGCGCCTCGCCGCGCAGGGTGATCGGCTGGGCGCGCAGAAGGCGCTCCTCGACGCCTACCGGACGGGGCTCACCAGCGCGACGGAGCTGACGAGCGGCTGGGCGCGAGTGACCGCTGCGGCCGGCGCTACCATCTCCAACGCCTTCGACCGGGTCGGCCAGGCCGTCGACCACTTCGTCACCGGCGGCGATCTGGAGACCAAGATCGCGGATCTGCAGAAGGTGCTGGCCACTCCGCCGGGCTTCCTGGAGCGGTTCAGCAGCACCCGACCGGCCCTTCAGTCGGAGCTCGAAAAGCTGCTCGAGCAGCAGCGGAAGCTTCAGGCGGCGAGCGCGCAGGCCCAGGCGAACCAGACCAGCCTGCGCATCGGTGAGATCGTCAAGTCGCTCAACCCCTTCAGCGAGCAGCTCAAGCGGATCGAGGATCAGGCCAAGGACATCGCCACGAACCTCTCGAAGATCCCTTTTGACGAGCAAGGCAACGCCCGGCGCGCGATGGAGGGGCTGCTCGCCCAGGCCAAGCAGCTTCGCGCGGACATGGAGGCTGGCGGCTCGTCCTATGCCGATGCGATCCGGGCCGCGCAGTTCCAGCAGCGCACCATCGGCTTCACGCAGGAGGGGCAGACTGCCGCCCAGATCAACGAGAACGCGGCCAACAAGCGCCTCGACGCCCTCCGCAACGCCTCCACGAACACGGATCAGTCCGCGTTCGAGAAGCAGATGCAGTCGATCGAGACCGAGCGGCAGCTTCTGTTCCAGAACCTGGAGAAGAACACCACCCTCCAGCAGAATCAGATCGGTGGCGCCTTCTCGCGCATGTCGGCGGCGGTGCAGCAGCAGATCATCGGCGCGGCCCAGCAGTTCGGGCGGATCCCGGCCAACATCATCGCCGGCATCGCGGACAAGGAGTCGAGCGGCAACCCGAACATCGGGCAGACCAAGGTCATCGATCCCCGCACCGGATTGCCGGCATCGACCGCCTATGGCCTCGGTCAGGTCACGGTTGGTACGGCCCGGGAAGCTGTTCGTCTGGGCTACCTGCCGCCGACGTTCGATCGCACCGACCCCAGCCAGGGGGCCGCCGGCATCGCGGGCGTGCTGTCAATGAAGCTGGATCAGGCCGGCGGCGACCTGAACAAGGCGATCCAGAACTACTATGGCAGCCAGAGCCCGGCGGCGAACCAAGCCTATGCCGCCGACGTGCTCCGGCGGGCCGGCCAGATGGGTGACCCGTCCACCGGGGCGCAGATCCGCGAGCAGGACCAGTACCAGCGGGCGCTGCGCGATCAGCAGCAGCAGCTCCAGAACATGACCCAGAATTATGGGAAGAACGGGCTGGCGCTTGAGGCTGCGGCCGAGGCGTCCCGGCGCTACAACGCCCTCCTCGACGCGGGCGTGCCGGCGAATGACGCGCTGGCCGCCTCGGTGAAGGGACTGGCTCAGCAGACGGCGACCGCGGCGCAGCAGGTGCGGCTGACGCAGTTCGCCAGTGACATCGGCTTCGACCGGGAGCAGCTCGGGCGCGACCGTTACGATCAGAGCGCCTTCGCCCGCGCCCGGTCCACGGTGGGCGATACCACTTCGCCGGCCGCCGTCGCGGTGATCGACCAGTCTCGGCAGAACCAGTACCTGACGGACGCTCGGTCCACCCTCACCAGCGCGGCCACCGACTTCGCCACGGCGCTGTCGCATGGTGGTGACGCGGCCAAGGCCTTCAGCAGCGCGCTTAGCAGGATCAGCGACAGGCTCCTGGGCGGTGTCCTCGACTCGCTGGTGGGCTCGTTGTTCAAGAGCGGTGGCGGGCCGCTCAGCAAGCTCTTCGGGTTTGCCGAGGGCGGTTACACGGGCGACGGCGGGAAGTACCAGCCGGCCGGCATCGTCCATGCTGGCGAGTATGTGATGCCGGCGCACGTGGTGAAGAGCTACGGGCGGAGCTTCTTCGACGGGATCAGCGGGCTGCGCGGCTACGCCGATGGCGGGTTCGTGGCCATGCCGCAGATCTCTGGCCCGGTTCCGCCCGTGCCGGCAGCGAATGTGAACACGCCTGCGCCCCAGGGCGCCGGCGACACTTGGAATCTCGATCTTCGTGGCTCTTCGCTCACGCAAGGACAGGTTCAGGCCTCGATCTTCCAGGCGCTGCAGATGAACAACAGCGCCCGTGACCGGACGATGGTGCAGCGGCAGGCTGTTGCTCAGCGCCGCTTCGGCCGTGTCAGCTGATGGGCATCTTTGATGCAGCCGGCGCGGCGGCTCTGTGCGGTGACACGATCACCGCGGAGATCCTCGCGTTCTTCGACTTCAAGACGGCGCCGCAGCGGGTGCACGGCGGGTTCGGCCCGCTCGCGGCTGGCGGATTCACCTGGCAGGGCATGGGCGGCCTCGGCTCGGTCTCGGACATCGAGAGCGCCGTCGGAGGCGTCGCGCCACTCGTGACCTTCACGCTCAGCGGCGTCGGCCCAGAGATCGCCAACGACGTTGTGAACGCCAAGGCGGAGGTGAAGGGCCGGGACTGCTTTGTCTACCTTCAGCTCTACGGGCCCGGCCTCGTGCCGCTCGGCGGGCTCTACACGCTCTACCGCGGCGTGATGGACCGCCTGATCCATAGCGCTGCGGACGCCAACACCTGGACCGCGCAGCTCACCGCCGAGACCAAGTTCTCGCGCCGCGGACTGCCACCCTTCGGCAACCTCACACACGCCGACCAGCAGCGCCGCTACCCCGGCGACAACGGCCTGTTCGACATTCCGCAGATGATCAACCGGAGACGGCCTTGGAATCCCGAGATCCCCGAGAGCGAGACTTGAGCGCCTTCTTGCGCGCCGGCGCCGGGGCGACGTTCGTCTGGGGCGAGATCGATTGCTCGCTGTTCATGGCGGACTGGTGTCGGAAGACCCGCGGCGTCGACCCTGCGGCGAGCCTCCGCGGTCGCTACCGGACGGCTCTCGGCGCGATGCGGCACGTCCGGCGCCTCGGCGGCTTCGAGGCGATGGCGCGCAAGCTGATGGCCGGGTGCGGCTTCGCGACGACGGATGCGCCGCGGCCGGGCGACGTCGGCCTCGTCGAGCACCCGGTGGTCGGGCCTGTGTTCGCCGTCCGCTGCCGCATCGGCTGGGCGGTGAAGAGCCCCGAGGGCATCGCGGTCGATCAGTACCCGACCGTCGTGGCCTGGAGCGTCTGATGCCGGCGGCGGTCGGAGCGGCTATCCTCGGGCAGGCGCTCGCGGGAGAGATCATCGTCGCCGGCATCACGGCGGGCGAGATCGTCGGCTACACCGCGCTGACCGTCGGCGCTCTGGGCTTGCAGTACGGCGCCCAGGCGCTCCTCGGGGCCGAGAAGCAGAACAACGCCCAGATCACGGTCCGGCAGGCCGTGGCGCCGCGCCGCCGTGTGCTCGGCCAAGGCATGATGGGCGGCGTGATCTTCGCCCTCGAAACGGTGAAGATGGAGGGCGGGGACGACGACAAGATCCGAACGCTCTATCGCGGGGCGATCCACTGTGTGGGTCAGGTCAACATCCTGCAGTACTACTTCGGCGACGTGAAAACGAGCCTGACCGGTCAGGTCGGCGGGATCGTTCCGGACAGCGCCTATCAGGGGAAGGTGGCGATTGAGGCCCATAACGGGGCCGACAATCAGGCGGCCTCTGCCGCGCTGCTGAAGCTGCCCTACTGGAACGCGAGTATGCAGCTTAACGGGCTTTGCTACACGGTGACGGTGGCGAACCCTCTGCGGAAGGGGACGCAAGTTTTCCCCGAAGGCGCGCCAGACGTTCGGCTGCTGGTGGCTGGCGCGCCCTCTTACGACCCGCGGACGGGTGGCTACGCCTACACGGACAACGCCGCGATCTTGCTGCTCGACTACCTGACGCACGAGAGCGGCTACGGCCTGGCGCTCGCGGAGATCAACCTCCAGAGCTTCCGGGATCTCGCAGATGTCTGCGATCAGATGGTGCCGCTGATCACGCCAGATCCGAACGGCGCCACCTCCGAGATGCGCTACCGGTCTTGGGGCAGCTACGACTATTCCGAGCAGCGATCCGACGTGCTGGGTCGCCTCCTCGCGGCGATGGACGGTGAGCTCTACCAAGACGCTGGCGGTTTGGTGGCCGTCCGGGGCGGCCGCTGGCAGGCGCCGACCTTCACCATCGACGAGAGCATGATCTTCGGCTGGGATCAGCTCGAGGAGGGTGACGAGGCCTACAACACCTTCACGCGGATCAAGCACACCTACCTCTCGCCCTTCCACGACTATCAGCCGACCGAGGGTGACCCTTGGGATGACGTCGCAGCCCAAACGATCCAGGGCGTAATCGAGACAGAGAATAGCTTCGTCCGAGCGCCTTCGCATCGCCAGTCGCGGCAACTCGCGAAGATCGCGATGGCGAAGGGCAACCCGCGGTTCCGGCTCACCGGTCTGCGCCTGTCGCCCTCCGCCCTGCCGGCATTCGGCGAGCCGACCGTGATCCTGAATCTGCCGTCCTTCGGTATCAACACGACCTTCGCGATCATGCGCGGCTCAATCCTGATGGCCGGCAATGCGCTCACCGGCGTGAAGTTCGATCTGATCAGCCTCGACGCTTCGGCCTACGCCTGGGATCCGTCCGAGGAAGGTCAACGCCCGCCACTGCCGGACACCTATAACTGATGGCCGAGCTGTTCCCGACGCGACTCCGGTGCTCGACAGAGAACTGGAGCCTGCAGAACTCTGCCCGCAGCGGCGGCCAGTCATTTCAGGGTGCGCAGCAATTCGTGGCGAGCCCGACGAGCCGCTGGCGCGCCAAGATGACGTTCCACCTACTCGACGATGACGATTACCTCGAGGCGCGAGGCTTCATCGCGGGACTTGCCGGTCAGAGCACACCGTTCCTGATCGGGCCCTACGATTATCGGGGCCAGCCCTGGAACGTCTTCCCGATCACGGGGCAGCCGATCACCCCGGACGTAGCCGCGCGCAACGCAGCGGTCAGCCCAGGCTTCTCGGTCAACCCGGACACAAACGGTGCGATCAGTTTCGCTCTCGCGGCCGATGCGGCAATGAACGCGACGACGATCCGGATCAGCAAGGCCCGCGGCGGAACGGTGAAGCGGGGGCAGTACCTGTCGATCGGTGACCGTCTGCACGTGATCGTCAGCCCGGTTTCGGATCCGGGGCCAAGCGGTGTCGTCGATATCGCCGTCCGCCCGTGGCTCCGAGCCGATTACGGCGCCGGCACCCCGGTGTCCTTCGATGCCCCTCGCTGCCTGATGCGACTCGCAGACGGCGACACGGCGGCTTTCGACATGACCACTTCGCCGCTCTCGGACGTGACCCTCGATCTCATCGAGGCCTTCGTCTGATGCGCTTCACCGTCTGACGCGAGGTTAGCATGGTCGCACGGCCAGATCCGAGCAGCCCAGCATCGTTCTACACCAGCCTTCAGGCGGTGTGTGATGCCGTCGATACGGCGGCGTCTAGGATCGCTGACCTGCAGCAGGCCCTCGCGAACACGCAGGATGCGGTCAACGCTGAGGCTCGCGCTCGCCAAGCGGCGGACACGGGCCTCGCACAGGATCGTGCCAACGGTGATCAGGCGGAGGGACGCGCCCGGCAGGATGGCATCAACGCCGAGGCGAATGCCCGCAACGATGCGATCGCCACGGCGATCCAGCCAATTCGCCGGGCGATCAGCGACCTCGGGGATTCGCTGCGGGAGGCGCTGAACGCTGAGACGACGGCCCGCACGAGCGGCGACGCGGCTGAGCAGAAGGCGCGCTCTGATGCGATCCAGGCACAGGCGCAGGCTCTGGCCGACGCGGTGTCGGATCTGGAGGCACTGATCAATTCGGGCGGCGCCAAGCAGGACAAGGCTCTCTCGGACGCTGTCACGGCGCTCCAGTCGCTGATCGCCGGCCAGCGGTTCGACCTGCTGTCCGCGGCGGGGCGCCCAGGGACTGCGCCGCTGCGCTACACCTTCACGGCCAATCCCGCGATCCTCGGCGGACCCCGCCCGCTCCTACCGTTCCTGCCGCCGCAGATGCTGGCGACTGGTGATAACGGCCCGGTCGTTCGTGTGTCCGGGCCGGGCATCGTAGCCGCGCGCGACGCCTACCCTCTGGAGCCCGGGCGTCTGTATCGCAGCCGCTACGTGGTCCAACGTCGTAGCAATCCGGCGGATCCGACGGGGGATGCCGTGGTCTGCGGGATCCTCTACCTCGACCAGTCTCTTCGGGTGCTGGGCGCGGTCGTGCCGGTCCGGACCTATCCGTCGCTGGTGACTGCCAACGGCCGCCAGGAATGTGAGGCGCTGATCGCTCGATCGGCCGGCCTCGGTGCAGCCTTCCAGGCTCCTCCATCTGCCCGGTTCATAGTGCCCATCGTTGCGATGTATGGGCCGGACGCCCTGACCGACGTTGAGGTGCTCAGCGTCGAAGACGTGACCGGGGCGTTCGTCCTGGCGCCCCCGATCGCGAACTTCGAGGCGCGGCTCGCGGCGCTGGAATCTGCCGATCTCATGGCTCGTCTTCAGGTGCTGGAGAGCGAGGCCGGCACGCCCAGCAAGCTCACCTTCGGATCGAAAGGCGATGCTGCCTATGCCGTCATCCCGGCCGGGGTTCAGGTCGTCGAGCTCCTCGGCCGCAAGTTCGCCGGCGATGGTGGCGGCGGCCGGTATGTGCGGACATCGGCGCAACTTGCCGCTGATGCCGACAGCTTCGTCTGCGATGGCGCGGTGTTCGTGCGCGAGGTGGTGGCATCTGACGTCGTCGCCGGGATGCTGGAGAGCGGGTACGAGACCTGGATGGCGAGCCTGCCGACGGAGCCGCCGCCAGGGTCAGGGAAGCGTTGGAACAACAACGGCATCCCCGCGGTGACGCCATGAGGCCGGCTCCTTACGACTTCCGATTCCCCCGCGGCGGGACGGCGTATCTCGGCGTCATCCTTCATGGTCGTGATCCGCGCACGGGCGAGGTCCGGCGCCTGCCGGTGCCGGGCGTCACGATCGAATGGACGGTCGAATGGCCCACCGGACAGGAGGTCCGGACGCAGTTCGACGCGCCCGACCGCCTGCTGAGCATCGACCCTCGCTCGGGCGTGATCAGCTTCCCGGTCTCCGCCGCGCGTGTGGAGGAACTCGAGGGAGCCGTGCAGCCCATCGCGACCCGCATCCGCCTGCTGATGCCGGACGGCGCCCCGGTGCCGTTCCTGACCGGCACCGTAGCCCTGGAGGACTGAGATGGCCGCTGGCCTTGCCAACGTCTTGCCGGCGCCGTCCGTGGCGCTCGTGCCGCGGATCGAGCCCTACCTCGTGGAGGTGGTGGTGCCGTTCCCGCTCGGATTCCAGAATGAGGCCGAGGCGCTGCTCTCGAAGACGATCGCCGACCTCCTCGCGCGGCCGAACCTCGGCGAGGCACTGGCGACAACCCCCGAACCCGACGAGGACAGCCCCCGGGTCGCCACCGCCGCCATGGTGCAATCCGTGGCCCGCCTCGTGGTGCAGCAGGCTCAGGAGCTCACCGCCGCGGCCATCGTCGACATGCTGACCACTCCGGGCAAGCTGCGGGGCATGCTCCCGACGGAGCCGCCGCCGGATGCCGGCACGCCATGGTTGAACAAGGGCTTGCTCGCGATCACGCCCGACGCCTGACGGAGATCCCCTATGCAGCCCGCCGTCGTTCCCCTGCAGATCGTTGCAGGGGACTCTCTCACGCTGACCATTCGCCTACACACGACGGACGGGGGCAATCGCCTACCGCTCCAACTCGCCGCGGGGGAGGCTTTCGTCGTCTCACTCGATTGGGCGAAGGGTCGAATCGTCTCTACGACCTCGGATGCCTTCGACAGCGATCGGCTCGCGCTGATCGTCGGACCGGACAAGACGGAGCTCGTTCGGCAGTTCACGCCCGCCGAGACGCGCAGGCTGCTCGGGCAGAGCGTGATCTGGTCGCTCTATCGCGTCCCAGTGCCCGGAGATCGGCGCACCTACGTTACCGGTGCCGTGCAGGTGATCGGCCCCGGCCAAGGCGCTCCGGGAGACACTGTGCTCGACGTCTCTGTGCTCGAGCAGAGCATCATCGTCGATGTCAGCGTGCCGGATGCGGCCTCCTACACCGACGCCCGCGAGGCGATCATCCGCCAGGACATGGCCGCGGCCATTGCCGACGCCAAGAAATTCTACGCCGCCAGCGCACTCCTGCTGGGTTGAGGGACGGTCAGATGAAGAAGCCCATCGCCACCCGCCCGGTGTTCGACCCGGCCAACCGGACGCTCGACTTCTCGGGCACGCCCAACTTCGAGCTCCGGCGCCTGTTCGGCGTCGCGAACGCCAGGACCGGGCAGCTCATCTACAGCCCAATCGTCCCCGACCTCGTCGCCTCCAACGTCTCGGGTTCCGTCGTCACGCTGTCGTTCAACACGAATGGCATGGTGCCGGCGGATCCGCTGGTGATCCAGTATGACGACGGGATCAACGATCTCCCGCCGGACGCCGCTCGCGAGAGCAAGCAGGACACTGGAATCACGCGCCTGACCGAGATCCGCGACGCGGTCAAAGCGCAGCGCTCGGAAACCATCTGGGCCGACGACACCGGGGTCCGCTTCATCCGGGTGGACAGCGGAGGCACGATCACCTGGACGGACGTGGCCGGCAATGCAGGTTCGCCGCCCGGTGCTGGCGCCCGACCGGACTACGACAGCGGGTTGGTGATCTCCCGCTCGACGTGGCGCGCGACCGCGGACGGGACCGGCTTCTCGTCCGGAGACTACCTCGATCATTTCGTAGTGACGGACGGCGACGCCGGCGATCCGATCTCAAACTACTGGTTCAACGTCACGACGGGCGCGAAGCTGGCCGCGCCGCCCAGTACCGCATCCATCTCGCCCTATTCGTCGCTGCCGGACGGCGCCTCGACTGCCGCTCGCCAGGACACCACGAATACCGCCCTCGCGACGATCGCGACGGGCATCGGTGCACCCGGAGACGATGATCCCGGGTCAGACGCCGCCGACGGCTCGGTCATCGCTCGGCTGGCCCGGCTGCTCGCGTCGATCACCGGGCTCGCCACGCTCCTGACCGCAATCCGCGACCGGCTTCCATCCGCGCTGACGGCGGACGGCGGCCTTCAGGTTGATGGATCCTCCGTCACT
>NZ_BBUX01000027.1:0-72889 GCF_000974725.1 Methylobacterium sp. ME121
GAGAAGTGCACTCTGCTCGGGGGTAATCGCCACGGCATCAACCTCTAACGGATGGGATCGGTTCGACCGCCGAGCCTCAGGACATGTCGAGTGGGGCGACGCCCTCGGGCCGCCCGTCGGAGCCCAGCGTGATCCGCTGGATCCGCGCCTCGGCCCGCTTCAGCAGCGCCTCGCAATGCTTCTTCAGCACCTCGCCGCGCTCGTAGATCGCGACCGATTCGTCGAGCGGCACGTCGCCGCGCTCGAGCCGGCGCACGATTTCCTCGAGCTGTTCCAGCGCCTTCTCGAAGGGCAGGTCGCCGGCGGCGGGGGCCACCTCGGGTCTGCTCGCACTCATCCCAGATACTTCCTTTGGGGGTGGTTGTACGGCGCGATCCCCAATGCCCACAACCCAGGGGGACCGTCCGCCGGCCGGGTCGTGACCGTTTTGGACGCGGGCGGCGGCGTTTGCGCCACACTTGGCGT
The DNA here is from genome assembly GCF_000974725.1 of Methylobacterium sp. ME121. Lineage (NCBI taxonomy): Bacteria > Pseudomonadati > Pseudomonadota > Alphaproteobacteria > Hyphomicrobiales > Methylobacteriaceae > Methylobacterium > Methylobacterium sp. ME121. Next base: position 466 of record NZ_BBUX01000027.1, read on the forward strand.
CCGACGGTTCACGCCAGCGCGAGGGTGAACGGCGTGCCCTCGAAGGCGTCGGCGCCGCGACCGATGCGCGCGATCGCCGCGACCATGCGGCCGTCGCGGTCGAGCATCCGGTCGGCGATCGCCACGAACAGGGGGTTGGGCGTGGCCGAGGGCGAGGCGGCCCGCAGGGCGTCGGCGATCGCCGCCTCGTCGCGCTCCGGCGCCAGCGCGCAGGCCGCGATGTAGGCCGCCGCCGTCGAGCGGCTGATCCCGGCGTAGCAGTGGATCACCAGCGGCTTCTCCCGCGGCCAGGTCCGGACGAAGTCGAGGACCCGGGCCACGTGTTCTTCGGCCGGCAAAACGTGTCCGTCGCGCGCCGCCGCGATGTCGCTGACCCCGATGACGGCGTGGTTCTCGGCGTCGATCACGGCCGGCCGCTCCAGCGGCGTGCCGACATTGATCAGCGTGAGCACGTGGCTCGCGCCGGTGGCGGCGACGGTCTCGGGCAGGCGCGAGAGCGGACAGACGTGGAGGGTCGGCATGGTGGGGCGCCAGTGACCTGCGATCGTGACGGATCGAGGGCGGAGATCCGTCAGGGCGGAGACAGGGCGGTGAAGCGCGCGAGGAATCGCGCCTCGGCCTCGGCGGTCGGCCACGGCTCGGCCAGGGCCGGCACCGGGGCAGGCAGGGCGACCGAGGGGCCGAAATAGCGCTCGGCCTCCTCGCGGGCGAAGCCCGCGAGGCGCACCGCCTCGACGTGGGCGGCGATCCGGTCGGCCCGCTTCACGAGGCCGGCGAGCGCGGCCGACGGGGCGGCGAGGCCGAAGCGGCGGCGCACCGCGTCGAGCAGGCGCAGCTCGACGCCGCGATAGGCGTCGCCGATGGCGGCCTTGAGCGGCGAGATGATGTCGCCGACCACGTATTCCGGCGCGTCGTGCAGGAGCAGCTCGAGCCCGTCCCGGTCGGTGCAGCCGGGATCGAGGTGGCGGCCCACGGCCTCGACCAGCAGGCTGTGCTGGGCCACCGAGAAGACGTGCGGCCCGCGGGTCTGGCCGTTCCAGCGCGCGACCCGGGCGAGGCCGTGGGCGATGTCGGCGATCTCGATGTCCCCGGGCGCCGGGTCGAGGAGGTCGAGGCGCCGGCCGGAGAGCATGCGCTGCCACGCGCGCGGCGGCGCGCTCACCGGATCCGGCCCAGTTCGGCGCAGGGCCCGTGCCGGTGGCAGCCGACGAGGTGGTCGTTGACCATGCCCACCGCCTGCATGAAGGCGTGCACGATCGTCGGCCCGCAGAAGGAGAAGCCCTCCGCCTTCAGGGCCTTCCCGATCGCCCGGGAGACCGGCGTCTCGGTGGCGATCGCCGCGCGGGTCCGGGCGGTGCCCTGGACCGGCCGGCCGTCGACGAAGTCCCACAGGAAGCGCGCGAAGCCGGGGCCGCGCTCCTCGATCCGCAGCCAGGCCCGGGCGCCCGCGACGGTGCCCTGGATCTTGGCGCGGTTGCGGATGATGCGGGTGTCGGCCATCAGCCGCGCGACGTCCGCCTCGGTGAAGCGGGCGATCCGCTCCGGATCGAACCCGGCGAAGGCGTCGCGGAACCCGTCCCGGCGGCGCAGGATGGTGATCCACGACAGGCCGGCCTGGAAGCCGTCGAGGATCAGCTTCTCGTAGAGGGCGCGGCCGTCATGCTCGGGCACGCCCCACTCGGTGTCGTGATAGGCGACGTAGAGCGGGTCGAGGCCGGCCCACCAGCAGCGCGGGCAGCCGTCGGGATGATCGATGAGGCCGGTCTCGGACATGCGGCGATGGTAACGAGAACAGGAGCGGAACGCCACCGCCGGGGCGGGCACCGGCTTCCGCGGCCGCTTCGGCGCGCCGGGACGAGCCGCTGCCCCCGCTCCGAGCCCGTGCGCCGCCTCGCGGTCCTACTCGGCCGCGCTCGTCGCCGCGTCCGGCATGGCGAAGGTCGCGCAGGCCGGGCGCTCCAGCGTCACGGGGCGGTCGCCCGCGCGCGGGGTCTCGCCGGCGGCCAGCGCGTCGCCCAGGCGGTCGAGGCGGATCGTAGCGAGGCCGCGGTTCCCGGCCGCGCTGCCCGCGGTGCCGAGCACCTTGCCGCCCGCCGTGATCTCGGTGCCGGGCGCGGGCGCCGCGTCCGGGTAGGCTGCGGCCAGGATGCGGGTCCGGGCCGTGCCCCGGTGCTGCATCCGCGAGACCACCTCCTGGCCGACATAGCAGCCCTTGCGGAAGTCGACGCCGCCGAGCTGATCCATCAGCGCCTCGTGCGGGAAGGCGTCGCCGAAGGCGAAGTCGCGCCCGCCCTCGGGCACGCCGAGGGCGATCCGGTGCGCGTGGTAGTCGGCCTCGGCGGCGTCCGCCGAGAAGGCGCCCGCGGCGGCGTAGAGGCGGGCGCCGAGATCGACGGCGCGGGTATCGGCCACGGCCTCCGCGGCGGGCGGGGTGGCGCCGGCCCAGGCCGCCGCGACCGCGACGGTCGGGTCGGCCGCGATGGTCGCCTGCGCGCGCAGGCGGTAGAGCGTCAGGCGCTTGGCGAGGTCCGCGGCCCTGTCGGCCAGCACGTCGAACCGGAAGCCGTCCGGAATCAGCGAGATCAGGAAATCGAACAGGATCTTGCCCTGCGGCGTCAGCAGGGCGCCGAGGCGCGCCTCACCGGGCCGGAGCGTCTCGACGTTGCAGGTCAGGACGCCCTGGAGCAGCGTCGTGGCGTCCGGCCCGGTGACGGTGACCAGGGCGCGATCCGGCAGCAGGGCGACGGGCATGGGCGGCGATTCCTCGGGGAGCGGGCGGTCCGGCAGGCCGGACCGCGGATCCGGGACGTAGTCGCTGACCGCCCGCGCCTCAACCGTCCGCGCTCACGCGCGCGATGCGGCTCAATGCTGGAGCGTCGTGGTGAAGGCCCCCCCGCGGATGCGCTCGGGGAAGCCCTCCGCGTAGCGGGCCGTGGCCTCCTCGCCGTACGTCGTCACCAGTTCCTGAAAGGCCGCGAACAGGGCGGCTTGAGCCATGCAGTCACCGTCGAGTCCATCGAGGCAGCCTTCCGCGAACGCTTCCGAGACGTAACTCAGCGCGACGCGTTTCTCCTCGACATCGACCTCGATGGGGGCGGTGTGAGAGCTGTGCTGCATGGCCCGATACTTCCATTGCGCCGGACACGGGGCCCGGCGGACACAATGGATGATAAGCAGGTCCCGGCGGCTCGGCCAGCCGAGAATTTCGGATCGGTTAACACGGACGCTCAAATCCGGTGTTTCGCCGGCATCGGCGCCCCGTGTGTTGCGCCTGCATCACCCCCCGAAACGCCCGGCCAGGGCGTGCGACAGCCGGTCGCCCTCGGCGACGTACCGGGCGGCCGCCTCGTGGGCCGCGGGCGTGCAAACCCGGTAGGTCAGCGCGTAGCCGCGGTAGCCCCGGTTGTAGGCACCGGCCAGCCGGTCGCGGCGGGCCGGGGTCACGCCCTCGGAGTCGATCAGCGCCTTCATGCGGGCCGGCCAGTCGGCCGCGTCCGGGGCCGCGCAGAGGTTCCGCAGGAACGCCAGGGCACCGATGATCTCGGACATGCGCAGCAGGTCGCGGTCGTAGGGCGCCGGCACGTCCGCGGGGGCGGTCGCGTCCTTGGACGCGTCCTTGGGCGCCTCCTTCGCGGCCTCCCTGGCGGGCGCGCCGCTCCGGCCGGAGCGCTGCTGCGCCTGGGCCGGCGCGGCGACCGGACCGGCCAGGAGCGCCAGCAAGTACGGGAGCGCCAGCAGGCACAGGAGGGTCGCGGGGCGCCTCACGCCGTCGCCTCCCCGCCCCGCATCCCCGCGCTCCCGTCTTCGCCCCGGGCCGCCACCCGCGCGAAGGCCTCGCGCAGGGTGTCGGCCAGGCCGGGCGTGGTCGGGAGGGTCGCCACCTCCGCGAGCGTCGCCCACCGGGTGCCCAGGGCCTCGGGCCCGGCCACGGGCTCGCCGCCGCGCCACAGGGCGGCGTGCGGGTGGACGACGTAGTGATGCCGGGCCCGGCCGGCCTCGTCCCGGACGATGATCTCGGTGGGCGAGAGCACGCCGACCACCTCCGCCGGCAGGCCGACCTCCTCGGACAGCTCCCGCAGGGCCGCCTCGGCCAGGGATTCGCCCGCCTCCACGAGGCCGCCCGGCAGGGTCCAGACGCCGCGCATCGGCTCGTTGGCCCGCGCCGCCAGCAGGACCCGGTCGCCGCGGATCACCGCGATCGACGCGCCCACGAAGGGCCGGGCCGGGAACAGGCGGCTGTCGGGATCCGGTGCGCCCGCGGTCACGGCTTGCCCCCGTCGGTTGCCACGACGGCCACCCGGCCGTCGGCGAGGCCGACGAGCAGCCGCGCCGTCGCGCCCGCGCCGAGGACGACGATGCCGGTCTCGGCGGGGGCGGGCAGGGGCACGCGCGCCCGCTCGTGCAGGCCGCCCCTGGCCGCCACGAAGGCGATCTCCGGCCGGCCCGCCACCGGCAGGACGAGCTCGGGGCTGCCGCCGGCCGGATCGGTCACGGCGAGATCCGAATCGCCGTCGCCGGCCGCGTAGCCCGCGGCCTCGCCGGCGGGCTCGATCGCGTCGGGGCGCAGCGTCCAGAGCTGGAGCCTGCCCCTGGCGCTGACCGTCGCGGCCTGGGGGGCGCCGGACCCGGAGAAGTCCGCGATGCCGGCGATCTTCAGCGGCGGTCCCGGCTGGGCGGGCGTGCGGGCAGCGACGGCCCAGGCCGCGCCCGGATCGCCAGCGGGCCGGTCGATCAGCGCGAGGCCGCCGGAATCCGCGCCGGACAGCGTCGCCGCCAGCAGCGCCGGGCGGCCTCCGAGGCGCAGCAGGCGCGGCCGCAGGGGCGCGAACACGGCCTCGCCCCCCGCCGGCACCGTCGCGGTCGCCACGGGAACGGGCTTCGGATCGGTGCTCACCGCCATCGGCTGGCGCTCGCGGATCGTCAGGACCGCGGCGGCCGCGCCGCCGTCGGGGGCGCGGGTGCGCCCGGTGAGGTAGGCGCTCAGGGGGCCCGAGAGGGCGCGGCGCGAGCCCGGCAGGGCCCCGCGCGGCGTCTCGGCGGCGGTCAATCCCTCGACCGCATCCCTGCCGATCGGCCGCACGGTGACGGTGCCCTCCGCCAGGGCGAGCACGGCGCCGCCGTCGTCGCCCCAGACCACGGCGATCGGCGCGCTCTCCTCGTCGCCGGCCTGCTGGGCGCCGGTCTGCGCGCCGGTCTGCGCGCCGGCCTTGCCGCCGGTGATCGGCAGCAGCCCGGACGTCGCGACCGAGACCGCGGCCTCGCTGCGCGAGCCGCGCAGCGCCCGCACCTTGAAGGGCAGGTCGAGGATCCGGATCCCGGGCTCGGCCCGGGCGACCGCGACCGGCGCGACGCACGCGAGCAGGCTTAGGGCGAGCGCGCCCCGCTCGCGGCGCGCCGCCGGGTTCCGGCGCGCGGACGCCGCGCCCGAGGAAGCGTCCGATCTGGTCAAACGTGCTGGCCGCCGTTGATGTGGAGTTCGGCCCCGTTCACGTAGGACGAGGCCTCGGTGCACAGGAAGTAGATCGCCTTGGCGACCTCGTCCGGCGTGCCGAGCCGGCGCTGCGGGATCTGCTCGACGAGCTTCTCGGTGCCGGGCGACAGGATCGACGTGTCGATCTCGCCCGGCGAGATCGCGTTCACCCGCACGCCGAGCGGCCCGAAATCGGCGGCCATCTCGCGGGTCAGGCCCGCCAAAGCCGCCTTGGAGGTGCCGTAGGCAGCCCCCGCGAAGGGGTGGACGCGCGAGCCGGCGATCGACGTCACGTTGACGACCGAGCCCTTCGCCCGGGCCAGTTCCTCGCGCAGGCCCCGGGCCAGCAGGATCGTGGCGAAGAGGTTGACCTGGAACACCCGCTGCCACGTGTCGAACTCGGTGGCCAGCGCGCCGAGGCGCTCGCCCTCCGGCCCCTTCGGCGAGATGCCGGCATTGTTGACCAGCGCGTGCAGCACCCCGCCCTCGGCGGCGAGCCGGCCCCGCACCTCCTCGACGGCGCGGACCGTGTCCTGCGCGTCGGCGAGGTCGACCTGCAGATGGTCCTCGGGCCCCATCTCCCAGGGGCAGTTCTCCGGGAAGGCGTGGCGCGAGCAGGTGATCACCCGCCAGCCCGCGGCCGAGAAGCGCTTGACGGTGGCGTGGCCGATGCCCCGGCTCGCGCCCGTGAGCAGCATGATGCGCCGGCGTTCGTTGACGGGGAGGGCCAAAGCCGTAAGCCTCGCTGGCGTTCAGGGATCGCGGCCCGGTCGGGCGCGGTGCGTGCCGGTGAGCCCTAATGGTCTAGGCGCACGGGGACCGGAAATCCAGAGCGGGCCGCGCGTCGGTGCCGGAGCACGGAGGGGAAACGCATGACCACCGGTCAGACCAGCGCGGAGCGCATGCCGGAGATCCCGGACGGCAGCCTGTCCCCGGCGCAGGCCGAAGCGGCGGCCGCGTTCCGGGCCGAGCGCGGCGTCCCGGTCTTCGGACCGTTCGTGCCGCTCCTGCGCAGCCCCGAGCTGATGCTCTGCGCGAGCCGGATGGGCCAGTACCTGCGCTACGGCAGCGTCCTGCCGCTGCGCATCAGCGAGTTCGCGATCCTGGTGGTCGCGCGGGAGTGGAGCCAGCCGGTCGAGTGGGCGATCCACCACCCGATCGCCCTGAAGGCCGGGGTCGCCCCCGAGACCGCGCAGGCGCTGGCCGAGGGGCGCCGCCCCGACACGATGAGCGCCGACGAGGCCCTCGCCTACGCGTTCTCGACCGAGCTGACGCGCAACCGCGCGGTGAGCGACGCGACCTACGCGGCCCTGGTCGCGCGCTTCGGCGAGCAGGGGGCGATCGATCTGACCGGCATCAACGGCTACTACGCGCTGCTCGCCATGACGATGAACGTCGCCCGCACGGCCCCGCCGGAGGGCGGCCCCGCGGCCCCGCCGCTGCCGCCACTGGTGGGGTAGGGCGCGCCGCGGCCGTGGTGCGGGGGCCGGGGCCTGGTCCCGCGCCGCTTGTGGCGCCGGCCGCTTCGGTCTAACCGTCCTCCCCCGTGCGGGTGCCCGACGTGCCGCCCGCCCATTCCCGAAAACCCGGCCGGACGAGAGCCATGGTCGCCCATACCCGCGCCGATTCGGCGCCCAAGCCCACCGACCCGGCGCTCGCCGGCGCCCGGATCCTCGTGGTCGAGGCGCGCTACTACGACGCGATCGCCGACGAACTCCTCGCCGGCGCCCTGGCGGCGATCGAGGCCGCCGACGCCCGGGCCACCGTGGTGACCGTGCCGGGAGCCCTGGAGATCCCCGCCGCCGCGGCGATCCTGCTCGACACGGGGGCCTACGACGCCGTGGTGGCGCTGGGCTGCGTCATCCGCGGCGAGACCGGCCACTACGACATCGTCGCCGGCGAGAGCGCCCGGGCGCTCATGGACCTGTCGGTGCAGCGCCGGGTGCCCCTGGGCAACGGCATCCTCACGGTCGAGACCGAGGCGCAGGCCCTCGCCCGCGCCCGGGTCGCCGAGATGAACAAGGGCGGCGGTGCCGCCGAGGCGGCGCTCGGCGTGCTCGCCCTGAAGCGTATGGCCGACGGCGCGCGCCCGCGATGACGGATACACCCATGACCGGGACCCCCGACACCCATCCGGAGACCGGCACCGACACCGCCGGCGCTCCCGCCAAGATCAGCCCGCGCAGCGGCGCGCGCCTCGCCGTCGTGCAGGCGCTCTACGAGATGGACATCTCCGGCAAGGGCGTGCTCGACGCCCTCGCCGAGTTCGAGGCCTTCTGGATCGGCCAGGAGGTCGACGGGATCGCCCATCCCCCGGCCGAGACCGCCTTCTTCCGCGACCTGCTGCGCGGCACGGTCGAGGAGCAGCGCGCCATCGACCCGAAGCTCGACCAGGCGCTCGCCCAGGGCTGGCCGCTGCGGCGCATCGAGATCGTGCTCCGGGCGATCCTGCGGGCGGGCGCCTACGAGCTGATGTTCCGCCGCGACGTGCCGGCGGCCGCGGCGATCTCGGAATACGTCGACGTGGCCCACAGCTTCTACACGGCCGACGAGCCGGGCCTCGTCAACGCCGTCCTCGACCGGGTCGCCCGCGAGGTCCGGCCGGGCGAGGTCGGGGCCCCGAAGGCTTCCGGCAAGCCGGGCTCGTCCAAGCCGCTCCCCGGCAAAGCTGCGGCTGGGAAACCGTCGGCCGGGAAGGCCTGAGCCTTGGCCGGGCCGGCCCGCGCCTCCGAGGAGGGGCTGATCGCCCGCTACTTCGCCCCGCTCGCCGGGCCGGGCGCCGACGGGCTCCGGGACGACGCCGCCGCGCTGACGCCCGCGCCGGGCCACGACCTCGTCCTCACCGTCGACGCCGTGGTGGCGGGGATCCACTACTTCGCGGAGGATCCGCCGGCCTCGATCGCCCGCAAGGCCCTCGGCGTGAACCTCTCCGACATCGCCGCCAAGGGCGCGGTCCCGCGCGGCTTCCTGCTGACCCTGGCGCTCCCCGACGACTGGACGGAGGCCTGGCTCGACGGCTTCGCGCAGGGGCTCGGCGCGGCGGCCGCGGCGGCCGGCTGCCCGCTGCTGGGCGGCGACACGGTGCGCTCCGGTGGGCCGGCGCTGATCTCGGTGAGCGCGTTCGGCGAGGTGCCGACCGGCACCATCGTGCGGCGCACCACCGCGCGGGCGGGCGACCGGATCTGCGTCACCGGCACGATCGGCGACGCCGCCCTCGGCCTGCGGATGCGCCTGGAGCCCGACGCCCCCTGGGCGTCAGGCCTCGACCCGGCGCAGCGGTCCGAACTCGCCGACCGCTACCTGCACCCGCGCCCGCGGCTCGCCGCCGCGCCGGCGGTCCGCCGCCACGCCACCGCCGCCATGGACGTCTCCGACGGCCTCGCGGGGGATCTCGCCAAGATGCTGGGGGCGGGCCGCACCGCCCGGGTGGCGGTGGCCGACGTGCCGCTCTCGGGGGCCGCCCGGAGCGCCTGCGCAGCGGAGCCCGCCCTGATCGAGGCGGTCCTGACCGGCGGCGACGATTACGAGATCCTCTGCACCGTCGCGCCGGAGCGCCTGGAGGATCTCCGGGCCGAGGCCGCGGCCGCCGGGATCGCCGTCGCCGCCATCGGCACCGTCACCTCAGGCGACGGCCCGCCGCGCTTCGAAATGCGCGATGGCGCCGAGCGCGTGTTCGCGGCCGGGGCCTTCAGCCACTTCTGACGCCCGGATCGCGTCCGGCCGGGCGGCCATCGGGCCGGCGGCGGCCCCGGCCGGGTGGCCGATCTGGCCCCGGACCTCCCCGATCATCTCGGCGGCGACCACCGGGATCCAGCGGCCGACCGGGTCCCCGCCCGCGCCGGGCGCCCGGGACAGGGCGCGCTGCAGCACGGACAGCAGGTCGTCTTGGATCGCGAGCGGCTGCGCCGCGACCCGTTCGGCGATCAGGAACCCGACCGCGCCGCTCAACACCTCGATCGTCGCCGCCAGCTTGGCGGCCTGGTCGCTGCTCATGGCGAACCCCCGTCAGAATACAACCAAAAATAGAATATCGGTTGGTTAAGGCAGGGTTAACGGCCGCGGGGACCGTTCCCGATCCTGCTGCAACGGCCGGAAAGGACAGCGAACCCGGTCCCGGCACCCGCGCCTCGTTCGGCACGGGCCCGGGCATCGCCGCCGTCCCGGATCGATCGGGAACGGCTCTGACCCGCCGCGCGGTGCCCGCGAGAGCGGGCCGGCGGCGGCCGGCCGGGAACGGCATTTGCATCATAATGCAGTTTTTCGAGTCCGGGACGCGTCGGCGCGCCGCGCCACGGGACTCGATCCCGGCGCCGTCCGCCCGCGCGGCGTTTGCGCTCACCGGCGAAGTTTGGCAATCAAGGCATTGTTCTGGGAAGGAAAGCCCCGGATCCGAGCACCGCGTCCCATGGCCGTCGTCCGGCGGCCAAGCTCGACAATCACAAGCCCACGCCAGGCACGATAATAACAAGGACGGTCGAATGATTCCCTTGGTCCTGATCATCGCGGGCGGGCTCTGCGCCGTCGCCTACGGCATCGTCACGATCCTCGACGTGATGCGGCGCGACGCCGGCACGCAGCGCATGCAGGAGATCGCCGCCGCCATCGCCGAGGGCGCGCAGGCCTATCTCCGCCGGCAGTACACGACGATCGGCCTCGTCGGCGTCGTCCTGTTCGTCCTCCTCGCCGTCTTCCTCGGGATCAAGGTCGCGGTCGGCTTCCTGATCGGCGCCGTGCTGTCGGGCGCGGCCGGCTTCATCGGCATGAACGTCTCGGTGCGGGCCAATGTCCGCACCGCCCAGGCCGCCTCGACCTCGCTGGGCGGCGGCCTCGACGTCGCCTTCAAGTCGGGGGCGGTGACCGGCATGCTGGTCGCGGGCCTCGCGCTCCTCGGCGTCGCCCTCTACTACCTGTTCCTCACCCGCGCGGCCCATCTCGAGCCGTCGAGCCGCGAGGTGATCGACGCCCTCGTGGCGCTGGGCTTCGGCGCCTCGCTGATCTCGATCTTCGCCCGCCTCGGCGGCGGCATCTTCACCAAGGGGGCCGATGTCGGCGGCGACCTCGTCGGCAAGGTCGAGGCCGGCATCCCGGAGGACGATCCGCGCAACCCCGCCACCATCGCCGACAACGTCGGTGACAATGTCGGCGACTGCGCCGGCATGGCGGCCGACCTGTTCGAGACCTACGCGGTGACGGTCGTCGCCACGATGGTGCTGGCCGCGATCTTCTTCTCGGGCGCGGGCGGCAGTGACCGAAACGTCCTCGAGCCGATGATGCTGTACCCGCTCGCCATCGGCTCGGCCTGCATCCTCACCTCCATCGCCGGCACCTACGCGGTGCGGCTCGGCGCCAACCAGTCGATCATGGGCGCCCTCTACAAGGGGCTGATCGCCGCCGGCGTGCTCTCCATCGCGGCGATCGCGGCGGTCAACATGACCCTGTTCGGCGGCTTCTCGACGAGCTTCACCACCTCCACCGGCCTGACCTTCACGTCGGGCGCCCTGTTCGGCTGCGCGGTGATCGGGCTCGCCATCACGGCGCTGATCGTGGTGATCACCGAGTACTACACGGGCACCAACTTCCGCCCGGTGAAGTCGATCGCCGACGCGTCGGTGACCGGGCACGGCACCAACGTGATCCAGGGGCTGGCGATCTCGCTCGAATCGACCGCGCTCCCGGCCATCGTGATCGTGGCCGGCATCATCAGCACCTACGCGCTCGCCGGCCTGTTCGGCATCGCCATCGCGGTCACCGCCATGCTGGCGCTGGCCGGCTTCATCGTCGCCCTCGACGCGTTCGGACCCGTCACCGACAATGCCGGCGGCATCGCCGAGATGGCGGGCCTGCCCGCCGAGGTGCGCAAGTCGACTGACGCCCTCGACGCGGTCGGCAACACCACCAAGGCGGTGACCAAGGGCTACGCGATCGGCTCGGCGGGCCTTGGCGCGCTGGTGCTGTTCGCCGCCTACACGTCGGACCTGAACTACTTCATCGCCCATGCGAGCCCGACGCAGTACCGCTTCTTCCAGGGGGTCAGCGTCGATTTCTCGCTCTCCAACCCGTACGTGGTGGTCGGGCTGCTGCTCGGCGGCCTGATCCCGTTCCTGTTCGCCGGCATCGCCATGACGGCGGTCGGGCGCGCGGCGGGCGCGGTGGTCGAGGAGGTCCGGCGCCAGTTCCGGGCCAAGCCCGGGATCATGCAGGGGACCGACCGGCCGGATTACGGGCGGGCAGTGGACATGCTGACCCGCGCGGCGATCAAGGAGATGATCGTCCCCTCGCTGCTGCCGGTCCTGTCGCCGGTGGTGCTGTTCTTCGTGATCCAGTTCATCGCCGGGAAGAGCCAGGCCTTCGCCACCGTGGGCGCGAGCCTGCTCGGCGTGATCCTCACCGGGCTCTACGTGGCGATCTCGATGACCTCGGGCGGCGGCGCCTGGGACAACGCCAAGAAGTACATCGAGGACGGCCACCACGGCGGCAAGGGGTCCGAGGCCCACAAGGCGGCGGTGACCGGCGACACGGTCGGCGACCCCTACAAGGACACCGCCGGTCCGGCGGTGAACCCGGCGATCAAGATCACCAACATCATCGCCCTCCTGCTGCTCGCCGTGCTGGCGCATAGCTGAGTTCCGCGGGGCTGAGGCGCGTCGACGGGGCCGGGCTCTTCGCAGAGCCCGGCCCTTCCCGTCTCGCCGTGTGCGTACCCGCACGCGACGGTCAGTCCTGCGGCGCAACACCTTGGCATCGCGGCGCCGCAGCGCCACCTCGGCGCCGGATTAAACCCGGACGCGGCCCCCGCCGCGCCAGCACGAGGTAACCCATGCCGTCCCTGCTCGACCCGATCCGCATCGGCGCCATCGAGGCGAAGAACCGGATCTTCATGGCTCCGCTGACCCGCGGCCGCGGCACCCGCGAGCACGTTCCGACCCCGATCATGGCCGAGTACTACGCGCAGCGCGCCGGTGCCGGCCTGATCCTCACCGAGGCCACCGGCATCAGCCAGGAGGGCCTCGGCTGGCCCTACGCGCCGGGCATCTGGTCCGACGCCCAGGTCGACGCGTGGCGGCCGATCGTGAAGGCCGTTCACGACCGGGGCGGCAAGATCGTCTGCCAGATCTGGCACATGGGGCGGATGGTCCATTCGGACTTCCTCGGCGGCGCCAAGCCGGTCTCGTCCTCGCCCACGACGGCCCCCGACCAGGCCCACACCTATTCCGGCAAGAAGCCCTACAGCGAGGCCCGCGCCCTGGAGGTGTCCGAGATCCCGCGCCTGCTCGCCGATTACGAGCGGGCCACCGCCAACGCCCTGGCGGCCGGGTTCGATGGGGTGCAGATCCACGCCGCGAACGGCTACCTGATCGACGAGTTCCTCCGCGACGGCACCAACCACCGCACCGACCAGTACGGCGGTTCCATCGAGAACCGCGTGCGGCTCCTGCGCGAGGTCACCGAGGCGGTGGCGAAGGTCGCCGGGCCGGAGCGCACGGGCGTGCGCCTCTCGCCGAACGGCGCGATCCAGGGCTGCAACGACTCGAACCCGGAGCCGCTGTTCGTCGCCGCCGCCCAGGCGCTCGCCGATGCCGGGATCGCCTTCCTGGAGATGCGCGAGCCGGGACCGAACGGCACCTTCGGCAAGGCCGACCACCCGCCGATCGCCCCGGCGATGCGGCGCGTGTTCCGCAACCCGATGATCCTGAACGCCGACTATGACGGGATCAGCGGCCAGAAGGCCCTGGATGCCGGCGAGGCCGACGCCATCGCGTTCGGCCGGACCTTCATCGCCAATCCGGACCTCGTCGAGCGCATCGCCGAGGGCGCGCCGCTCAACAAGGACGACGCCGCGACGTGGTACAGCCAGGGGCCCGAGGGCTACGTCGACTATCCGACGCTGGCCGAGTCCCGCGCCGCCTGACGCGCCGCCTGACGCGCCGTCTTCGGGACCCCTGCCGCATCCGCGCGGGTGCGGCAGGGGTGCGGCAGGGGTGCGGCAGGAAAGCGCGGCGGTTCCTTGGCAGCGGGCCGTCGCGCACCTATGTGATGGCAGGACCATGGATGTGCCTGCACCTCACGCGCTCGCGGAAGCCGGACCGACCGACGGGCGCTGGAGCGCCGCGGCCCGGATCGCGGAGTTGCGCGACCTCGCGATCCTCGATTCCGAGCCGGAGCCGCTCTACGACGATCTCGTGCGGGTCGCCGCCTATGTCTGCCGGGCCCCGGTCGCGCTCGTCAGCCTCGTCGACGCCGAGCGCCAATGGTTCAAGTCGGAGTTGGGCCTCGGCAAGCGCGAGCTGCCGATCAACTGCTCGGTCTGCGCCCACACGATCGAGGCCGGTGACCTTCTCATCATCCCGGACCTGACCGCCGACCCGCGGACCACCGAGAACCCCCTCGTCACCGGGGCGCCGGCCTACCGCTTCTACGCGGGCGCGGTGATCCGCGGCGGCCACGGCATCCCCCTCGGCGCGCTGTGCGTGCTGGACCGGGCCCCGCGGCCGGGCGGCCTCGATTCGGAGCAGACCGCGACCCTGCTGGCACTGGCGCGCCAGATCTCCAGCCTGCTGGAGCACCGCCGGACGCTGGCGCAGGTCGCCGCCCGCGAGGCGGAGATCGCCGCCAGCGAGCGCCGCTTCCGCGTGATGACCTCGGCGATGCCCCAGATGGTCTGGACCACGCGGCCGGACGGGTTCCACGACTACTACAACGACCGCTGGTACGAGTTCACCGGCGTCCCCCACGGCTCCACCGACGGCGAGGCCTGGAGCGGGATGTTCCATCCCGAGGACCAGGACCGGGCCTGGGCGCGCTGGCGCCACTCGCTGGCCACTGGCGAGCCCTACGAGATCGAGTACCGCCTGCGCCACAACAGCGGCGACTACCGCTGGACCCTGGGGCGCGCCATGCCGATCCGGGACGCCGAGGGGCGGATCGAGCGCTGGTTCGGGACCTGCACCGACATCGACGACCTGAAGCGCGCCGAGGCCGAGGCCCGCAAGCTCGCGGCGATCGTCGAGACCTCCAAGGACTTCATCGGGCTCTGCACCCTCGAGGGCGCGATCACCCACCTCAACGAGGCGGCCCTGGCCCTGGTCGGTCTGCCCGACCTCGCGGCCGCCCGCGCCAAGACGGTGCCCGACTTCTTCACCGACGACAGCCGCCGGATCCTGGCCGAGACCGTCATGCCGGCGGTGCGCCGGGACGGGTTCTGGGAGGGCGAGCTCGCCTTCCGGCACTTCGTCACCGGCGAGCCGCTGGCGGTGCTCTACAACATCTTCCCGGTGCGCGACCCGACCGGGGCGGAGATCGGCTACGCCACCGTCACCCGCGACCTGCGCGAGGCCAAGCGCGCCGAGGAGGCCCGCGACCTGCTGATCCGCGAGCTGTCGCACCGGATCAAGAATATCTTCGCGGTGGTCGGCGGCCTCGCCGCCCTGACCGCCCGGACCGACCCCGCGGCCAAGCCGTTCGTGGCCGCGTTCCGCGAGCGGCTCGGCGCCCTGGCCCGGGCCCACGAGTACGTGCGCCCGCATTCCCCCGACAGCGCCCCGCCGGTCGCCGGCCAGACGGTGCTCGGGCTGATGCGCCTGATCATGGCCGCCTACGAGGAGAGCGGGCGGGCGCGCGTGGTGATCTCCGGGGACGATGCCGAGATCGGCGAGCGCACCGCCACGGCCCTCGCGCTGATCATGCACGAGCAGGCCACCAACGCGGTCAAGTACGGCGGTCTCTCGACCCGGGAGGGCGCCGTCTCGCTCAGCGGGATCCGCGAGGCGGGCCGCTACACGCTGACCTGGCGCGAGGAGGGCGGCCCGCAGGTCGTCGGCGCGCCGTCCCGGAAGGGGTTCGGCACGGTGCTGGCGGAGCGCAGCGTCGCCGGCCAGCTCGACGGGGTGCTGGAGCACGACTGGGCGCCGGGCGGTCTCCTGATGCGGCTCAGCGTCCCGCTCGAGAACCTGCGGACCTGACATGACCCGGATGCCGGCCCGGATGCCGGCCGCGCCCGGGCCGGGTCTCGTCGTCCTCGACTTCGACGGCACGCTGGCCGACAGCTTCGCGTGGTTCTGCTCGGTGCTGAACGGCGTCGCCGACCGCTACCGGTTCCGGCGGGTCGAGGCCCACGAGGTGGAGGAGCTCCGACTCCAGGGCGCCCGGGCGATCGTCGCCCATCTCGGCATCCCGCGCTGGAAGCTGCCGCTCATCGCCCGCCACATGCACGCGCTGGCCGCGCGCGACGCCGCGCAGATCGCCCTGTTTCCCGGCGTCCCGGCGATGCTGGACGCGGTCGCGGAGGCGGGCGTGCCGCTGGCGATCCTGTCGTCGAATCGCGCCGACACGGTGCGGCGGGTGCTCGGGCCGGACAGTGCCGCCCGCATCGGCACCTACGCCTGCGGGGCGTCGATCTTCGGGAAGGCGCGCCGGCTGAGGGCGCTGCTCGCGCGGACCGGCGTGGCGCCGCACCGGGCCCTCTGCATCGGCGACGAGATCCGCGACCTCGAGGCGGCGCGCGCCCTCGGCTGCCCGTTCGGGGCCGTGGCCTGGGGCTACACCGACCCGCGGACCCTCGCGTCCCTCGGCCCCGAGCACCTGTTCTCGGAGCCCGGAGAGATCGCCCGCCTCGCGGCGGGCGGGGCCGGTCACATGCCGCGATTGGCGCCCGGCACGATGCTGGTGCCGCTGCCGCTGCCGAACGGCTCGTAGCGGGTCAGGCCGCGGAACAGCTGGCTGAGGAAGGCGCGGTCGGCGCCGCTCGTCGGCGTCGTGCGCTCGATGAAGTCGAAGATCCGGCCGTCCTGCAGGCCGTAGAGCGCCACGCGCTCGACCTTGAAGGCGGGGGTGAAGTACACGGCCGTGACCTTCTGGTCCTCGACCTGCTCGCCCAGGAACATGATCGTCCGGCGGGTGTTCTGCGAGATGTAGTACCAGGACTTGTTGCCGACCGTCGACACGGTCGAGGGCGTGCCGAGGATCTGCAGCACCTGCTCCGGGCCCATGCCGGGCTTGATCGTGGCGAGCGCCGCCTGATCGACTTGGTAGCCGTGGCGCAGCTCCTCGCCGATGCAGCCGGACAGGCCGCCTGCCGCGAGGCCGAGCAGGGCGAGGCGCGCGAAGGACTGGACGAAACGGCGCCGCATCGGGCCCCCAGAGAGCGTGTTGACGGACGGGGCGCGACCGTCGCCGCCGGCACGGGGCTCCGACGGCGCTTGCGCCCTGGGCGTGGGTTGCCGTACCGCGGGGTTATGGCTTTGACAAGGCAAGCTTGGCCACAGAGGGCCGGGGTTCCGCACCGATGATCGCCGGGTTGTTCCGCCGCGCGGGCGCGCGCCGCCGCGCCGTCGAGGGGCTGCACGTCGCCCTGAGCCAGGCCGCGCGCCGGCCGGGCCTCTACACGGATCTCGGGGTGCCCGACACCGTGGAGGGCCGGTTCGAGTCCCTGTGCCTGCACGCCATCCTGGTCCTGCGCCGGCTGAACCGGCTGCCGCCCCCGGCCGCCGAGGTGGCGCAGGATCTGGTGAACTCCGTCTTCACCCAGCTCGACGCGTCGCTGCGCGAGCTGGGCGTCGGCGACATGGGCGTGTCCAAGCGGATGAAGAAGCTCGGCGCCGCCTTCTACGGCCGGGCCGAGGGCTACGACGCCGCCCTGGAGGCCGGCGACGCCGCGGCCCTGGAGGCGGCCCTCGTCCGCAACGTGCTCGGCGGCGAGGGTGACGGGCGCAGCCTCACCGCCTACGTGCGGGCGGCCGACGCGGCGCTGGCCGGGGCCGATCTCGACGGCCTCCTCGGGGCCGGGCCGCCCTTCCCGGAGCCCGCGGGCTTCGCGCCGGCACCGGCCGGCCCTGATCACGGAGGACGCGCATGAGCCGCGATGCCAGCAGCCGCGATGCCAGACAGGACGCTTTCCCGCTCGCGCGCTGGGTCAATGTCGAGCGCCTGCCCCAGGGACGCGGCGCCGTCACCGTGGAGGCGACCCCGGCCGAGTGCGCGGCGCTCGCCGCCGATTTCGGGATCCCCGGGATCCGCGACCTCGTCGGGCGCTTCGCCATCGAGGGGGCGACCAGCCGCCTCACCGTGACCGGAGCCGTGGAGGCCCTGGTGACCCAGGTCTGCACCGTCAGCCTCGAACCCTTCGAGGCGCCGGTCCGGGAACCCGTCGAGGTGGTGTTCACCGACACGGACCGGCTCGCCGGCACCGACGCCGAGGACGCCGACATCCCCGACCCCCTGGTGGGCGGCCGCATCGATTTCGGCGCGCTCACCGCCGAGTTCCTGGCGCTGGGCCTCGACCCGTACCCGCGCAAGCCCGGCATCGCCTTCGAGCCGGTCGTGGCGGGCGACGAGGCGGGGCCCCTGGACGGCCTGCGCAAGCTCCGCGACCGCGACGGCTGAGGCCGTCGCGTCCGGCCGGAACCGCCCGCCGGCCGATTTCATTTGCCCGCCGGGCCGGTATCGCTATGGTCCGCCGCGCCCGGCGGGCCCCGTCCCGCCGCCGTCCGAACCCCTTTCCCGCCGAGACCCGCGACCCGCTACCGACATGTCCCAACGCGTGTGCATCTCGCTCGACGCCATGGGTGGCGACCACGGGCCCACCACGGTCGTGCCCGGCGCGGCGCTGGCCCGGGAGCGCCATCCCGGCACCACCTTCCTGATGTTCGGCGACGAGGCGGTGATCGCGCCCCTGGTCGCCAAGGAGCCCCGGCTCAAGGACTGCGTCGAGATCCGCCACACCAGCGTGGCCGTGGCCATGGACGACAAGCCGAGCCAGGCGGTGCGCCAGGGCCGGGGCAAGTCGTCCATGTGGCAGGCGATCCAGGCGGTCCGCGACGGGCAGGCCGACGCCTGCGTGTCGGCCGGCAACACCGGCGCGCTGATGGCGATGTCGAAGATCTGCCTGAAGACCATGTCGGGCATCGAGCGGCCCGCCATCGCCTGCCTGTGGCCGACCGTGCGCGGCGAGAGCGTCGTGCTCGACGTGGGCGCCACCATCGGCACGGATGCCGAGCACCTCGTCGAGATGGCCGTGATGGGCTCGGCCATGGCGCGCATCGTGTTCGACCTCGACCGCCCCACCGTCGGCCTGCTCAACGTCGGCACCGAGGAGATGAAGGGCAACGAGGCGGTCAAGGAGGCCGCCCGGATCCTGCGCGAGATGGAGAGCCCCGGCCTCACCTATCACGGCTTCGTCGAGGGCACCGACCTCGGCCGCGGCACGGTCGACGTGGTGGTGACCGAGGGATTCACCGGCAACATCGCCCTCAAGACCGCCGAGGGCACCGCCAAGCAGATCGGCACGTATCTCCGCGCCGCCATGACCCGGACGCTGTCGGCCAAGATCGGCGCGCTGTTCGCCCGGCAGGCCTTCAAGGCCCTCAAGGACAAGATGAACCCGAGCCGGGCCAATGGCGGGGTGTTCCTCGGCCTCGAGGGCATCGTGATCAAGAGCCACGGCTCGGAGAACGCTCAGGGCTTCGCCGCGGCGATCGATCTGGCGCACGACATGGCGCGGCACGACATGATCCGCACGATCCGCGAGATGCTCGACCAGACGGCGGCGCTGGCGCCGGCCTGACGCCGGCCCGGGCCTCCGTCGACGGACGGGATGGAAAACGGACGTCCGCAGCTTCACAACCGAAGATTGTGAAGCTGGTGTCGTCCGGGAAGGACAATGATGGCAACCCTCCGCACTGACCCCGGGCAGCACCGGCGCGTCCCCCCTCTGCGCTCGGTGGTGGTTGGGACCGGATCGAGTCTGCCCGCGCGGGTGGTGACGAACGCCGACCTGGCCGAGCGGGTGGACACCTCCGACGAGTGGATCGTCCAGCGCACCGGCATCCGCCAGCGCCACCTCGCGGGTCCCGACGAGACCACCTCGGTCCTCGGCACGCGCGCGGCCAGGGCCGCCCTGGACGATGCCGGGCTGACCGCGGACGACATCGACCTCGTGATCTGCGCCACCTCGACGCCGGATCACACCTTCCCGGCGACCGCGACCCAGATCCAGGCGGCGCTGGGCATCCATCAGGGCGCGGCCTTCGACCTGCAGGCGGTCTGCGCCGGCTTCGTCTTCGCGGTCTCGACCGCCGACAAGTTCCTGACCACGGGGGCCGCCCGGCGGGCCCTCGTGATCGGCGCCGAGACCTTCTCGCGGATCGTCGACTGGGAGGACCGCACGACCTGCGTGCTGTTCGGCGACGGCGCCGGCGCCGTCGTGCTGGAGGCGCAGGAGGGGGCCGGGGACCGCGGCGTCCTCAGCGCGAGCCTGCGGTCGGACGGCCGCCACCGGGAGAAGCTCTACGTCGACGGCGGCCCGGGCTCCACCGGCACCACCGGCCACCTGCGCATGGAGGGCCGCGACGTGTTCCGCTTCGCCGTCGGGCAGGTCACCGACGTGATCGTCGAGGCCTTCGCGCAGGCGGGCATCACCGCGGAGGAACTCGACTGGTTCGTGCCGCATCAGGCCAATCGCCGGATCATCGAGGCCTCGGCCGACAAGCTCGGGGTCGCCCGGGACAAGATCGTCCTGACGGTGGATCGCCACGGCAACACCTCGGCGGCCTCGATCCCCCTGGCCCTCGACGTGGCGCGGCGGGACGGCCGCATCCGGGCGGGCGACCTCGTGATGATCGAGGCGATCGGCGGCGGGTTCAGCTGGGGCGCGGCGCTGATCCGCTGGTGAGGCCTCCGGCGGCGCGCGCGAAACGATTCGCTGCCCCGGCGCGGTTGACCGGGGGCGGAGCGCCGATTAGCGTGCCGGATCATAGGGATACGCCTTCAGCGTTCGGCGCGGCCAAGGGTGCCGCGCCGTGCGTCATGGGGCGAGGGATGCGGGCGAGGGGGCACGGCATGGCAGGCAAGACGGTGACGCGCGCCGACTTGAGCGAGGCCGTCTACCATCAGGTGGGCCTGTCGCGGACCGAGTCGGCCGCCCTCGTCGAGACCGTGCTGTCCGAGATCTGCAGCTGCCTCGCGAGCGGCGAGACGGTGAAGCTGTCCTCGTTCGGCTCCTTCGTGGTGCGCAGCAAGGGCAAGCGCGTCGGTCGGAATCCCAAGACCGGGGTCGAAGTCGCGATCGAGCCGCGGCAGGTGATGGTGTTCAAGCCCTCCAACGTGCTCAAGGCCAAGATCAACGGCCTGAACGGCGCGGGTGAGCACGACGACGATTGACCGCGCGGGCGTCACCGTCCGGGAGCGCGGCCGGATCGGCCGGACTCCAGGCTTGAGTGCGGCCCTGCGAGCCGGCAAGATCGCGCTGCTTCGCCCCGCTCCGTAAGTTGCCCATGCCGCCAGCCCTCGCCGCCGCATCCACCGACGACCCGCCGACCGGGAGCGGCGAGAAGAGCGCCCACGCGTTCCGGACGATCAGCGAGGTGGCCGAGGAACTCGACGTGCCCCAGCACGTGCTGCGGTTCTGGGAGACCCGCTTCGGCCAGATCCGACCCGTGAAGCGGGCGGGCGGGCGGCGCTATTACCGGCCCCAGGACATCGAGCTCGTCGCCGGCATCCGCCACCTCCTGCACGTGCAGCGCTACACCATCGCGGGGGCGCAGCGGGTCCTCAAGGAGAACGGCGTCCGCTTCGTGCAGGCCGTCGGTCGCGGCGAGGCCGTGGCGGCCGAGCCCCTGCTTCAGGAGGTCGAGGCCGAGGCCGCGAGCCGGGCCGGAACGCGGGCCGGGACGCTCGAGGCCTCGGACCGGGCGGCCCTGGCCGAGGCCCTGGACGAGCTGCGGGCCTGCCGCGCCCTGCTCGACGGGCTGCGCGAGCTGCCCGACGCGGAGGCCTGAGGGCCCCGCCGGACTCGACGGGCCCGGGCCCC
The DNA here is from genome assembly GCF_000974725.1 of Methylobacterium sp. ME121. Lineage (NCBI taxonomy): Bacteria > Pseudomonadati > Pseudomonadota > Alphaproteobacteria > Hyphomicrobiales > Methylobacteriaceae > Methylobacterium > Methylobacterium sp. ME121. The sequence continues at coordinate 21,738 of NZ_BBUX01000027.1, forward strand.
ACACGCGGCAGGCGAACTTTCCGGCAACAACTCGCGTTGTCGCCCGCATGGCCGCGCCCAAATCCAAGCTGACGCCCAGCCAGGAGCTGATGGCCCGCATCATGCGGATCGTCCGCACCTGCCCGGAGGCGGCGTCCGAAGTCCTGGAGTTGATGTTCCTGGTCAGCCAGATCGAGGCGGCCACCGGCGTCGACCGGGAGTACCGCGACGCCAAGCGGGTGATCAGCCGCCTGCGCAATCCGCTCTGGGAGATGGGTCCCACCGACCGGGAGAAACTCCTGGCGGCGGCCGAGACGATCCGCCGGGTCTGCCGCCTGGCCGAGGACGAGATTCCCCCCGTCCCGGTGGCCGATGCCGGGGAGCGGGCGCGGGTCGAGGGGCGGCTCGCCGCCGCGCTGGCCGGCGAGTTCGACGCCGCGCAGATCGCCCGCATCACCGGGATCGTCGCGGCGGCCCTCCAGAATTAAGCCGCCGCCCGGGCCCTCGACGCCCGTGCGGGGCGTCCCCACATGGTCTGGACCGATGAACGGGGCATCCGGACACGTGTCCGGGGAGAGGCCCCGGGTCGGCTTTGGAGAGACGCTGCCATGATCGCCCTACGTCCGCTCGCCGCGCTGCTCGCAGGGAGCATGGCACTGGCCGGGCCCGCCCTGGCCCAGGCGCCGACCAGCCGAACCAAGACGGTGGCGCCCGGCAAGACGGTCCGCATCGAGATCGCGCCGAACCTCAAGAAGGATTGTTCTCCTGGGCCGATGCCCGAGTTCAAGGTCTCGGGACCGCCCAAGAACGGGTCGGTGATCACCAAGGTCGGCAAGCTGAAGACGCCGGCGAGCTACCGCTGTCCCAACAAGGAGGCGGCCGTCCAGGCGCTGTTCTACCAGCCCAACAACGGCTTCACCGGCACCGACGAGGTGACGTTCGAGGTCAAGAGTTCCGACGGGCAAGTCCAGACGCAGACCGTCAAGATCACGGTCGGGGGCGCGGGTACCAAATCGGGAGACGACGGCAAGAAAGAGGGCACGGATTTGTGAGCAGGCTCCGGCCGACCCGGTCTCTGAGCAGTTCTGCCGCCCCGGCAGCCGTCCGGGGGCGGCACGGAGTCTCGTCCGTGCCGCCTTCAGCGCTGCGGAGTGTTGCATGCAATCGACATGCCGGGCGCCACGCTCGCCGCACTGCGACAAAAGCGGGCCTGTCGGTTGCATCCGAGCCGAGACAGGATGAAGCTGTCACGGTCTGAGAGGGTTATCGAATGCCGATGCATGCGACGAACGACCTTTTCCAGAGCTTCGCCCGAGGGTACGAGGCCCGCCGCGACACGGAGATGACGCTCTCCGAGTATCTCGAGGCCTGTCGCGACGAGCCCCTGATGTACGCCTCGGCCGCCGAGCGCATCCTCGCGGCGATCGGCGAACCGGAATTCGTGGACACCGCCAAGGATTCGCGCCTCGGCCGGATCTTCATGAACCGGACGATCCGGACCTACCCGGCCTTCCGCGAATTCTACGGCATGGAGGAGACGATCGAGCGGATCGTCTCGTTCTTCCGCCACGCCGCGCAGGGGCTGGAGGAGCGCAAGCAGATCCTCTACCTGCTCGGTCCGGTGGGCGGCGGTAAGTCGTCGCTGGCCGAGCGGCTGAAGCTCTTGATGGAGGTTCACCCCGTCTACGTACTCAAAGCCGGGGACGAGGTCTCGCCGGTCTTCGAGAGCCCGCTGGGCCTGTTCGACCCCGAGACGATGGGCGAGGAGATCCAGCGCCGCTACGGCATCCCGCGCCGGCGGCTGACCGGCCTGATGAGTCCCTGGGCACTGAAGCGCCTCGACGAGTTCAACGGCGACATCTCGCGCTTCAAGGTGATCAAGGTCCGGCCCTCGCGCCTGCGCCAGATCGCCATCGCCAAGACCGAGCCGGGCGACGAGAACAACCAGGACATCTCGTCGCTCGTCGGCAAGGTCGACATCCGGCGGCTCGAGACCCTGTCGCAGGCCGATCCCGACGCCTACTCGTACTCGGGCGGCCTGAACCGGGCGAACCAGGGCATCCTCGAGTTCGTCGAGATGTTCAAGGCGCCGATCAAGATGCTGCACCCGCTGCTCACGGCGACGCAGGAGGGCAACTACGTCGGCACCGAGAATATCGGCGCGATCCCCTTCACCGGCGTGATCCTGGCGCACTCGAACGAGGCCGAGTGGCAGACCTTCAAGACCAACAAGAACAACGAGGCCTTCATCGACCGGATCTACGTGATCAAGGTCCCGTACTGCCTGCGCGTCACCGAGGAGCAGCGGATCTACGAGAAGCTGATCTCCGGCTCGGAGCTGTCGGACGCGGCCTGCGCGCCCGGCACGCTGGAGATGCTGGCGCGGTTCTCGGTGCTGTCGCGGCTGCGCGAGCACGCCAATTCCAACGTCTTCTCGAAGATGCGGGTCTACGACGGCGAGTCGCTCCGCGAGGTCGACCCGCGCGCCCGCTCGATGCAGGAGTACAAGGACACGGCCGGCGTCGACGAGGGCATGGACGGGATCTCGACCCGCTTCGCCTTCAAGGTGCTGGCCGCGACCTTCAACCACGACACCACCGAGGTCTCGGCCGACCCGGTGCACCTGATGTACGTGCTGGAGCAGTCGCTGCGCCGCGAGCAGCTCCCGCCCGAGACCGAGAAGAAGTACCTGGAATTCATCAAGACCGAGCTGGCCCCGCGCTACGCGGAGTTCATCGGCCACGAGATCCAGAAGGCCTACCTCGAATCGTACCACGATTACGGGCAGAACCTGTTCGACCGGTACATCGACTACGCCGATGCCTGGATCGAGGACCAGGACTTCAAGGACGCCGAGACCGGCCAGCTGATGAACCGCGAGCTCCTGAACCAGGAGCTGACCAAGATCGAGAAGCCCGCCGGGATCGCCAACCCGAAGGACTTCCGCAACGAGGTCGTGAAGTTCGCCCTGCGCTCCCGGGCGCAGCACGGCGGCCGCAACCCGAGCTGGACCTCCTACGAGAAGCTGCGCGAGGTGATCGAGCGGCGGATGTTCTCCCAGGTGGAGGAGCTGCTGCCGGTGATCTCCTTCGGCTCGAAGAAGGACGGCGAGACCGAGAAGAAGCACGGTGAGTTCGTCGAGCGCATGGTCGCGCGCGGCTACACCGAGCGGCAGGTCCGCCGCCTGGTGGAGTGGTACATGCGGGTGAAGCAGGCCGGCTGAGGGGCGACGGGGCTCGACCGGTCCGCCGGGTCGGCCGGGCCCCGTTCCGACCCTCCGCCGCCACAGTTTCGGACGACCGGCCGGCGAAGATCTCGGCCCTGCTGCGAAAGAGGGATCCATTCCTCCGGTGGCAGCATGGTACGACAAGGGTCCGGACCCGGCCGGAGCACGCGGACGAGGGTTTTCGCAGCGGATGCACATCGTCGACCGACGTTTGAACCCGGGCGGCAAGAGCCTCCCGAACCGCCAGCGCTTCCTGCGGCGCGTGAAGGACGTGGCCCAGCGCGCGGTGCGGGAATCCGCCCGCGAGAAGGACATCAAGGATCTCGGCAAGGACGGCCGCGTCACCGTTCCGGCGGACGGCGTCCGCGAGCCCCGGTTCTCGCGCCAGCCCGGCACGGGCCTGCAGGACCACATCCTGCCCGGCAACAAGACCTACGTGGAGGGCGACACGATCGAGCGCCCCCCGGGCAGCGGCGGCGGTCGCGGTGCCGGCGAGGGCGGGGAGGGCGGCGAGAACAGCGAGGACGCGTTCCGCTTCGTGCTCACCCGCGAGGAGTTCCTGGAGCTGTTCCTCGAGGATCTGGAACTGCCGGACCTCGCCAAGCGGCGGCTGGCCGTGGTCGAGACGGAAGGCTTGCGTCGGGCGGGCTACACGGTGACCGGCTCGCCCGCCAACCTCGCGCTCACCCGCACCCTGCGGAACTCGATGTCGCGGCGGATCGCCCTCAAGCGCCCGAAGCCCGACGAGGTCGCGGCCCTGGAAGCCCGGCTCGACGCCCTTCCCGAGGGGCACCCCGAGCGGGCCGACCTGGAGCAGGCGCTGTTCCGGCTGCGCGAGCGCGCGAAGCGCATCCCCTACGTCGATCCGATCGACCTGCGCTTCCGCCGGTTCGAGCCCTATCCGCGGCCGATCGCGCAGGCGGTGATGTTCTGCCTCATGGACGTGTCCGGCTCGATGACCGAGCACATGAAGGACCTCGCCAAACGGTTCTACATCCTGCTGCACATCTTCCTGACGCGGCGCTACCGGCACGTCGAGATCGTGTTCATCCGCCACACCGACCGGGCGACCGAGGTGGACGAGGAGACCTTCTTCGGCTCGCGCGAGACGGGCGGCACCCTGGTCTCCTCCGCGCTGGTGGAGATGAAGCGCGTCATCGCCGAGCGCTACGACCCGAACGACTGGAACATCTACGCCGCCCAGGCGTCGGACGGCGACAACGTCTCCTCCGACGGGCCGACCTCCACGGAGCTGCTGCGGTCGCACATCCTGCCGGCCTGCCAGCACTTCGCCTATCTGGAGGTCGGCGACGAGAACGGCCCGCGCGCCGGCTTCGTCGAGCACCGCACCACCCTGTGGCGGACCTACGAGGCGATCGCCAAGGCCGGCGGGCCGATCGCCATGCGCAAGGTCAACCACCGCCGGGAGATCTACCCGGTCTTCCGCGAGCTGTTCGGCCGCAAGGAAGGCCGCGCCGAGGCGGAGGCGTGATGGCGGCGCGCGCATCAACCGATCGGGAGGCCGCATGACGCTCGTCAAGGCACGCACGCCCCAGATCATCGCGGGCAACCAGAAGCCCCTGTTCACCGGCAACGACTGGGATTTCGACACGATCCGGCGGATCCACGACGCCTGCGAGGCGGTGGCCGGGCCGCAGCTCGGCCTGTCCTGGTACCCGAACCAGATCGAGATCATCACGGCCGAGCAGATGCTCGACGCCTACGCGTCGATCGGCATGCCGCTGTTCTACAAGCACTGGTCCTTCGGCAAGCACTTCGCCCAGCACGAGTCGGGGTATCGCCGCGGCCTGATGGGGCTCGCCTACGAGATCGTCATCAACTCGGACCCCTGCATCTCCTACGTCATGGAGGAGAACACGGCGACGATGCAGACGCTCGTCATCGCGCACGCCGCCTTCGGCCACAACCACTTCTTCAAGAACAATTATCTGTTCCGGCAATGGACCGACGCTGAAGGTATTCTGGACTACCTGGATTTCGCGAAAGGCTTCATCGCCCGCTGCGAGGAGCGCTACGGCCACCAGGCGGTGGAGCAGGTGCTCGACGCCGCCCACGCGCTGATGAGCCAGGGCGTCCACCGCTACCCGCGCAAGAAGCGGCCGGATCTCGCCTCCGAGCAGCGGCGCGAGCGCGAGCGGATCGAGCACGGCGAGCAGATCTACAACGACCTCTGGCGGACCCTGCCGCAGAAGACGGGCGCCGTCCGCTCCGACCTGGCGGCGGAGCGGCGCAAGGCCCTGCTGGAGCTGCCGCAGGAGAACATCCTCTACTTCCTGGAGAAGGTCGCCCCGCGCCTGCGGCCGTGGCAGCGCGAGATCCTGCGCATCGTGCGCTTGGTCGCCCAGTACTTCTACCCGCAGCGCCAGACCAAGGTGATGAACGAGGGCTGCGCCACCTACTGCCACTACCGGATCATGAACGCCCTGTCGGAATCCGGGCAGATCACCGAGGCGGCCTATCTCGAGTTCCTGCAGTCGCACACCAACGTCATCCGGCAGCCGACCTACGACGACCGCTCCTACGGCGGCCACAACCCCTACGCGATCGGCTTCGCGATGATGCAGGACATCGCCCGCATCGCCGAGCAGCCGACCGAGGAGGACCGGGCGTGGTTCCCCGACATCGCCGGGGCCGGCGACGCCATGGCGGTCCTGCGCGATTGCTGGGAGAATTACCGGGACGAGAGCTTCATCCAGCAGTTCCTGTCGCCGAAGCTGATGCGCGACCTGCGCCTGTTCCACGTGGTCGACGATCCGGAGGAGCCGGAGCTGCGGGTGGAGGCGATCCACGACGAGCGCGGCTACCGCAAGCTGCGCCGGGCCTTCGCGCGCCAGTACGACGTGGCGTGGCTCGACCCCGACATCGAGGTGGTGGACGTGGACCTGGAGGGCGACCGGCGCCTGATCCTGCACCACAAGGCGATCAACAAGATCACCCTGCAGAAGGACGACGCCAAGCGCGTGCTGCAGCACCTCGCCGACCTCTGGGGCTACGACGTGGTGCTCAAGGAGGTCGAGCCGGCCACCGGCGCCGTGCTGGGCGAGATCACCGCCAGCGCGCGGCCGATCTTCTTCTGATCGGGGCGGCGGGACGGTTCCTCCCGCCCGCGTCCCCATCCTGATGTGGCGTCCGGCCGAAGCCCTCGATGGAGGCAGCCCTCCGTCATCCCGCGCGCAGCGAAGTGACCCAGGGTGGCGCGACATCCGTGAATGGAGCGCCGACTGGGTCGCTTCGCTGCGCTCGCGAAGACGACACCGCGGATCGACCGGGCTCTTCCGATGAGGAAGGCCGCTCCAGAGGCCTGGTGATTGCCCTGGCGGTACCGCCGTGCTGCAAGGGCCCATGACCGCCACGATCCTCACCCTCGCCGAGACGCAGGACTTCCTCGACCGCGAGTTCCCGCAGATGCAGGCGGGCGGCCGGGCCTACCATCTCGAGGCGGTGGGACCCCTCGCGGCGCGGATGCGGCTGGAGGCCCACGAGCGCTTCCTCCGGCCCGGCGCGACCGTCTCCGGGCCGGCCATGATGGCGCTCGCCGACTACGCCCTCTACGCGGCGATCCTCGCCAATATCGGTCCCGTTGCGCTCGCGGTGACGACCAGTCTGAACTTCAACTTCCTGCGCAAACCCGCCACGGGGGATCTCGTGGCCGAGTGCCGGCTGCTCAAGCTCGGCCGGCGCCTCGCCGTCGGCGAGGTGTCGATCACCGCCGTCGGCAGCCCGGAGCTCGTCTGCCACGCCACCGGCACCTACTCGATCCCGCCGCGCTGAGGGGCCCAGGCCGTCGTTGCGGGCGGAGCGAAGCAACTCAGGGCCGCGCGACGCCCGGCGATGTGGCGCTGTGGGTCTGCTTCGCTCCGCTGGCGAAGACGCGTACCCTGCTCAGCCGGCCCGCGCCTCGGTCAGCCGGGCGGCGTAGCGGGCGATCAGGTCGACCTCCAAGTTGAGCCGGTCACCCTGCCGCCGCTCGCCCCAGGTAGTGACCTGGAGCGTGTGCGGGATCAGCAGCACCGAGAACAGGTCGCCCTGGACCGCGTTCACCGTGAGCGAGGTGCCGTCGAGGCAGACCGAGCCCTTCTCGGCGATGAACTTCGCCAGGGCCGCCGGCGCCCGGAGGGTGAACCGCTCGCTGGCGCCCCAGGCATCGGCCGTGACGGTCTCGCGTTCCACGATCTCGGCGACGCCGTCGACGTGGCCGGTGACGAGGTGCCCGCCGAGCTCGTCGCCGATCTTCAGGGAGCGTTCGAGGTTGATCCGCGTGCCCGCCACCCAGGCGCCCACGGTGGTGCGCGCCAGCGTCTCGGCGGCGGCGTCGACTGCGAAGACGCAGCCGCCCGCGGTCGGCTCCACCGACACGGCGGTCAGGCACGGCCCGGCGCAGGCGATCGAGGCGCCGAGCGCGATCGTCGCCGGGTCGTAGGAGGCGCGGATCGCGATCCGACGCAGGTCGCCGTCGCCCGAGACCGAGGCGACCGTGCCGACATCGCTGACCAAGCCGGTGAACATCGCTTACGTCCTGTTGCGCTCGTAGGTCACGGCCGCGTCGGGCCCGAGCTGCAGCCGCTCGGCCTCGCGGAACCGATCGCCCGAAAGGGCCTCCGCCAGGGCCGGGCCCAGGGCCCGCAGCCCGCCCGCCGGTCCCAGCGCCATCGGCCCGGTGACGAGCGTGCAGGCATCGATCAGATCGGCCCGCGCGAGCGCCTCCGCAAGGCGGGGGCCGCCCTCGCTGCACAGGCGGGTCAGGCCGCGCTCGCCGAGATGCGTCAGGGCCGCCGGCAGATCGATCCCGCCGGCCGGGTCCGCCGGCACGGTCGCGACCGCGACGCCGAGCGCCTCCAGGGCCCGCCGCGCGTGGGCCGGCGCCGAGCGGGTCGTGAGCACCAGGGTCGGCGTGTCGCGGGCGGTCCGGGCGAGCACGCTCGCCGGGGAGAGCCGCAGGTGCGTATCGAGCACGACCCGCAGGGGCGAGCGCGCCCCTAGGCCCGGCAGCCGCACCGTCAGCGACGGGTCGTCGGCCCGGGCGGTGCCGATGCCGATCAGGATCGCGTCGGCGTGGGCCCGCCAGAGGTGGACCGCCCCGTCCGCCACCGGCCCGGTGATCCGCAGGCGCTCCGGCCCCGCGGCGGCGCAGAAGCCGTCGCGGGTGCGGGCGAGCTTGAGGTGCAGGGCCGGGCGGCCGCGCGTCACCCGGGTGACGTGGCCGACATGGTCGCGCGCCGCCTCGTCCCGCATCAGGCCGGTCTCGACCGCGACGCCGCCCCGCCGCAGGAGGTCGTGGCCGCGCCCCGCCACCCGCGGGTCGGGATCCTCCAGGGCGCTGACCACCCGGGCGATCCCGGCGGCCAGGATCGCGTCGGTGCAGGGTGGCGTGCGGCCGTGATGGGAGCAGGGCTCCAGGGTGACGTAGAGGGTCGCGCCGCGGGCGGCCTCTCCGGCGGCGGCGAGCGCCACGGGCTCCCCGTGCGGGCGCCCGCCCGGCGCCGTGGCCGCCGTCCCGAGGATCCGGCCGGTCCCGGGCTCGACCACGACGGCGCCGACCGACGGGTTCGGCCAGGTGGTGCCGAGCCCGCGGCGGCCCAGCGCCAGGGCGAGGCGCATGAAGTTCGCGTCGCCGCTCATGGACGCCCGGCGCGGCGGCGCCCCGACGCCTCGGGTTCCGGGTCGCCCTCCGGCTCCGGCGCGGCCGCCGGCACCGGCATGCCGTCGCTCAGGGTGCCGAGCAGCTCCTCGAAGTCCCGGGCCTCGCGGAAATTCTTGTAGACCGAGGCGAAGCGCACGTAGGCGACGTCGTCGAGGCCCTTCAGCCCCGCCATCACCAGCTCGCCGATCGCCTCGGACGTCACCTCGGGCTCGCCGGCGCTCTCGAGCTGCCGGGTGATGCCGCTGACCAGCCGCTCGATCCGCTCCGGATCGACGGCGCGCTTGCGGAGCGCCACGTCGATGGAGCGCTGGAGCTTGTCGCGGTCGAACGGCACGCGCTTGCCCGAGCGCTTGAGCACCACGACCTCGCGGAGCTGCACGCGCTCGAAGGTGGTGAAGCGGCCGGCGCAGTCCGGGCAGACCCGGCGGCGCCGGATCGCGGCGCCGTCCTCGGAGGGCCGCGAGTCCTTCACCTGGGTCTCGGAGCCGCCGCAGTAGGGACAGCGCATGGTTCTCGATGCTCGGGCATGGGAACGGCCGCGGACCGGTCGGATCCGCGGCCGTTTCCTAATCCACCGCGGGCCGGCCCGGAAGACCGGCCCCGCTCAAGCGGCTCTCTCGCCTCAGCCGTAGATCGGGAACCGGTCCGTCAGCGCGTGGACGCGGGTCTTGACATCGGCCTCGACCGCGCTGTCGCCGGCCTCACCCTTGGCGGCGAGCCCGTCCAGCACCTCGACGATGAAGCCGCCGATCTGCTTGAACTCGGCGACGCCGAAGCCGCGCGAGGTGCCGGCCGGGGTGCCGAGCCGGATGCCCGACGTGATGGTCGGCTTCTGCGTGTCGAAGGGGACGCCGTTCTTGTTGCAGGTGATGTGCGCCCGCGACAGGGCCGCCTCGGCGGCCTTGCCGGTGAGGCCCTTCCGCTGGAGGTCGACCAGCATCAGGTGGTTGTCGGTACCGCCCGAGGTGATGTCGTAGCCGCCCGAGATCAGCGTGTCGGCGAGCGCCCGGGCGTTCTCCACCACCTGGCGGGCGTAGATCTTGAACTCGGGCTTCAGCGCCTCGCCGAAGGCCACCGCCTTGCCGGCGATGACGTGCATCAGCGGGCCGCCCTGGAGGCCGGGGAAGATCGCCGAGTTGAACTTCTTGGCGAGCGCCTCGTCGTTCGTCAGGATCATGCCGCCGCGCGGGCCGCGGAGCGTCTTGTGGGTCGTCGTGGTGGCGACGTGGGCGTGCGGGAACGGCGACGGGTGGACGCCGGCCGCCACGAGGCCCGCGAAATGGGCCATGTCGACCATGAAGTAGGCGCCGACCGAGTCGGCGATCTCGCGGAACTTCGCGAAGTCCCAGTGGCGCGGGTAGCCCGAGCCGCCGGCGATGATCACCTTCGGCTTGTGCTCCTGGGCGAGCTGGGCGACCTGCTCCATGTCGATCCGCTGGTCCTCGCGGCGCACCGTGTAGGAGACCGGCTTGAACCACTTGCCCGAGACGTTCGGCGGGGCGCCGTGGGTGAGGTGGCCGCCGGCCGCGAGGTCGAGGCCCAGGAACGTGTCGCCGGGCTGCATCAGGGCCAGGAACACGCCCTGGTTGGCCTGCGAGCCGGAATTCGGCTGCACGTTGGCGAAGCCGCAATCGAACAGGCGCTTGGCGCGCTCGATGGCGAGGTCCTCGGCGATGTCCACGAACTGGCAGCCGCCGTAGTAGCGCCGGCCCGGATAGCCCTCGGCGTACTTGTTGGTGAGCACCGACCCCTGAGCCTCCAGCACGGCGCGGGAGACGATGTTCTCCGAGGCGATCAGCTCGATCTCGTGCTGCTGGCGGCCGAGCTCCTTGGCCACCGCCTCGGCGATCTCGGGATCGGCTTCCGTCAGCGGGGCGGCGAAGAAGCTGTTGGAGAAGTGCTTGTCGGCGGCGGTACCGGCGCTCATGATCTGCCTCTGTTCTGGTAGGGGCGATGCCCGGCCTTTCGTCGGCGTGCACGGGCGGGCGTTGAAGGTGGGATTCCTACACGCGCCGAGGGCTCAGGCCAAGCACAGGCATTTTACTCGCGCGCCAAGAATAATTTGTCGCAGACCGCCGCGTTCCCGTCGCGGCGGGTGCCGGCATATTTTCCCTTTCAGCCACGCATCAGCGGCAAAAAGGAGAAGAGTCATGGAATGAAGCACGAACGCCTCGAGGATCAGAGACGCGATGCGGTGCTGTCGTCTGCCGGATGTCCTGGATCATCACATCGCTGAGCTTCGGCTCGGACTAGCCGTCATCGCTCTCGACTTGCTGGAGATTGAGCCCGGCTTTCGACGGGATCTGCCGCGCGGCTGCGACCGCCGGTGCGGTGGGAGCGGTTCGCTCGTCGTCGCGCGGAAGGACCGGACGCGGGATCCCCGGATCGATGGCAAAACCGACGTGACCGTCGATGTCTCGCGTGAGGTCGTCCAGACCCGGGATCCTGGACAGGGTCCGCTGTACGGCATCGTAGGTCCACACGAAGTTCGCGGCACGGATGCGGGAGCCCGACCTGCCCGGCATCGGACGGTACGGGATCGAGCAGAGTTCCGGCGCCGGTGATCCGGTGCTCGACGGATCGGACGGCAGCATACGGACGGACGTGATCCTCCGCGACGGCAGGACCGGCGCTGCCCCGGTTCGAGCGATCTGAAGCGCGACGCCGCGCGCATACCGCCGGCCGCGCAGGGGCACCTGTCCGCGACGTGGCGGCGCCGCAAGGCCGGCTTCGGGTGCCAGATCATCCCGCTGTCGGATCTGACGGACACCTAGACAGACATCGACTTCGGCGGCCCGTGGACGTGGGTCTGCGCCGTGTACGTCGCCACGCTCCCGGCTTGGGCCGGAGCGTCGATGGCTGTCGCGGCCTGCGCGGCCCGGTCGGACCGTATCGTCCTCGATCCGCACGAGGGGTGGCTGCTACCGCCGAGGAGGCGATCCGCTACGCTCACGACACGGTGGCGCGCATCGCCGGTCTGGACGCGCAGTTCGACACCCCGCGGAGCGCGGACGGCGTGCGGCGCCTCGGCGGCGCCGTCAGGTCGGCGGCGCGAGGTTCGTCTCGATCAGGACCGTCTCGGTCTCGAACGCGGCCGCGTGCCACGCCCCCGCCGGGAAGTGGAACACGCTGCCGGCCGAGAACGGCGCGCGGCCCTGCTCGGTCTCCAGGATCCCCGAGCCGGAGAGCACCTGCACGAACTGCTCGTGATCGTGGCTGTGGGCCGGTGCGGAGACGCCCGCCGGCACGACCACGCGCACGAGGCTGGCGCCGGAGCCCGGGATCGTGCGCTTGGCCACACCGTTCCCGCCGACGCTCTCGGCGCGGTCGTCCCAGGCGGTCAGGTGCTCGCTCATCGACGGATCTCCTCGCCGGCAGGTTGCCGCTCCGGTCCGCCGGGTCAACGTTCGTCCCGGCCCGGTCCCCGCGTCAACCGGTCCCGCCGGGCTGGCGACCGCGCCGGCCCTTGCCAGCCGCGGGGTCGGCCGGCGCCGGATCGGGCGGGGCCGGGCTACCCGACGAGGCCGGAGGCGCGGCGCTCGCGGACGGCGTGCCGGAGGCGGGCCAGAAGGTCTCGAACAGCTCTTGCATCGCCCGGATGTTGTTGCCCTGAACCTCGGCACCGGTGCGCAGCATCTGCTGGAACATGTCGGAGCCGGCCTCGCCCGCGGCCGCCTGCGGGTTGGCGGCGGGCTTGGCCGTCGGCCTGGCGGTCGGCTTGGCGGCGGGCTTCGGCGGCGGGGCCGGCGGCTCGACGGCGGGCATCATCGCCTTGGCCATCTCGGCCCAGGCCGGGCCGAACGGGAACGGCACGGGCGGGGGCGGCGCGCTCGGCCGCGCGGGCTCGGCCTGCGGCTGGTTCAGCATGACGTGGACGATGCTCGCCACCACGGCGCCCGCCATCATCGGCAGCATCTGGCGCAGGACCTGCGCGCCGACGCCGCTCGTCGCCGAGGCCTGCCGCAGCACCGCCTGCATCAGCTGCGCGGACCCGAACATCTGGCCGAGGGCCTCGAATCCCTGGGCGGGCGCCGGCTTGGCGGCCTCCAGGCCGAACATCCGGGCGAAGCCTGCCGGGTCCAGGCCGACGCTGCGCTGGAGGCCGAGCGTCAGGGCCGGCATCAGCGCCTCGAAGGCGCGCGCCGTCTGCTCGGTCGTCAGGCCGAACGGCTGGCCCATGGCTTGAAGCCCGGCCTCGCCCTGGGCCTGGAACATCTCGAGCGGGTTGAACATGACGCCTCGACTCTGTCCCGGCCGGGACCGTCCGGGACAGGGCATCGTGACCCTTTGCGCGGGGAAATACCAGTTCCCACCCGCGGAACTTGTGCCTTGCCGCCGCCGTCTCAGGTCATCGGCTCGGGATGGGCGTGCCCCGCCGGCAGCGGCGCCGCGCACTGGGGCGCCTCCGCGGCGATATCCGCCCCCGGCCGCCGCGGACCGCTTCCCTCCAGCCGGTCGACCGTGCGGCGGGCCAGCAGGATGCCGAGCGCCCCGAAGATCAGGGAGCCGATCCCCATCCCGGCCACCACCCCGCGGGGGCCGTAGAGCGCCGCGCCGAGCATCGCCGGCGGGATCGTCCCGAGTGTCGCCCGGCCCCAGTTCAGCAGCGTCGAGCGCAGCGGGAAGCCGAGATTGTTGAAGGCGGCGTTGCCGAGGAACAGCAGCCCGTTGAAGAACCAGATCGCGCCGCCGACGAGGCAGAAGAAGCCGAACAGCTCGGCCGCGACCCCCTGCAGGCCGAACAGGCCGGCGAGCCACCCCCGGCCGAGCGCCAGGAGAAGCCAGACCCCGGCGCAGTAGGCCAGCGTCACCCGGATCGCCGCGCCGAGCACGCCGCGCATCCGATCGAACCGGCCCGCACCCCAGTTCTGCGCCAGGATCGGGCCGATCGCCCCCGACAGCGCGAACAGGCCGCCGAAGGCCACCGGCGTCAGCCGGTCGATCACCGACGCGGCGGCGACCGCGTCCGCTCCGTAGCCGGCAAAAAGGCGCGCCAGGAAGGCGCTCGCCACCGAGGGTGCGAGGTTGGTGAGCACGGCCGGGCCCGCGACCCCCGCCAGGGCGGCCGCGTCGGGCGGCAGGTCGGGCAGGCGCGGCCGGCCGAGGAGCCCGTGCCGCGCGACGCCGCGGATGCCCACCGCCACGAAGGTCGCGCGCGCCACGCAGACCGTGATCGCCGCGCCCGTCACGCCGAGGCCCGCCCCGAAGATCAGCAGCGGGTCGAGGAACGCGGTGACGACGGCGCCGGCGAGCGTGACCGCCATCGCCTGACTCGCCTCGCCGACCGCGCGCAGCAGGCCGGTGAACAGCATGCCGGCGGCGAGCAGCAGGTTCGACGGCAGAGTGATGTGGAGGAACAGGACGGCCACGCGCAGCGCCTCGCCCTCGGCGCCGATCAGGGCCAGGAGCGGGCCGGCCAGCAGCGCGATCAGCCCCGCGATGACGGCGGCCACGAGGCTGCCGAGGACCAGCGCGGACGTCGCGAGGCGCCGCGCCGCCGCCGGGTCGCGCGCGCCGACGGCCTTCCCCACCAGGGCGCCGGCCGCGATCATCAGGCCGATATTCACCGCCGTGGCGAAGAACTGCACGATGCCGGCGAAGCCGACCGCCGCCGTGAGGTTCGGGTCGCCCAGCGTCGAGACGTAGAGCAGCGACAGGAGGTCAACGACGAAGATCGCCATCAGCCCCACCGAGCCGGTGGCGGCCATCACGACGACGTGGCGGAGGATCGAGCCGGTGACGAAGCGGCCCGCCTCCGCCGGGGGCGGCCCGTCGGACAGGTCAGACATCCGGCCCGTCACGCATCCCGGGCGCTGCCTTCCGATTCGAGCTCGGTCTCCGGATCGGATTCCTCGGCGGCCTCCGTCTCCTGCGGGGCCAGGGCGGGCTTCTCCAGGAGCCGCTCGGCGGCCTCGCGCCGGTCGCTGCCCACGAGGTCGCGGGTCTCGGTGCTGAGCGCCCGGGCCGGCCGGACCGGGGCGGTCAGCGGCTCGGGCTTCAGGCCCGCCGCGGCGCCGCGCATCCAGCTGGACCCGTCCGGCAGGGCGCCGGCCTGCTGCAGGACCAGCCGCGCGATGTCGCGCTTGCGCACGTCGTCGGTCCGGGCGGTGGCGGCCTCCGGCGACAGGCCGAGCCCCTCGAGGGCCGCCCGCCCGAAGGCGAGGGCGGATTCGGCGGTCTCGCGGATCTGGTAGTCGACGTCCCGGTTCATCAGCTCCACCGCGTGCAGGCGGTCGTAGGCCCGCACGAAGGTGCGCACGCTGGAGAACTCCTCGTGGACGATGTCGACGATCTTGAGGGCGCCCTCCCGGTCGTCGACGCAGATGCAGACCAGCTCGACCCGACCGATCCCGGCGGCGCGCAGCACGTCGAGGCGCGTGCCGTCGCCGTAGTAGATGCGGAAGCCGAAGCGCGAGGCGGCGCGCAGCTGCTCCACGTCCTTGTCGATCACCGTGACCGGGATGCCCTCGGCCATCAGCACGTGGGTCAGCACCTGCCCGAACCGGCCGAAGCCGATCACCAGCACCCGGGCGTCGCCGCTCTCGGAGAGCTCGCTGGAGGGCTCCTCCAGCGCGAAGGTGCTGCGCGCGTTGCGCCGCTCGATCAGCTTGTCGAGACCCTTGGCGGCGATGGGGCCGATCAGCATGGTCAGCGCGGCGAGCGCCACCGCGAAGCGCGTCGCCGTGACGCCGGTGAGGCCGAGATCCTGGGCCTGCGGCAGCAGCACGAAGGCGAACTCGCCCGCGGGCGCCAGGACCGCGGCGCCCCGCAGGGCCCCGAGGGTGTCCGAGCCGAACAGCCGGAACAGGCCGGCCACGATGGCGACCTTGACCAGGATCGCCGCCAGGGTCGCGCCGAACAGGGCCGGCCAGACCTCGCGCACGAGGTTGCCGTCGATCGACATGCCGACGCTCATGAAGAACAGGCCGAGCAGCATGCCGCGGAACGGCTCGATATCGGCCTCCAGCTGGTGGCGGAAGTTCGACTCGGCCAGCAGGATGCCGGCGAGGAACGCGCCCATCGCCATCGACAGGCCGACCTGCTCCATGAGCAGCGCGGTGCCGAGCACCACCAGGAGTGCCGCGGCGGTCATCACCTCGCGGGCGCCGCTCGCCGCGAGCAGCCGGAAGAACGGGTTCAGGCCGTAGCGGCCGACCAGCACCACCGCGAGGATCGCCGCGAGCGCCTTGCCGGTGGAGACCGCCGCCTCCCCGAGCCAGGAGACGTCGGTCGCCTCGCCGGCCGAGGCCAGCAGCGGCATCAGCGCCAGGATGCCGACCACCGACAGGTCCTGGAACAGCAGCACCGCGAAGGCGCGCGCGCCGTAGGCGCTGCCGAGATCGCCCCGCTCCTCCAGGAGTTGCAGGGCCACCGCGGTGGCCGAGAGGGCGAGCGCGAGGCCGATCACCGCGGCGGCGCCGAAACTGAGGCCGGCCAGAATTCCGGCGCCGCCGAGCACCAGCGCGCAGACGACGAGCTGCGCGGTGCCGAGGCCGAAGATGTCGCGGCGCATGGAGACGAGCTGCGACAGGTGCAGCTCCAGGCCGACGATGAAGAGCAGGAGCACCACGCCGATCTCGGCGACGCTCGCCGCCGTCTCGGGCTCGGCGATCAGCGACAGGCCCGAGGGCCCGATCAGCACGCCGGCCACGAGGTAGCCGAGCACGGCGCTCTGCCCGATCAGCCGGAAGATCGGCACGCCGATCACAGCCGCGGTGAGGAAGGTCAGGACCGGCGGCAGGAAGCTCGCATGTTCGACGGGGCTCGCCATGGTGATCGTCCCGGCGGTTCTGCTGGATCGGCGCAGGTGAGGTCCCCGCTTAGCGCGCGCGCGGCCGCGATGCGAGCCGTATGCGGGTGCCGTTCGGCACCGACGGGGCCGCGCGCGGCCGCACGGGGCGGTTCGGCCCGGGCTCAGCCCAGCAGGCGCCCTCAGCCCAGAAGGTGCCCTCAGCCCAGAAGGCGCCCTCAGCCCAGGAGGCGGGGGCGGGCCCGGTGCGAGCCGTCGATGAACTCGAAGCCGCCGGCCGCGCTCAGCATGTGCAGGCGGGTGCCCGGCCAGGCCGCCCCCGGCCGCAGGCGCGTCTCGACCCGCTGGGCGTAGCCCTCCTCGTCGAGGCGCAGGATCCGGGCGAGGCCGAGCGCCGCGCCGTAGCCCTGTCGGCAATCCTGGACGGGCCGGATCAGGCCGCCGTCGCGCGCCACGATCGGGCCCGCGGCCCGGGCGGAGCCGATGTCGATCAGCACCGGGTTGTGCCGGTGGGGCGTCCAGGGCCCGCGGAAATGCGGCGCGTGCCAGAGATGGAGCGTGTCGGAGTAGCTGCCGCCGCCGGCCCGGACCGTGGCGAACATCCACCAGCGGCCGCCGTGCTGCAGCAGGGTCGCGTCCCCGGCCACGACCCCGTCCAGGAGCACCGCCTCGTGGACCCAGCCGCGCGGGAAGTCGGTGGCCCGGTAGAGGTCGATCGTCCCGGAGGCGTGGGATTCCGGGATCATCCAGACCTGCCCGTCCGCCTCGAACACGAACGGGTAGGACAGGTGGGTCTCGAGCTCGAGCACCGGCTCCGGCCGGCCGCGGGGCCCGTTCTCCCCGAAGCCCACCGCGGCGATCACGCCCTTGCCGCGGCGGTAGTCGAACTCCTCCACGAACAGGGTCACGGCGCCGTCCCGGGCGATCGCGAAGGGGTCGGCGTAGAAGCGCCGCCCGTCGTCGGGGAGGACCTGCCAGCCGCCCTCCGGATGCCGGCGCAGGTCGATCAGGTCGGGGCCGGCGATCCGCCGCCAGCCCACCCGCCAGTGCGGGCCGTGGAAGCAGAGGGCGTAGAGCCTGCGCGCGATCTGCCGGGCGAGCCCACCGGCGGCCCGACGGCGCGCGCCCAGGCCGCCGAGGTCGTAGCCGGCCGCGGGCTTCAGGGGCGCCCCGGCGCCGTCGGGAAGCTCCGTCGAGGCGGCGCCGTCGAGGGCGGCGAGGATCAGCGTGATGGTCCGCGCGAGGTAGCCCTCGAAGGCCGCGAGCATCACCGTGTGCGATTCCGCGCCCAGGCGGCCGACCGCCACCGGCCTGCCGTCCGGCCCGCGCAGCGCCGCCACCGGCGCTCCGTGGGCGAACAGGGCGGCGAGGAGGCCGGCCTCGCCCGGCATCCCGTCGTAGTCGAGCCGCCAGGCCGGCGCCGAGCCCGGCTCCGCGGGGCTGCCCGAAAGGTCGAGGACGAGGTCGGCGCCGCTCCCGCCGGGCTCCGGGCCCTCCGGGCTCGCCTCGTAGGGGGCGAGGGCCACCGGTTCCGCGGCGGTCGCCAGACCCGGCCGGGGCAGGCCGTGGATGGCGGCCTCCAGACGGAACAGGAGCTCCGCGTTCGGCGGCAGGCCCTCCGCGTGCTCCACCCAGGCGACCCGGATCCGATGGTCGGGCCGCTGCCCGAGCTGGTCGAGAAGGCGGATGTGCCAGCCGCGCAGGGACCGTCGGTCGAGCCACACGGTGACGGTCCGGGTGCGGGAGAGCGTCCCGGACGCCGGCGGCTCCGCCCGGGTGGGAGCCCGGCCACCGGCCGCCGACGATCGGTCCGTGCCTCCGATCGCCCGCTCCATCAGCCGGTCAGCCTCATGCCCCGCGTGCCGGATTTCGTGTCGACGCTCACGGCAGCCAGGCCCGGTATGCGCCCGGTCCCGACCCTGGATACGGTCGAGCCGGGCTCGAATGCTGTTACGCCGCACCACGATCAAGCACGGCCGAGTGGCTGTCTACCGGTTCAAGCTTAACGCGCGAGACGATTTCTGGACGGTGAACCGAAAAAATCGAAACGCGGGCCTTCAAATAAACGCGTGTTGGCGGGCGGTGGTACAATGTCGCGAGGCCGTGGCGGCTCGCCGAGGGGAACCCCACCTCCAGCTGGACCGTTCGCCAGACAATGACGTGGTGCGGAGACAGGACATGACGCGCAAGACGCTGACGATGCCCCTCGCGGCGATGCTCCTCGCCGCCATCCCGGGGACGGCCTTTGCCTGGGGCGGTGGCGGCGGTGGCGGCGGCGACAGCGGCAGCGGCCTCTCGCCCTACGCGGCGCTGAGCGGCAACGATCGCTCGGCGGGGGTCAACAACGGCAATTACCGCGACCCGGCCCTCGATCCCTATATCCGCACCTACGACCCGGAGGCCGCGGCCCGCTACGCCGCTCCGCCGGCGGCGCAGCCGCGCCTGCGCGTGCGGCCCTATTACGGGCATCCGTACTGAGGGCGCGGGGGCGCTCCCGCTGCCGCACGGGCAGGGGCCCCCGACGTCGACGGAGTTCAGGAGCGTCCGGTGCCGCTCGCGGCCCGGACGCGCTTGAGCGTCCACGGTCCGCCCGAGAGCTTGCAGCCGGTGCCGCGGACGAAGCGGCTGCGGCTCGGCGCGATCACCGATGCCAGGAAGTTGCGGCAGATCAGCTCATCCGAGACATACGGCAGCCCGGTCGGGTTGACCGACCCGTGAAGCCCGGTCTCCGGGTTGTCCCACTTGACCGGGCGCCCGTTGCCCTGCGGATCCAGGGCGACGCTCAGGGCGGCCCGCGCCCGGCGCCAATCCTCCTCGGCGAGGTCGTCCCCGAAACTCACGGGCCGCTTCTCGATGCTGCCGGTGACGGTCGGCTCCTCGACCACGCGCGCCGCCGCCGGGGGATCGCCCCGGAAGACCAGCAGTGGCTGGCTGCAGCCGCACAGGACCATCGCCAGAGACAGGGCCGAGACGGACGCGCCGATCTGCGACCGCCGGCTTGGCCCTTTACACGCGCATCCCCGCATTACACCTGACTCACGACGGGCTATTCGCTCGACCGAACACGCCGATGTCGGTGCCCCCTCAGGCCCTGGACGCGGCAGGCAGGAGTCTTGGCGTGGATCAGTTAAGGACCGATGACCCGAAGAGCGCGGACTTCACGCTGAGCGAGGACCCCGTCGGGCTGTTCGCCGCCTGGATGAAGGAGGCCGAGGCCTCCGAGCCCGAGGACGCGAACGCGATGGCGCTCGCCACCGCCGGATCGGACGGGCTGCCGGACGTGCGGATGGTCCTGTTGAAGGACTTCGACGCCCGCGGCTTCGTGTTCTACACCAACACCCAGTCCACCAAGGGCGAGGAGCTGGCGCAGAACCCCCAGGCCGCCCTGGTGCTGCACTGGAAGAGCCTGCGCCGGCAGGTGCGGGCCCGTGGGCCGATCACGCCGGTCACGGCCGCGGAGGCCGACGCCTATTTCCAGAGCCGCCGCCGGGAGAGCCGCCTCGGTGCGATCGCCAGCCAGCAATCCCGCCCGCTCGCGGACCGCGCCACGCTGATGTCGGCGGTGGCGGAGCTGTCCGAGCGCTACGGGGACGGGCCGATCCCCCGGCCTGAGCACTGGACCGGGTTCCGGATCGCGCCGGTGAGCGTCGAGTTCTGGCAGAACGGCGACTTCCGCCTGCACGACCGCGTGCGCTTCACCCGGACGGGCGCGGGCTGGAGCCGGGCGCGGCTCTATCCCTGACCGCGGCCGAAACGCAGAGAGCCCCGGCAGGGCCGGGGCTCTCGCGTCGCGTGACAGAGAGCGACGAGGCTCAGGCCTCCTCGCCGTCCTTCTTCTCGTCCTCGGCGGATTCCTCGGCCTTCTCCTCGGCGGCCTCGGCCGACTGCGCCTCGGCGATGGCGGCCTCCTCGGCCTCCACCTCGGCGCCCAGCACGGTCGGCGGCACGATGTTGGCCACCGGGTCGGTCGCCTCGCCGGTGTAGGTGCCGGCCGGGATCTTGATGTCGGAGACGTGGATGACGTCGCCGATCGCGCGGCCGGTCAGGTCGACCTCGATCGCGTCCGGGATCTGGTCGGGGGCGACGTCGAGGCTCAGCGTGTGGGCCACGATGTTGAGGGTGCCGCCGAGCTTCTTGATGCCAGGGGCCGCGTCCTCGTTGACGAAGTGCACCGGCACCTCGACCGTGACGGTCTGGCCCGAGACGACGCGCAGGAAGTCGACGTGCAGCGGCACGCCGGTCACCGGGTCGAGCTGGAAGTCGCGCGGGATCGCGCGGACCTTCTTGCCGCCGGCGTTGATCTCGAACAGCGTGGTCTTGAAGCCGCCGGCGTAGATCAGGGTGCGGGTGCGGATGAGGTCGACCGCGATGGATTGCGGCGGCTGGCCGCCCCCGTAGATGACGGCGGGAATCTGGCCCTGGCGACGAACGGCCCGGGCGGCCCCCTTGCCGACCCGGTCGCGTGCCACGGCCTCAAGCGTCTTCACAGCGCTCATGGCGTGATCCTTTACGATTGCTGGAGCCGGAAAACGAAAAGGCCGCCCCTGGCGGACGGCCACATCCTTCCCGGCGCGCCCCTGCCTCCAAGGGTGTCTCGGGGGCGCGCCGTGCGCTTACACGGACGGGGCCGGATTGGCAATGCGGCGCCGCCGACCCATGGCCGCCTGACCGTCCGGCATCGATCACAGGCCCGCCAGCGCCCGC
Organism: Methylobacterium sp. ME121; assembly: GCF_000974725.1. NCBI lineage: Bacteria > Pseudomonadati > Pseudomonadota > Alphaproteobacteria > Hyphomicrobiales > Methylobacteriaceae > Methylobacterium > Methylobacterium sp. ME121. Next base: position 43,059 of record NZ_BBUX01000027.1, read on the forward strand.
CGCGCCCGGCGCTTCTGCAGCCACAGGGTCAGGCCGAGCGCCGTGCCGATCACCAGCGCCGAGATCGCCGTGGTCACCGTGCCGAGGGCGTAGATCTCCGGCGTCGTCACCGTGGTGGTCAGGCCCTGCAGCTCCAGCGGCAGGGTGTTGCGGCCGCCGATCGCCTGGCTGGTGCGGGCGAGTTCGTCGAACGACAGGGTGAAGCCGAACAGCGCGACGCCGACGAGCGCGGGCGCGAGGATCGGCACGACCACGTGCCGGAGCGTCTGCGGGCCGCTGGCGCCGAGGTCGCGGGCGGCCTCCTCGTAGGCCGGGTCGAACCGGTTGAACACCGCGAACATGATCAGCAGGCCGAAGGGCAGCGTCCAGGTGAGGTGCGCCCCCAGCGCCGAGGTGTAGAGGCCCATCAGCGTGCCGTGGTCCTGCAGGAATCCCCAGCCGGTCGCGGCCGCGAGGGCCTTCACGGCGTCGTCGAGGAGCCGGAACTCCAGCCCGATCCCCAGCGAGACCACGATCGAGGGCACGATCAGGCTCGACACGGCGAGAGCGAAGACGAGGCCGGCCCCGCGAAACCCCTTCCGGAAGGCGAGGCCGGCGTAGAACGCGATCCCCACGGTGAGCGCCATCACCACGAGGCCGAGGGCCAGGGAGCGCCGGAACGCCGCCCAGATGTCGACGACGCCGACGCCTTCCCACAGCTTGGCGAACCAGTGGGTCGAGACCCCGTTCATCGGGAAGGTCAGGCCGCCGGACGGGCCCTGGAAGCTGAGCGCCAGGATCGTCAGGGTCGGCCCGTAGAGGAACAGGACGTAGAGGGCGAAGACCGCCGCCAGCAGGTAGAAGGCGCGGCCGCGGGGCTGATCCATCGCTACAGCTCCCGCCGGAGGTCGATCATCCGGGTGAGCCCCAGGATCATCAGCAGCACGGCGGCGAGCAGCACCACGGCGTTGGCGGCGGCGGCCGGAAACTGCAGGTAGGACATCTGCACCTGGATCACCTTGCCGACGCTGGCGATCTGCTGGCCGCCCATGACGCCGACGGTGACGAAGTCGCCCATCACCAGCGTCGTCACGAAGATCGTCCCGATGGCGATGCCGGGCTTGGCGAGCGGCAGGATCACGTTCCAGAGGATCTGCGCGCCGGACGCGCCGCCGTCGCGCGCCGCCTCGATCAGCCGCCGGTCGATGCGCGCGAGGCTGTTGAAGATCGGCACGATCATGAACACCGTGTCGAGGTGCACGAAGGCCAGGACCACCGCGAAGTCGGAGTAGAGCAGGCCCTCGATCGGCGCGCGGATCAGCCCGAGGCTGCGCAGCGTGTCGTTGACGAGGCCGTTGCGGCCGAGGAGCGGGATCCACGAGATCATGCGGATCACGTTCGAGGTCCAGAACGGGATCGTGCAGAGCAGGAACAGGCCCATCCGCACCGTGCCCGAGCGGACGTGGAAGGCCAGGAAGTAGGCGATCGCGAAGCCGAGCGGCAGGGTGATCGCCAGCGTCAGCACGACGAACTTCACCGTCGAGAGATAGGTGCGCACCGTCGTGCAGAGGTCGGCCGACAGGCAGCCGTCGAACACGTCGACGTAGTTCTGAAGGGTGAGCGCCGGGATGATCTCGTACTCGTTGTACTCCCAGAGCGAGACGATCCCGGTGAGCACCAGCGGGACCACGAGGAAGATCAGGAAGACGAGAGCCAGCGGGGCGGCCTGGAGATAGGCGAGGGCGCGGCGGCGGGGGCGCGCCGCGACGGCGGGCGCCGCGGTCCGCTCGGCGGCCGCGGCAGCGGGCAGGGCGAGATCGGTCATCGGATTCGCCCCCCGCGCGCCGATGCATCCCGCCCCCCTCCGCGGGGGAGGGGGCGGGGAGAGGCGGCGGCGCCCACCGCCCTCACGCCGCGATGAACTCGTTCCACTTGCGCACCATGTAGGTGTTCTCGTCCATCACGGCGTTCCAGCAGGCGACCGCGCCCATCCGCGCGTCGAAGGAGCCGCCGTCGCGGGTGGCACCGGCCTTCTCGATCAGGGTGCCGTCGGGGCCGAGGATGTCCTTCTCGGCGGGCTTCCCCTCCATCCAGAAGGCCCACTCGTAGGGCTGCATGTTCGCCTGGGCGGTCTCCAGCACGGCCGAGTAGTAGCCCTGCCGGTTGAGGTAGGCCCCGGCCCAGCCGGACAGGAACCAGTTGATGAAATCGTAGGCGGCGTCGAGCTTCCGGCCGCTCAGGGTCTTGGGGATGCCGAAGCCCGAGGCCCAGGCCCGGTAGCCCTCCTTCAGCGGCTGGTAGGTGCAGGGCACGCCCTGCGCCCGCACCTTGGTGACGGCGGGCGACCACATCGACTGGATCACCGTCTCGCCCGAGGCCATCAGGTTCACGGATTCGTTGAAGTCCTGCCAGAAGGCCCGGAACTGGCCGGCGCGCTTGGCCTCGATCAGCACCTTGATGGTGCGGTCGATCTCGGGCTTCGTCATGTTGCCCTTGTCGCCGTAGGTGTAGTCGCCGGTCGCCTCCACCACCATGGCGGCGTCCATGATGCCGATCGACGGGATGTTGAGGATCGAGGCCTTGCCCTTGAAGGCCGGGTTCAGGAGCTCCTTCCAGCTCGTGACGGGCACCTTGATCAGGTCCGGCCGGATGCCCAGCGTGTCGGCGTTGTAGACGGTCGGGATCAGCGAGATCCACCCGGTCTGTTCGCCGGCAAATTTTTTGGACTCCTGGCCCTCCAGGTAGAAGACCTTGCGGGGCGCCGTGCCCTGGTCGCCGATCCGCTTTCCCGCCACTTCCCCCTTGGTGAAAATGGAAGAGATCTTGTCGGCGAGCTTGATCCGCCCGGCGTCCATGCCCTGCAGGTTGCCGGAAGGCAGGATCTTCTTGAGGCTGAAATACTCGGTGTCGATCAGGTCGAAGGAGTTCGGCTGGGTGACCGCCCGCTTGGTCACCTCGTCCGTCACCACCGGGATGTACTCGATGGTCAGGCCGAGATCCTCCTTCACCTTCCGGGCGATGTCGGCGGACTGGTTCACCGCGGTCCCGAGGTAGCGCAGGGTCACGGGCTCGGCGGCGTGCACCGCCGGGAAGCCGGTCACCGGCGTCGCGGCGAGCGCGGCCGCCCCCTTCAGGAGCGTGCGGCGGCTCGGCTTCGAGGGCAGGTCCATGGTCGTCTCCCTACGGGTTACGCGTCGAGGCGATGGGCGGCGGCGGCGTCCCAGCCGACCGGGACCGTGTCGCCGAGGTGGAACGGGCGGGCCGCGTAAGCCGCGTCGCTGAGGATGGCGGTGAGGGCGGCGGGGCTCTCGGGGGCGCGCTCCAGCCCCTCGGCGTCGAGGCCGACATGGACGCTGGTGCCCTGGTACTCGACCGCGACCACCCGGGCCGGCAGCGCGGCGGGGCCGGCCTCGGCGCCGAGCCGCATCCGGTCGGCCCGCACGGCGACGAGACCCTCCGACAGCCGGATCACGTTGTGGCCGCCGATGAACCGGGCCACGAAGGCGGTGGCCGGCCGCTCGAACACGGTGCGCGGGTCGGCGGCCTGCTCGATCCGGCCGGCATTCATCACCACCACGAGGTCGGAGAGCGCCATCGCCTCCTCCTGGCTGTGGGTGACGTGGATGAAGGTGAGGCCCAGCTCGGTCTGGATCCGCTTCAGCTCCACCCGCATCCGCACCCGCAGGAACGGGTCGAGGGCCGAGAGTGGCTCGTCGAGCAGCAGCACCTTCGGGCCGGTGACGAGGGCGCGGGCGAGGGCCACGCGCTGCTGCTGGCCGCCCGAGAGCTGGGCCGGCAGGCGCCCGGCGAGGTGGCCCATCTGCACGAGGTCGAGCATCGCCATCGCCTTGGCGCGGCGCTCGGCCTTGCCGATGCCGCGCATCTTCAGGCTGAACGCGACGTTATCGCGCGCGTCGAGGTGCGGGAACAGGGCGTAGCTCTGGAACATCATGGCGGTGCCGCGCTCGGCCGGGGCCGCGTCGCCCACCGCCTTCGGGCCGATCACCACGTCGCCCGCGCTGGCGCGCTCGTGGCCGCCGATCATCCGCAGCGTCGTGGTCTTGCCGCAGCCGGAAGGGCCGAGCAGGCAGCAATAGGCGCCGGACGGCACCTTCAGGTCGATGCCGTCGACCGCAATGGCCGCGCCGTAGCGCTTGGTCAGGCCGATCAGCTCGACGTCCATGCGGTTCTCCCCCGGGGGCTGCAGGCAAGCGGCGGGCCAGCGCGTCCTTCAGGCGTCCCGCCGCTCGGCCGGGTCGACGGCCCGGTCGAGCACCCGCCCGCGGCCCGGCTCGGACAGGACCCGGCCGTCCTCGGCGATCACCTGCCCGCCCGCGATCGTCACCACCGGCCAGCCGGTGACGTCGAAGCCTTCCCACGGCGTGTAGTCGGAGCCGTGGTGCAGGTTCGCCTGGCGGATGGTCTCGCGCCGGTTCGGATCCCAAAGCGTGAGGTCGGCGTCGAAGCCCGGAGCGATCGAGCCCTTGCGCGGGTAGAGCCCGTACAGCTTGGCGTGGTTGGTGGCGGTCAGCGCGGCGAACTGGTTGAGGCTGATCCGCCCCTTCGAGACCCCTTCCGAGAAGAACACCGGCAGCCGCGTCTCGATGCCGGGGATGCCATTCGGGATCCAGCGGAAGGAGGTCTTACCCCGCGGGTTCAGCTTGCCCTGCGGGTCGTCGTAGCGGAACGGGCAATGGTCGGAGGAGACCACGTCGAAGATCCCGCGCCGGATCCCCGACCAGACCGCCTCCTGGCTCTCGACGTCCCGCGTCGGCGGCGAGCAGACGTACTTCGCCCCCGCCATGAGATCCTCCTGGCCGAGTCCCTTCATGTCCTCGGCCGTCAGCGTCAGGTATTGCGGGCAGGTCTCGGCCCGGATCTTCAGGCCCCGCGCCTGCGCCCAGGCGATCTGCTCGGTGGCCTCGCGGCCCGAGACGTGGACGATGACGATCGGCAGGTCGATCAGCTCGGCGTGGCTGATCGCCCGGTGCGCCGCCTCCCGCTCGACGATCTCGGGGCGCGACAGGGCGTGGCCGTAGGGCCTGGTCTCGCCCGCCCGCTCCAGCCGCTCGCTGAGGTAGCGGATCGCGTCGTAGCCCTCGGCGTGGACCATGACCCGGGCGCCCTGCCGCCGCGCGACGTGGAACACGTCGAGGAGCTGGCGGTCGTTCAGGACGAGGTCGTCGTAGGTCATGAAGACCTTGAACGAGGTGTAGCCGTCGGCGACCAGAGCCGGCAGCTCCTGGCCGAGCACCGCCTCGCTCGGGTCCGAGATGATCATGTGGATCGCCACGTCGACGTGGCACTGGCCCTCGGCCCGGGCCCTGTAGGCGTCGACCGCACCGCGCAGGGAGGCGCCCCGGGGCTGGAGCGCGAAGGGCATCACGCAGGTGTTGCCGCCGGCCGCCGCCGCCCGGGTGGCGCTGGCGAAATCGTCGGCCATGACGATGCCGGGGCCGGACTCCTGGGCGATGTGGACGTGGCTGTCGATGCCGCCGGGCAGCACCAGCAGGCCGGAGGCGTCGATCACCCGGGCCGCGTCGGCGATGCCCTCGGCCACCGCGACGATCCGGCCGCCGCGCACGCCGACATCGGCCCGGACCGTGTCGCTCGCCGTGACCACCGTGCCGCCCCGGATGGCAAGGTCGAATTCGGGCATGCCGCTCACTCCTTCCGCGCCAACGGGCGCGCCGGGCCGATGCACGGTCCGCGCCGATTCGGGCGGACGGGGTCGGCGGGGCAGGAGGTCACAGGCGGCCGCGTCGGTCCATCCACCCGCGCCGCGCAGTGACCCAGGGCCGCGCGACGCCGGAGAGCGGGGCGCTACCCTGGATCGCTTCGCTCCGCTCGCGAGGGCGGGTGTTTCGCGGGGTTCCGTGCAGAATCCCGGCCTACGGGCCGCGGGTTGGCCGGCTCGGCCGCTACATCCGCGGATCGAGCGCGCAGGCTCGACGGCGCCGCCGCGTGGAACTGCCGCCAGACGCGGCGCATGTGCCGGGCGGAGCCGAAGCCGGCCCGCTCGGCGATCCGCTCCAGGCCGAGATCGCTCCGCGCGATCAGGTCGCGGGCCAGCGCGACGCGGGACCGGTTGACCGCGTCCGTCACCGTCATGCCCGCGTGGAGCCGGAACAGCCGCGCGAGGTTGCGCGGGCTCGCGCCCACGAACCGGCCGAGCAGCGCCGGCGACCAGTCTCGGGCCGGGTCGGCGGCGATCGCGTCCTGGGCCCGGTGCACCGCCGGGTGCAGGTGGCTGCGCCCCTCGAGCCAGGGCGAGAGCTGGGGGTCGTCGGGCCCGCGCCGCATGTACACGACGAGCGCCCGCGCGACGGCAACCGCCGTCGCCGGGCCCGCCCACTCCGCCACGAGGTGCAGCATCAGGTCGATGCCGGCCGTGACGCCGGCGCTGCTGAACCGGTCGCGGTCCTGCACGAACAGGCGGTTCTCCAGCACCCGGGCCCGGGGCGCCGCCGCCCGCAGCCGGTCGCAGCTGGCGTGGTGGGTGGTGCAGGCGTAGCCGTCGAGGAGCCCGGCCCGCGCCGCCAGTAGCGCGCCCTCGCAGACGGTCGCGACGGTGTGGCCCGGCCGGACGGCGCCGCGCAGCCACGCGACGATCTCGGCCTCCGCGTCGGCGTCGGCGTCGGCCGCCCGCTCCGGCGCGTCGCCGAGCACCCGCGTCGCGGAGCCCGGCAGGAGCACGACCGTCCCGTCGGCCACCGTATCCGGCAGAGGTCCGGCCCCGCCCAGGTCGAGCCCGATCGAGCAGCGGGTGAGCGCCCGCGGCGCCGCGTACGCCACCGCGAAGCCGACCCGGTCCTGGACGGTGCCGGCGATGCGCAGGACCTCCAGCGGGCCGGCGAGGTCGAGCAGCAGCGCGCGCGGCGGCAGGACCACGAGGACCGGGATGTGCCGGGCCGCCCCGCTCACGCGGCGACCGGCAGGTCCGGGCCGGCCAGCGCCTGATCCACCGTGGCGATCCGGGCGAACCGGTCGGCCAGCACCAGCTCGGTCCGGGCCTTGATGTCGTCGGCGCTGAAACGGCGGCCGTTCGGATGAGTCATGGCGAAAGTCAGGGTGGCCTCCGTCACGAAATCGATCTGCCAGCCGCTGTCGGAGGCGTGGCGGGCCGTGGTCTCGCAGCATTGCTCGGTCCGGATGCCCGACACGATCAGCCGGCGGATACCGTGCTGCGTCAGCCAGCCGGACAGGCCGGTCTCGACAAGGGCGCTGTGCCGGCGCTTGTGGAAGATGGCCGTCGGCGTGATCACGACCGGCTCGAGGGTGCGAACGTGGCCGGAGGCGATGGCGAACAGTCCGCTCTCGGCGACGTGCAACACCTGCAGGACCGGGATCTGCCGCGCGGCGGCGCCGTCGATGAGCGCCTGAAGGCGCGCGGTGAAGGGCGGGACATCGGCGTCGTTCCAGAAGGGCCTGTGCCGGAAGGATTCCTGGACATCGATGACCAGCAGCGCAACATCGGACATTTCGTGTCTCCCGCTCGGTGAAGCGAGCCGCAGCATTCACCGAGCGGACGCAGCGGGAAAGAAACCGCACCGCCAACCAGCGGACAGATCCGGCCAATCTCCGGCGCGCAGGAGCAGCCCATGACGGACCATCCCAGGACGATCTTCGTGCTCACCGGGGCCGGCGTCTCGGCCGAGAGCGGGCTCGGCACGTTCCGGGACCGCGGCGGGATCTGGGCGCGGTTCGACCCGATGAAGCTCGCCACCCCGGAGGCCTACGCGGCCGACCCTGACACGGTGCTCGACTTCTACGACCATCGCCGCCGCGGCGTGGTCGCGGCCGAGCCGAACGCCGCGCATCGTGCCCTGGCGCGGGCCGAGACGCGGATCGCCGCGCGGGGCGGGCGGCTGTTCCTGTGCACGCAGAACGTCGACGACCTGCACGAGCGGGCCGGCTCGCGGGCGATCACCCACATGCACGGCGAGTTGCTCAAGGCCCGCTGCTGCGCCTGCACCGCTGTCACGCCGTGGCGGGCCGACCTCAGCCGGGCAGACAGCTGCCCCGCCTGCGGCGCGGCGGGCCGGATGCGGCCGGACGTGGTCTGGTTCGGCGAGATGCCGATGCACCTCGACGCGATCGAGGCGGCGCTGGCCGAGGCCGACCTGTTCGTGGCGGTGGGCACGTCGGGGGCGGTCTACCCGGCCGCGGGCTACGTGCGGCAGGCGCGGGCCCTCGGCATCCCGACCTGCGAGGTCAACCTGGAGCCGTCCGACAATGCCGACGCCTTCGACGATGCCCGCTACGGGCCGGCGAGCGCCGCGCTGCCGCGCTACCTGGCCGAGCTCGGCCTCTGAGGCGGGCGCGGGACCGGCGGCGCGGGTCCCGCGCGGGGATTCGTGACGGGCCGCGGACAGGCCCGACCGCGCGGCGCTCGCCGTCGATCCTGCCAAGCCATTGTCCGAGTAGATCTTTTCGATCCGTGACCGGCCGGCCCGGGGCAGGATCAAAATCTTAAATGACGCGAATCACATCGGCGCGAGCTGTCAAGAACTGGTCGGGCAGTTGCCCACGGGTTACAACAGTCAAGCTCGGGATCGGCGTCGCGGCCTACCCGAGCGTTCGTTGAAGCCACAAGGGGAAGCGACTACCCATGCAGCACTTCACCGTAACCGACCGCGAGCGTGACACCGTCCTGGCGGCGCTGCGCTACTACCAGTTCTACCGGATGCAGGGTCACCCGTTCGACCCCCGTCAGGATCACCTGATCGACACCATCGCCGGCCGGGCCGGCGAGGCGCTGGACCTCGCCGAGATCGACGATCTCTGCGCCGGCCTGAACGGCAACCCGCACGCGCTCGCGGCCGCGGCGGCCTGAGGCACCTTCCGGGGCGGCCGAGGCCGCCCGCGACGACCCCGCGGCCGGCCTAGGGACGGGGCCGGAGGACGGGCAACCTCCGAGATGAGCGGGCCACCGCCGCCGGAGCGAACCTTCCTCACCGGGGCCGGGCTTCGCGCCCAACGACACCGTGCCGACGCGCATCCGGGCCTGCCCCGCGGCGCGTCGGTCCGACGGGCGGGTCCGCGCGGCGGGCCCCCCGAAAGGCCGGTTTCGCGCGACGTCGAAACGTGGCCTAACGGATGCGCGACGGCCGCAGGGCCGCGCCTTCCGGGAGCGCCGAGGCCGATGATGCGGACGGGTTCGCGACGGATCCGCCGCGGCGTGCTGCGGGGCGCCGGCCTCCTGCTCCTCGGGCTCGCGCCCGCCACAGCCGAGCCTGTTCAAGCTGCGCCCGAGAGCGTCGCCACCGCGCTGGTCGTCTCCGTGGACGTGTCGCAATCCGTCGACGACGCGCGCTTCCGGCTGCAGATGGAGGGCATCGCCGAGGCCCTGGAGGATCCGTCGGTCCTCGGCGCGATCACTGGCAATCCGGGCGGGATCCTGTTCGCGATGGTCACCTGGGCGGACCGGGCGAACCTCGCGGTCGGATGGCGGCGGATCGCCGGCCGCGCCGACGCCGCGGCGGCCGCGGCCCTAGTCCGGGCCACCCCGCGGCAGGCGGGCGAGTTCACCTGCCTCGGCCAGATGTTCCGCACGGTGACCGCCGCCGTGCTCCCGGCGCTGCCGGTCCCGGCCGAGCGCGTGGTGGTCGACGTCTCCGGCGACGGGATCGACAACTGCACCGACGCCGACAGCCTCACGGAGGCGCACCGGTCGCTGCTCGACACCGGCGCGACGGTCAACGGCCTGCCGATCCTGGTGCCGGGCGAGAACGACGTGGTCGGGGCCGGCGCCTACCGGGCGCCCGGCTATGGCCTGCTCCCGACCCCGCTGCCGCAGGAGCGGACGAGTCTGGAGCAGTGGTACCGCGCGCACGTCATCGGCGGTCCGGGGGCGTTCCTGCTGGCGGCCGCCGGCTACGGCGACTTCTCGCGGGCGCTGCGGCGGAAGTTCGTGATCGAGATCAGCGCGCTGGCTCGGTAGGGGCAGGGCCGGACCGACCCTATCCAATCCTCCTCCTCGTCCTGACTGAGGTGATTGCGCGGCGAGGCCGCGGAGGAGGGCTCCGGGGACCGCGCGGCCTCTGGACGGCTCCTTCGAGGCCCGCGCTGCGCTCCGGCGCCTCAGGATGACGGTGCGGGTTGGATCAACGGCGATGTCGAGGCGCGGTCACCGAGCCTCCGGCCTGTTCCGCCAAGCTCCTCACGGCGCCTTCTTCATCTGCTGCTCGGCGCGGGCGAGCGCCGCCTCGCAGCCCTTGGCGTCGCCCTTCTGATCCGCCGTGCGCGCCTCTTCCAGGGCGACCTTCGCCTGCTGGGCGGCGTCCGCGCCCTGGCCGGCCTGGGCCGCCTTCTCCGGGGGGGCCTGCGGCGACTCGTTCGCCCGCTGCCCCTCCGTCCCGGTGAGCCCCTCGCCGCCGCGCTTGGCGGCGTTGCCCTGGCCGCTGGTATTGGCCGAGATCGACTGGCTCACCTCGGACTGGACGCGCTTCGACATGCTGTCGATCCGGTCGCCGCAGGGCGAGGCGAGGGCGGGGACCGCCGTCAGGATCAGGGTCAGGCAGGCCGTGAGGGCGGGACGCATCATCGGGTCGGGTGCTTTCCAAAACATGGGGCCGCGGGTTCCCCCACGGCCCCAACGTCTCGCGACGGGTGACGGTTCAGGCGCTCAGCTGATCGCGGATCGGCAATTGCCGGACCCGGCGGCCAGTGGCCGCGAAGATCGCGTTGGCGATGGCCGGCGCCACCGGCGGCACGCCGGGCTCGCCGACGCCGCCGAGCGGCCCGTCGTAGCTGCCGGTCGGCACGAGGTGCACGCGGACCACCTTCGGGGCAGCATCGATCCGGAGGACCTCGTAGCCGTCGAAGTTGTTCTGCACCGCGCGGCCCTGCTTGAAGGTGATCTCGGAGGTGAGGGCGAGCCCCATCCCCATGACCACCGCGCCCTCCATCTGCGAGCGGATGCGCTCCGGGTTCACCTGCGGCCCGCAATCGACCGCGATGTCGATCGCCTTCACCTGGACCTGGCCCTTGTCGTCGACCTCCACCTCGGCCGCCACCGCCGTGTAGGTGACGAAGCTGTAGTGGCCGGCGATGCCCAGGCCGGTGCCCTTGGGCATCTGACGCCCCCAGCCCGCGCCCTTGGCGGCCGCCTCGATCACGCCGCGCAGGCGGCCGGTCTCGATCGGGTAGCGCTTCGGATCCTCGCCGTAGTTCCAGACGTCGCCGATCTCGGTCGGGCTGATCTTCCGGTCGGGACCGATCAGCTCCAGCAGGTACTCCTTCGGCTCGCGGCCGGCGGCGTGCGCCAGCTCCGACACGAAGGACTGGATCGCGAAGGCGTGCGGGATGTTCGACACCGAGCGGAACCAGCCGATGCGGACATGGGCGGCGGCCTCGGGGTTCTCGAGCCGCATGTTCGGGATGTTGAGCGGCGTGTTGACCAGCCCCATCCCGAGCTCGAACGGCAGCTCGTGCTTCGGGTCCGGCGCGAAGATCGAGCCGATCGTCGGCGCCACCGAGCGGTGCAGCCACGCCACCGGCATGCCCTTGTCGTCGAGGCCGGCCTCCAGGTGCTCCACCGAGATCGTGTGGTAGAAGCCGTGGTGGAGGTCGTCCTCGCGGGTCCAGGCGAGCTTCACCGGCGCGCCGCCGACGGCCTGCGAGCAGAGCGCCGCCTCGACCACGTAGTCGGGCTTGGACTTGCGGCCGAAGCCGCCGCCGAGCAGCGTGACGTTCACCTTGACCTTGTCGTCGGGCAGCTTGAGCGCCTTCATCAGGCGGTCGTTGGCCGCCTGCGGACCCTGGACGCAGGCCCAGGCCTCGCAGAACCCGTCCTTCACGCGGGCCACCGCCGCCGGGGGCTCCATCGGCGCCTGGGCGAGGTGGGGCACGAAGTACTCGGCCTGGACCTTGGTCTTGGCCTTGGCCAGGGCGCCGTCGACGTCGCCCTGCGTGCGCACGACCTTGCCGGGCTTGCGGGCCGCGGCCTCCAGCTCCTTGCGGAACGCGTCGGTGTCGTAGCCGGCGTTCGGGCCGTCGTCCCAGGTGATCTTGAGGGCGTCCCGAGCCTTCATGGCCGCCCACGTGTTCTTGGCCACGACCGCCACGCCGCCGAGCGGCATGAACTCGGACGGGATCTCGCCGCCGTCGATCTTGAAGATCTTCACGACGCCCGGGACCTTCTTGGCCTCGCCGTCGTCGAACGACTTCACCTTGCCGCCGTAGACGGCCGGGCGCGCGACGACCGCGTAGAGCATCCCGTCGAGCTTGGTGTCGAGGCCGTAGACGGCCTTGCCGGTGGTGATGTCGAAGTTGTCGATCAGCCCGATCTTGCCGGTGCCGATGTAGCGGAAGTCCTTCGGGTCCTTCAGCTTGACGTCGGTGGGCACCGGCAGCTCGGCGGCGGCCTGGGCGACCGCGCCGTAGCCGAGGGTGCGGCCGGACTTGGCGTGGGTCAGCGTGTGGTTGACGGCCGTGACCTCGGAGGCCGGCACGCCCCACTGCTTGGCCGCCGCCTGGATCAGCATCAGCCGCGCGGCGGCGCCGGCGTGGCGGAAGTGCTGGAAGAAGTGGCGGGTTGAGCGCGAGCCGTCCGTGTCCTGGTTGCCGAAGCGGGTCTCGTCGCCCCAGGCCTGGACCACCTTCACCTTCGACCAGTCGGCCTCCAGCTCGTCGGCGACCGTGAAGGCCACCGAGGTGCGGATGCCCTGGCCCATGTCGGAGCGGTGGTTGGTCACCGTGACGGTGCCGTCCGGCGCGATGGCGACGAAGATCTTCGGATCGTCGCGCCAGCCGTGCGGCATGCCGTCGGCGCCGAACTTCTGCTCCTTCTGCTCCTGGGTCTGGGTCTCGTCGGCCCGGGCGGGGCGCAGCGAGAGGGCCAGAACCAGGGCGCCGGCGCCGCCGAGGATGCCGCGGCGGCTGACGTTGTCGAGGGCCGGCCTGGTGCCGGCGGCGCGCTCGGCGCTCAGCTTGGCGTCGTGGATCACAGGCGCTCTCCCTTGCTGGCGGGCGCCGGCTGGCCGGCGGCCTGATGGATCGCGGCGCGGATGCGCGGGTAGGTGCCGCAGCGGCAGATGTTGCCGCTCATCGTGGTGTCGATGTCGTCGTCGGTGGGCTTGGGCGTGTCCTTGAGGAGGGCGGCCGCCTGCATGATCTGGCCGCACTGGCAGAAGCCGCACTGGGCGACGTTCTGGTCGCGCCACGCCACCTGCACGGGGTGGTTGCCGTCCGGCGACAGCCCCTCGATGGTCACGACCTCCTGGCCCGCGGCCGCCGAGACCGGCGTGATGCAGGCGCGGGTCGCCGCGCCGCCGAGATGGATGGTGCAGGCCCCGCAGAGCGAGACGCCGCAGCCGAACTTGGTGCCGGTGAGCCCGAGCTCGTCCCGCAGGTACCACAGCAGCGGCATGTCGGGGTCGCCGTCGAAGCTGCGCGCAGCCCCGTTCACGGTGAGTTTGATCATCGTTGCGTCCTGTCTGGCGGCGCCGGAGCGGCGTTCAGTCGGGTCCGAGCCGGGCCGGGGGCCACGACCGGCTTAGCCGGCTCACGTTCCCCGTTGCGGACAGGCCACGGGGCGAACGCTCAAGCTCAGAATAATAAATATTCTAAGGCACGCGGCGGGGTGGGCGCAACGCGGGGAGGCGGCCGGTCATCCCGGAGCCTCTGCGCGCGGGACATGCCGCGTGCGGCGGCGCACATGGGCGATCATCTACAAGTAGACGAAAGTCGGCCGGTTCAGGCCGACGGCCCTGTCCGCTCTGCGCCCCGGGACCGCGCCCCAGCCGGGGCGCTGCGCGCGATGACGGGCGCCCGCTGCCGATCTCCGTCGAGCCGGCAGAGCAACCCGCGGCAGTCGTGTCGGCGCCGGCTCCGGAACTGTCCCGCGGCTGCTCGGGCCAGTCGACCATGTCGCGGCAGCCCCTGTGCCGTCCGCGTGGCACGGCGCGCTCGGGCGGACCGGGACAGGGCCACCGCCGTCCGGATCTCGGATGATCAGGACGCGGGTGCCGACGACCGTGGCGGCGCGGCCCTCAGACCGTCACCTGCGTCCCAACCTCCACCACCCGGCCGGTGGGGATCTGGAAGAAGTCCGTGGCGTCGTTGGCGTTCTTGGCCAGCGTGATGAAGATCCGATCCTGCCAGAGCGGCATGCCGGAATGGGCGGCCGGACGGATCGAGCGGCGCGACAGGAAGAACGACGTCGCCATGATGTCGAACTTGAAGCCCTGGCGGCGCAGCAGCACCAGCGTCTTCGGGATGTTCGGCGTCTCCATGTAGCCGAACTTCATCACGACGCGGTAGAAGTGCGGGCCGACCGGCTCGATCCGCACCTTGTCGGCCTCGTTGGAGCGCGGCGTGTCCACCGTCTCGACGGTGAGGATCACGTTCTTCTCGTGCAGCACCTTGTTGTGCTTGAGGTTGTGCAGGAGCGCCGCCGGGGCGATCTCGGGATCGCTCGTCAGGAACACCGCGGTGCCGCGCACGTGGTGGGGCGGGCTCTTCTCCAGCATCCCGACCAGCTCGACCAGCGGCACGTCGGTCTTGCGGGTCTTGTTGAACAGGATCGTCACCCCGCGCACCCAGGTCCACATCAGGATGATGAGGCCGCCCGCGAGCAGCAGCGGCACGTAGCCACCCTCCACCACCTTGATCAGGTTGGAGAGCAGGAACAGGAACTCGAGGACGATGAAGGGCAGCATCACGGCGGCGGCCGCCACCGGCGACCACTTCCACATGCGCCACATCACCAGGAAGGTCAGCGAGGCGGTGAGCAGCATCGTGCCGGTCACCGCGATGCCGTAGGCCGAGGCGAGCGACGACGAGGTCTTGAACAGCACCGCCAGCAGCACGACGCCGAACATCAGCAGGGCGTTGATCTGCGGCAGGTAGATCTGGCCGGCATGCGACTCGGAGGTGTGGCGGATCTCCAGCCGCGGCAGCAGGCCGAGCTGGATCGCCTGCCGGGACAGCGAGAAGGCGCCGGTGATCACCGCCTGGCTCGCCACCACGGTGGCGATCGTGGCGAGCACCACCATCGGCAGCAGGCCCCAGGCGGGCACGAGCTGGAAGAACGGATCGGCCGTGTCGGGCTTCTCCAGCACCAGGGCGGCCTGGCCGAGATAGTTGAGGGCCAGCGCCGGGAAGACGAGTCCGATCCACGCCACCTGGATCGGCTTGCGGCCGAAATGGCCGAGATCGGCGAACAGGGCCTCCGCCCCGGTCACCGCCAGGAACACCGCCCCCAGGGCGATCAGCGCGCCGCTGCCGTGGCCGAGCAGGTAGTGCACGGCGTGCCAGGGATTGAGCGCGCGGAACACCTCCGGGTGCAGGCCGATGTGCGGCAGCGCCGCGAGCGCCATCGCGAGGAACCACACGATCGTCACCGGCCCGAAGAAGGCCGCCACCTTCCCGGTCCCGCGGTTCTGCACGAGGAACAGCGCGACGATGATCACCACGGTGATCGGCAGGACGTACTCGTCGAGGGCGGGCGTGACGAGTTTCAGGCCCTCCACCGCCGACAGCACCGAGATCGCCGGGGTGATCACCGCGTCGCCGTAGAACAGCGAGGCGCCGAGGAGCCCCAGCATGAAGACGATGCGCGAGCCGCCGAGCGCCTTCCGGGCCAGCGCCATCAGCGAGAGGATGCCGCCCTCGCCGTTGTTGTCCATGCGCAGCAGGATCGCGACGTACTTGACCGTCACGATCATGAAGAGGGCCCAGAGGATCAGCGAGACGGTGCCGATCACCTCCTCGGGCAGCAGGATGCCGTCGGTCCGGGCCGGGACCAGCGCCTCGCGGAACGCGTAGAGCGGGCTGGTGCCGATATCGCCGTAGACGACGCCGACGGAGCCGACCAGCAGCGTCCAGAAGCCGGCATGGCCGTGCTGGGTCTCGGCCTTCTCGGGGGCGTCCAGGGTGCCGGAGGTGGCCGGTCCGTGGGTCGGCGCCGGAGCGCCGGTCTCGTCGGCGGCCTGGTCGGCCGCGCGCGCGGCGTCGGGGGCTGCGGGCGCGGGCTGGGGGGCTACGCCGGGTGCGAAGGTGTGGCTCATGCGGATGTCGGAAGCTCGGGCGTGGCCGGCGCTTCGCGGTTCGGCTCAGGGGCCAGTCGGGGCCGGGCAGAAAACGCGAAGACTCCGCCGAACCGTGCGGGCCGGCCACCGGGCCGACCGCTCGCGGGATCGTGCGGCCTTGCTATCATGCCCTCGTGCGCCCGGAAACCGTGTGCGCCTGCGAAGATCGCGGAGCTGGGTCTCGGCGCGGCGGGCCGCCCCGTCAAGGTCGACGCGACGCGCCTTTCGGGCACGGCGCGCCCGGGATCCGGGCCCGCCCGCGGCGACCCGGAATCGCGGTCCGGGGCGCCGCGTCCTCCGTCGCGGGGGGGGGGCGTGCTCGTCGGCCCGCCCCGCTCCTCACTCGGCGGCGGTGCGGGTTCCGCCCTGCTGGCCGAATCGGCGCTCGATGTAGTCGATGACGATCGTCTCGAAGTCCTTGGCCAGCGTCGGGCCGCGGAGCGTCATCGCCTTCTTGCCGTCGATGAAGACCGGCGCGGTCGGGGTCTCGCCGGTCCCGGGCAGCGAGATGCCGATATCGGCGTGCTTCGACTCGCCCGGGCCGTTCACGATGCAGCCCATCACGGCGACGTTGAGCCCCTCGACGCCCGGATAGGTCTTCTTCCACTCCGGCATCGAGGTGACGATCCAGTTCTGGATGTCGCGGGCCAGCTCCTGGAACGTGGTCGAGGTCGTGCGGCCGCAGCCCGGGCAGGCCGCCACCATCGGCACGAAGGTGCGGAACCCCATGGTCTGCAGGAGTTCCTGGCTGGCCTTGACCTCGACGGTCCGGTCGCCGCCCGGCTCGGGCGTCAGCGAGTACCGAATCGTGTCGCCGATGCCCTCCTGGAGCAGCACGCCGATGGCGGCCGAGGCCGCCACGAGGCCCTTCGAGCCCATGCCGGCCTCGGTGAGGCCGAGATGGATCGCGTAGTCCGAGCGGCGCGCCACCTCGCGATAGACGGCGATCAGGTCCTGCACCGCCGAGACCTTGGCCGAGAGGATGATCTTGTTCTGCGGCAGGCCGAGCTCCACGGCGCGGTCGGCCGAGCTGATCGCCGAGCGGACCATCGCCTCGCGCATCACCGCGCGGGCGTCGATCGGCCGCGGCGCCTTGGCGTTCTCGTCCATCAGGTGGGTGAGCAGCTCGCCGTCGAGGGAGCCCCAGTTGGCGCCGATCCGCACGGTCTTGTTGTGCTTGATCGCCTGCTCGATGATCGACGAGAACTGCGTGTCCTTCTTGTCCTTGAATCCGACGTTGCCGGGGTTGATCCGGTACTTGGCCAGCGCCTCGGCGCAGGCCGGGTGGTCGGCGAGCAGCTTGTGGCCGATGTAATGGAAGTCGCCCACCAGCGGCACGTGGACGCCGATCCGGTCGAGGCGCTCGCGGATCTTCGGCACCGCGGCGGCCGCCTCGTCGCGGTCGACCGTGATCCGCACGAGCTCCGAGCCGACCCGGGCGAGCTGGGCGACCTGCGCCACCGTGGCGTCGATGTCGGCCGTGTCGGTGTTGGTCATCGACTGGACGACGATCGGGGCGCCGCCGCCGACCGTGACCGCGCCGTCGCCCTCGCCGACCGTGACGCCGACGGTGCGGTGGCGCGGGGCGGGGCCGGCGATCTCCGGGCCGCCGCCGGCCAGCGGGTTGTCGGCGGGGATTTCGGAACGGGTGGCTTCCATGACTTCCATCGTGGACTTTCGCGGGCGCGCCTCGCGGGTGCCGGAGCCGTGACGGCTGCCGGGCCGGTCCCGGGGACACGCCTCGCCGGAACTTCGGGGCTGCCGCGGGTTAGCTGCGGACGACCCGGCGCCGCGTCAACCCGGCGCCGCGCGGGGCAGCATCGCGCAGGACAGCATCGCGGCTGTCATGTCGTATCCGGGCGCGGATGTCGAGTTTTCTGCACGTCCGGGCGGCGTCCGACGCGCCGCCGGCCGGTTTTCGTCGGCCGCTGTTGCCGATTCGCTCATGCCGACGCGGGTGCGGACGCGGGTGCCGGCGCGCGGCCGGGTGCCCCGTCGCGATCCCGGCGCATGGTTGATGCTGCATTGCAGCATCCCATCTGTGTTCCATCTATCGTGCGGATCAGGAGGCCGACATGAGCGAGCAATTCGGCGGCGCCGAGCCGCACAATCCCGCCACCGCCGTCCCCGAATCGCCCGTCACGGACGCGATCGACGCTCAGCCGGCGCAGGTGCCGGGCACCGCGCTGACCGGGCCCCGGTCCGAGAAGCCGGTGGCGCTGGCGCTCCAGGGCGGCGGCGCGCACGGCGCCTTCACCTGGGGCGTGCTCGACGCCCTCATCGAGGACGGCCGCCTCGGCTTCGAGGCGGTGACGGGGGCGAGCGCCGGAGCGATGAACGCGGTCGTCCTGGTGGATGGCTGGCTCAAGGGCGGCCCGGACGGCGCCCGCGAGGGGCTGGAGCGGTTCTGGCGCGAGGTCAGCCTCGACGGCGACCTGGGGCCGGCCCAGCGCAATCTCGTGAGCGGCCTGTTCAGCCTGTGGAAGGGCAATCCCGTGGCCGAGTTCTGGGCCAAGATGCTGGCGCCCAGCCCCTACGTGTCGAACCCGCTCAACATCAATCCGCTGCGCAAGGCGCTCGCCGAGCAGGTCGATTTCGACCGCCTGCGCGAGGCCGACACGGCGGGCCTGTTCGTCTCGGCCACCAACGTCTGGACCGGCAAGCTCGCGGTGTTCGAGCGCGAGCGCCTGACCGTCGACCACCTGATGGCCTCGGCCTGCCTGCCCACCGTCTTCCAGGCGGTGGAGATCGACGGCGTGCCCTACTGGGACGGCGGCTATCTCGGCAACCCGCCGCTCTATCCCCTGCATCGCGGCGCCCAGACCCGCGACATCGTGCTCGTCCAGATCAACCCCGTGGAGCGGCGCGAGACCCCGCGCACGGAGGCGGAGATCCGCGACCGGCTCAACGAGATCACCTTCAACGCCAATTTGATGCGGGAATTGCGGGCGATCGACTTCGTCGACGGGCTGATCGAGGAGGGCATCCTCGGCCAGGGACAGTACCGCCGGGTCCTCATTCACCGGATCGACGGCACCGACGCCCTGGAGGACTACAACGCCGCCTCCAAGCTCGACGCGCGCTGGACCGTGTTCAAGCGCCTGCGCGACAAGGGCCGCGCCGCCGCCCAGGCGTGGCTCGCCGAGAACTACGAGCGGATCGGCCGGGACTGTACGGTCGACCTGCAGCAGGCGTATCAGTAGGTCGATCCTTTCCCGATCTGGTTCGTTGACGCGCCGGAACGTCCGCACCGGAGACCTGCCATGACGCTTCTGCGCCGCGAGGCCCTGATCCTGCTCGGTGCCGGTCTCGCCGGCGGCGCCCGCGCCGCCGAGCAGCCGGCCGGAACCGCACGGGCGACGGATTTCGCCTTCGAGACCCCGGAGGGGGCGCCCATGCCGCTCTCCGCCTATGCGGGCAAGCCGGTCCTCGTGGTCAACACCGCGACGGCCTGCGGCTATGCCGGGCAGCTCGCCGGGCTCCAGACACTCTGGACGCGGTTCGGCGATCGCGGGCTCGTCGTGCTGGGCGTGCCGTCGCCGGATTTCGGCAACCAAGAGCCGCTGGACGGGCCGGCCATCGCGGAGGCGGCGCGGAAGAATCACGGCGTCACCTTCCCGCTCACGGCCAAGACCCGGGTGAAGATGCCGGGCGCCCATCCGTTCTACCGCTGGGCCGCGGCCGAGCGCCCCGCCGAGACGCCGCGCTGGAACTTCCACAAGTACCTGATCGCCCGTGACGGCACCCTCGCGGCGGCCTTCGCCACGCAGGTCGAGCCGACCGATCCGCGGGTCATCTCGGGGATCGCCGCCACCCTCGATCAGGCCTGAGCTCTCAGCCGGGCCGGCCTGCGGGATTAAACCGCCGGGCCGACGCGTTCACACCCTATGGCATCGGACAAGAACAAGCGCCCGGACCTCCTCGACCTGCTGGTGCCCCTGCGGCGCTACGCCCGGTCGCTCACCCGCGACACGCTGCGGGCCGACGATCTCGTCCACGACACGCTGGTGCGGGCCCTGGAGATGCAGGGCTCGCTCCGGCCGAACACCAATCTGCGCACCTGGATGATGACGGTGCTGCACAACGCCTTCATCGACGAGCAGCGCCGCCGGCAGGTCGAGGCGCGGCACGCCGACACGCTGGTGCGGATGACCGAGGACATGGCGCCGCCGGCCCAGGAGGGGCAGGTGCGCCTCGCCCAGATCCGGCAGGCCTTCCTGAAGCTGCCGGAGGAGCAGCGCGCCGCGCTCCACCTCGTCACCCTGGAAGGCATGGCCTACGCCGACGCGGCGGCCGTTCTCGGCATCCCGATCGGCACCCTGATGTCCCGTCTCGGCCGCGGCCGTGCGGCCCTGCGGGCCTTCGAGGAGGGGACGCGGACCGACCGCGGCGCCGACGACGCGGAGACGGCCAAGGCACCCGAGACGCGGCGCGGGCCGCCCTCCACCCTCCGGCTCGTCGTCTCCGACGAGCCGCGGGAAAGGTCCGCCTGGCCTCTGCGACGCGCCGTCGGAGAGAGCTGAGCACGGAGCTGACGAAGGGCCGGCACCCGAGGGCGCCGGTGGCGACTGACGATTGCGACCGGCGGATCGCCTCCGGGCACGCTGGATTCGAGGACTTCACGATGATCGATCCGATCACAGACGACGATCTCATCGCCTTCGTCGACGGCCAGATCGACCCGATGCGCCGTCTCGACGTCGAGGCGCATCTCGCGGCCAACCCCGCGGCCGCGGCCCGGGTGATGGCCGAGATGCACGATCGCGACGCCCTGCGGGCCTGCTTCGAGCGCGTTCCCGGGCCCGGGCCGGACCGGAACATGGTCCTGGCGCGCCGCTTCGACCGGAACCTGCGCTGGCGCCGCGTCGCGTCGCGGCTCAAGCGGGCCGCGGCCATCGCGGTGCTCGTGGGCGCGGGCTGGCTGGCCCACGACGAGATCGGCCGCTTCGGCGTTCCCGACACCCTGGCGGCGACCCCGGATCCGGCCCTGATCGCCGACGCGCGGCAGGCCCGGGTCGTGGCGCAGCTGCGCAAGAGCATCGGCGGCCAGGCCGACGACCCGGTCTACGACCGGGCGCGCCTCCGCTCGGCGACCGGCATCGACCTGCCGGCCCTGCCCGACGGCTGGCGGGTGCGCGACATCCAGGTCTTCCCCGCCCGGCACGGCACCGGGATCGAGGTCGCCCTCGAGACCGAGCGCTTCGGCGAGGCGTCGCTGTTCGCCACCCGCGGCATCCGCGGCGGACCGACGACGCTCATCACCGGCTCGGACGACGGCGACGTCGTCTCGTGGAACGCGGGCGACACCGCCTACGCCCTGAGCGGTCCGCGCAGCGACGCGGACCTGCGTCAGGCGGCGAGCCTCCTCGGCGCCGGTCCGGCGAGCCGCTGAGCGCCGCGCCGGACTCCCGCCCAGGGCCTCGACAGGGCGCCCCGGCGGGTGCCAAAGATCGGCCATGCAGTCCGCGGATCCAGCACGGGACCCAGCAGGGGACGATGACGGGCTCGCAGCCCTGTTCGAGGCGGCGCGCGCGGTGCGCGCGCACGCGCACGCACCCTATTCCCGCTTCCCGGTCGGGGCCGCGCTGCGCGACGAGCGCGGCGGGATCCACGCCGGCTGCAACGTCGAGAACGCCGCCTACCCGGTCGGAACCTGCGCGGAGGCCGGGGCGATCGCCGCCATGGTGGCGGCCGGAGGCCGGCGCATCGCGGCGATCCTGGTTTGCGGCGACGGCAACGGCCCGGTGACGCCCTGCGGCGCCTGCCGCCAGCGCATCCGCGAGTTCGCCGGGCCGGACACCCCGATCCACGCCGCCGGTCCGGGCGGCGTCGCCCGCAGCTTCACCCTGGCGGAGCTGCTGCCGGAATCCTTCGGCCCGGAGACGCTCGGTGAGTGAGGCGGCCGCCCGCGACGCCCTGCGCGCCGCCGGCTTCGCGGGTCCCTACGCCTGCGCGGTGGTGACCGGCACCGGCCTCGGCGGGATCGCGGCGGCCCTCACAGACGCGAGCGCCGTCGACTACGCGGCGATCCCCGGATTTCCGGGGCCCGGCGTCAGCGGCCACGGCGGCCGGCTGCACCGGGGACGCCTCGCGGGGCGGCCGGTCCTGATCTTCGAGGGGCGGGCCCACGCCTACGAGCGCGGTGACCCGGCGGCGATGCGGGTGCCGCTCGCCTGCGCCCGGCACCTCGGCGCCCGGCGCCTGCTGCTCACCAACGCCTCCGGATCGCTGCGGCCGGCGACCGGGCCCGGCAGCCTCGTGCTGCTCGCCGACCACATCAACCTCTCCGGGATGAACCCGCTGATCGGCGAGGCCAGCGACGCGCGGTTCGTGCCGATGACCGAGGCCTACGACCCGGACCTGCGGGCGCGGCTCCGCGCGGCGGCCGGGGCCTGCGGTGTGTCCCTGGGGGAGGGGATCTACGCGTGGTTCTCGGGCCCGAGCTTCGAGACGCCCGCGGAGGTGCGGATGGCCGGCCTCCTGGGCGCCGACCTCGTGGGCATGTCGACCGTGCCCGAGGTGATCCTCGCCCGGTTTCTCGGCCTGCCGGTGGCGGCGGTCTCGGTGGTGACGAACCTCGCGGCCGGCATCGCGGGCGGCGACCCGAACCACGCGGAGACGAAGGCGGTGGCGGCCCGGGCCGCGGAGGATCTCGGCCGCCTGGTCCGGGCCCTCGTGGCCGGCCTGCCCGACGGAGAGACAGCCGATGACTGATCCCGATGCCGGCGCGGTCGCCCGCCGGGCCCTGCCGCTCCTCGACCTCACCGATCTCGGCGAGACCTGCACCGAGACCAAGATCGACGTCCTCTGCCGGGACGCGAAGCGCGGCGGCGTCGCGGCGATCTGCGTCTGGCCGCGCTTCGTCGCGCAGGGCGCGCGGGCGCTCGCGGGCACCGGGATCCGGATCGCCACGGTGATCAACTTCCCCGCGGGCGGCGAGGACTGCGCCCGCGCCACCGACGACACCGCCGAGGCCCTGCGCGACGGCGCCGACGAGATCGACCTCGTCCTGCCCTACGGCGCGCTGCTGCGGGGCGAGGCGGCGATCGCCCGCGACATGGTCGAGGCCGTGCGCGACACCTGCGGGTCCGCGACCCTCAAGGTGATCCTGGAGACGGGCGAACTCGCCGATCCGGGGCGGATCCGGGAGGCCGGCCGGATCGCCCTGGAGGCGGGCGCCGATTTCCTGAAAACCTCCACGGGCAAGAGCCCGGTCTCGGCGACCCCGGAGGCCGCCGAGGCGATGCTGGCCGAGATCCGCGGCGGCGGCCGCCCCGCGGGCCTGAAGGTCTCCGGCGGCCTGCGCAGCGTCGCCGACGCCGCCACCTACCTCGATCTGGCCGACCGGCTGATGGGCCCCGGCTGGGTGAGCCCGAGAACCTTCCGGCTGGGGGCGAGCAGCCTGTTCGAGACCCTAATGCGGGCGCGGACGCTGTGAGCGTGCGGCTTTCCCAGGAGAGGCTGCCTCAGGAGACGATCCGGGCCAAGCGCGACGGCCAGCCCCTCGATCCAGACGAGATCGGGGCCTTCATCCGCGGCCTCACCGACGGCACGGTCGGGGAGGGTCAGGCGGCGGCCTTCGCCATGGCGGTGTTCTTCCGCGGCCTGTCGCTGCCGGAGCGGGTGGCGCTGACCCGGGCCATGGCCGAGTCGGGCCGGGTCCTCGCCTGGGACCTGCCCGGGCCCGTCCTCGACAAGCACTCCACCGGCGGCATCGGCGACGCGGTGAGCCTGCCGCTCGCCCCGATGGTCGCGGCCTGCGGCGGCTACGTGCCGATGATCTCGGGGCGCGGCCTCGGCCATACCGGCGGGACGCTGGACAAGCTCGGCAGCATCCCGGGCTACGACGCGACGCCGGGCCTCGACGCGTTCCGCCGGGTCGTCGGTACGGTCGGCTGCGCCATCATCGGCCAGACTGCCGAGCTCGCGCCCGCGGACCGGCGCCTCTACGCGATCCGCGACGTCACCGGCACGGTCGAATCCCGCGACCTGATCACCGCCTCGATCCTGTCGAAGAAGCTCGCCGCCGGGCTCGACGGGCTCGTGATGGACGTGAAGCAGGGCTCCGGCGCCTTCATGGCGACGCTGCCCGAGGCGCGCGCCCTGGCGGGGAGCATCGTCACGGTGGCGGTGGGGGCCGGCCTGCACACCGCCGCGCTGATCACCGACATGGACGCGCCGCTCGCCAGCGCGGCCGGCAACGCCGTCGAGGTCGCCTACGCGATCGACTACCTGACGGGCGCGCGCCGCGAGCCGCGCTTCCACGCGGTCACGGTGGCCCTGGGCGCGGAGATGCTGGTCGTCGGCGGCCTCGCGCCGGACCGCGACAGCGCCGCGGAGCGGCTGGAGCGGGCCCTCGCGTCGGGCCGGGCGGCCGAGGGCTTCGGCCGCATGGTCGCGGCCCTGGGCGGGCCGGGCGATCTCCTGGAGCGGCCGGCGGCGCATCTGCCGGCGGCACCGGTGCGCCGGGCGGTGCGCAAGGACGGGACCGTCGCGGGGATCGCGACGCGGGCGCTGGGCCTGGCGGTGATCGGACTCGGGGGCGGACGCACGCGGCCGGAGGATCCCGTCGACCCGCGCGTCGGCTTCACGGACCTCGCCGGTCCGGGATCGTCCGGCGGCCTGCTCGGGATCGTCCACGCGGCCGACGAGGCCGCCGCGGACCGGGCCGAGGCCGCGCTGCGGGCGGCCTACCGGATGGGCGACGCGCCGACGGAGCGGCCGCCCGTCCTGGAGCGGGTGGACGCCGGTTAGGGGCCGCGCCCGGTCGGGACCGGGCGCGCGGACCAGCTGTTACCAGCGGCCGTAGCCGTGACGGTGGCCCCAGCCACCGTGGTGATGGTGACGCGGCCCGAGGCCGTGGTGCCGCCAGCCGTGATGGTGGCCCCGGCCCCAGCCGCCGTGATGGTGATGGCGCGGGCCGTAGCCGTGGTGGCCCCAGCCGCCGTGGCGGTGCCCGTAGCCGTACTGGACGGTGTGGACGTCGCCGCCTTCCGCCCGCAGGCCGGCATCGCGGCCGAGAGGGGCGGCCGTCGCGGGCGCCGCGAGGGCGAGTCCGCCCAGGGCCAGGGCGGCGGCCAGGCGGGTCCGTGCGGTCTTGGTGAACATCGGCGTTCTCCTGATCCACGCCGGTCGCCCTGTGGCGTCCGGCCGTGTCCCAGGTCTGCGCCTTTCCAGTTGACGCAAACGTGACCTGTTCGCTCAGGCCGTGTTCAGGTCAGGGTCGGCGGTAGACCCAGACCCGCGCCGGCGGCAGGTTCAGCCAGACCCGATTGGAGCGGTCCGCGGTGTAGCTGCCGGCCTCGCAGCGGGCCGGGATCGGCGGCACGACCGCGTAGGTGAACTGCACGAACGGCGCGCCCGGCCGCATCAGGTCGTGGGCGGTGTTGAGCAGGTCGAGCCGCTGCTCCAGCGGCTTGGTGAACAGCGGCAGGCTCGAGATCGTCGCGGCCGCGGGCTGCGTCAGCACGTCCTCGAGGCTCGCGCGCATGTTGTAGGCATCGCCCTGGATGACCCGCACGCCCGGGAAGCGATGGGTCAGGAGGCGGCAGAAATCGGGGTTGAACTCCACGAGGATCAGCCGCTCCGGCGCGACGCCGCGCCGGATCAGCGCCTCGGTCACCGGCCCGGTGCCGGGGCCGAGCTCGACGACCGGCCCTTCCAGGCGCGGGTCGACGTAGGCGGCCATGGTCCGGGCGAGCATCTTGCCCGAGGGCGTCACGGCCCCCGTGACCAGGGGGCGCTCGAGCCAGGACCGCAGGAACCGGGCCTCGTCCTCGAGGGGGTCGCGCCGCGGCCCGAAAATCGCGCTCCTGCCCGCAGGAGCCTTCGCGTTGGGACGGCGGAGCGGCGGCAAGTCCTGGATTCCTTGATGCCGGATGAGAATGAATGGCTAGGGACGGCGCTGTCTTACAGTCAAGCCGGCGCCGCGCCTAGGGGATGCAAGCCACGCCGGCCGCTTGCATAACGGGCCGTCCCGGGTTTCGGATCCGGACTCACGGCCGGACCGCACCCCCGAAGAAGTCCCGGACCTTCGAGAAGAAGCCCGCGGATTCGGGATGGTTCTCCGGGGAGGCCGACTGATCGAACTCCTGGAGCAGCTCGCGCTGGCGCTTGGTCAGGTTCTGCGGGGTCTCGACGAAGACCTGGATGTAGAGGTCGCCGACCTCCCGCGAGCGCAGCACCGGCATGCCCTTGCCCTTGATGCGGAACTGCTTGGCGGTCTGCGTCCCCGCGGGGATGCGCACCTGCGTCTGCGAGCCGTCGATCACCGGCACGGTGATCTCGCCCGAGAGCGCGGCCGTCACCATCGAGATCGGCACCCGGCAGAACAGGTCGGCGCCGTCGCGCTGGAAGAACTCGTGCTGCTTGATCGACAGGAAGACGTAGAGGTCGCCCGCCGGCCCGCCGCGCAGCCCGCTCTCGCCCTCGCCGGCGAGCCGGATCCGCAAGCCGTCGTCGACGCCCGCCGGCACGTTGATCGAGAGGGTGCGCTCGCGGTTGACCCGGCCGGCGCCCTGGCAGGCGGTGCAGGGATCGTCCACGATCTCGCCGCGGCCGTGGCAGTTGGGGCAGGTCCGCTCGATGGCGAAGAAGCCCTGCGCCGCCCGGACCCGTCCGTAGCCCGCGCAGGTCGGGCAGGTCCGCGGCTTCGAGCCGGGCTTCGCGCCGGACCCGTCGCAGACCTCGCAGGTGATCGAGGTCGGGATCTTGATGGTCTCGGCCTTGCCGGTGAAGGCCTCCTCCAGGGTGATCTCGAGGTTGTAGCGCAGGTCGGCCCCGCGCTCGCGGCCCGGCGTGCCGCCGCGGCCGCGCGCGCCGCCGCCACCGCGGCCGTCACCGAAGAAATTGTCGAAGATGTCCGACATGAAGTCGCCGAACTCGTTGCCGAATCCGGGACCGCCGCCGCCCTGGCTGAAGGCCGCGTGGCCGAACCTGTCGTAGGCGGCGCGCTTCTGGCCGTCCGAGAGGCACTGATAGGCCTCGTTGATTTCCTTGAACTTGATCTCGGCGTCCTTGTCGCCGGGATTCCGGTCGGGATGATAGGTCATCGCGAGCTTGCGGAAAGCGACCTTCATCTCGCCTTCCGTGGCGGTCTTGGTGACCCCCAGGATCTCGTAATAGTCCCGCTTCGACATCCCGCCCTCAGGTGCCTTCCCGTCCCGTCCCGAACCCCGGGCCGCGACGCTTCTACCACTGCGCCGCCGATCCGGGGCGCCGCTGACGAGCCCGGAAACCAGAAGCGCCGACGACGCGGATTCGCGCTCTGCCGTCGGCCCTGGATCCCGGGCCCCGCATGCCCGGCATGACGGAGCTTCTGAATACGCTGCTCACGCAAAGGCGGGGCCGGATCGCTCCGGCCCCGCGCGGTCGTATCAGATCCGCGCCTCAGGCGCGCTTCTTCTGGTCCTTCTCGTCGACCTCCTGGAAGTCGGCGTCGATGACGTCGTCCTTCTTCTCGGAGGCCGCCGCCTCGGCCCCGGCATCCGGGCCGGCCGCCTGGTTGGCGGCGTACATGGCCTCGCCGAGCTTCATCGAGGCCTGCATCAGGTCCGTGGTGCGGGCCTTGATGGTCTCGACGTCGTCGCCCTCGAGCGCGGTCTTGAGCGCGGTCATCGCGGTCTCGATCGCGCCCTTGTCGGCGGCCGGGACCTTGTCGCCGTACTCGGTCACCGACTTCTCGGTGGCGTGGATCAGGCTCTCGCCCTGGTTCTTCACCTCGACGAGCTCGCGGCGCTTCTTGTCGGCCTCGGCGTTCGCCTCGGCGTCCTTCACCATCCGGTCGATGTCGGCGTCCGAGAGGCCGCCCGAGGCCTGGATGCGGATCTGGTGCTCCTTGTTGGTCGCCTTGTCCTTGGCCGTCACGTTGACGATGCCGTTGGCGTCGATGTCGAAGGTCACCTCGATCTGCGGCATGCCGCGGGGCGCCGGCGGGATGCCGACGAGGTCGAACTGGCCGAGCAGCTTGTTGTCGGCCGCCATCTCGCGCTCGCCCTGGAAGACCCGGATCGTGACCGCGTTCTGGTTGTCCTCGGCGGTCGAGAAGGTCTGGGACTTCTTGGTCGGGATCGTGGTGTTGCGGTCGATGAGCCGGGTGAACACGCCGCCCAGCGTCTCGATGCCCAGCGACAGCGGGGTCACGTCGAGCAGCAGCACGTCCTTGACGTCGCCCTGGAGCACGCCGGCCTGCACGGCGGCGCCGATGGCCACGACCTCGTCCGGGTTGACGCCCTTGTGGGGCTCCTTGCCGAAGAAGGACTTCACCACTTCCTGGATCTTCGGCATGCGGATCATGCCGCCGACCAGCACCACCTCGTCGATCTCGGAGGCCGAGACGCCGGCATCCTTGAGCGCCTTGCGGCAGGGCTCGATCGTGCGCTGCACCAGGTCGTCGACGAGCGACTCGAACTTCGCCCGGCTGAGCTTCAGCGCGAGGTGCTTCGGGCCGGTGTTGTCGGCGGTGATGTAGGGCAGGTTGATCTCGGTCTGGGTGGCCGAGGACAGCTCGATCTTCGCCTTCTCGGCGGCCTCCTTGAGGCGCTGGAGGGCGAGCTTGTCCTTGGTCAGGTCGATGCCCTGCTCCTTCTTGAACTCGGCCGTCAGGTACTCGACGATGCGGTTGTCGAAGTCCTCGCCACCCAGGAAGGTGTCGCCGTTCGTCGACTTCACCTCGAACACGCCGTCACCGATCTCCAGGATCGAGACGTCGAAGGTGCCGCCGCCGAGGTCGTAGACCGCGATCGTGCCCGACTTCTTCTTGTCGAGGCCGTAGGCGAGCGCCGCCGCGGTCGGCTCGTTGATGATGCGCAGCACCTCGAGGCCCGCGATCTTGCCGGCGTCCTTGGTGGCCTGACGCTGGGCGTCGTTGAAGTAGGCCGGGACCGTGATGACCGCCTGCGTGACCGGCTGGCCGAGATGCGACTCGGCGGTCTCCTTCATCTTCTGCAGCGTGAAGGCGGAGATCTGCGAGGGCGAGTACTTCTTGCCGTCCGCCTCGACCCAGGCGTCGCCGTTGTCGCCGCGGGCGATCTTGTAGGGCACGAGGCCCTTGTCCTTCTGGGTCATCGGGTCGTCGTAGGTCCGGCCGATGAGCCGCTTGATGGCGAAGAACGTGCGCTCGGGGTTCGTGACCGCCTGGCGCTTGGCCGGCTGGCCGACGAGCCGCTCGCCGTCGTCCGTGAAGGCGACGATGGACGGCGTGGTGCGCGCGCCTTCCGAATTCTCGATGACCTTGGGCTGCGTGCCTTCCATCACGGCCACGCAGGAATTGGTGGTGCCCAGATCGATGCCGATAACTTTACCCATGGTGGGATCCCTCTTTGTGTCGCGTTCAAGCAGACCGCCGAGCCCCGAAGCAGCTCGGCCCATGGCGGTGTCGGGGGTGATGTGAGTATGGGACCCGGGCCGGATCAAGGGCCGTGAACGGCTGAAACCCAGCGCGCAATCCCGCGTCGAGGGCGATATAAGAAGCCCGTTCCGGGCCCGCAAGGCGAAGCCTGCGCGGCGGGATCGGCCACGCGGATCCGCGCCATCTCCTTGTCATTCCGGCAGGATCTCGCCGCACGGCCGGCCGCGGCCCGGTGGCGTGGCTGCATTTTGTTGCTCCGCTGCCACGTCGGCGCCATCGACGGCGTGTTAACGTTTCGACAAGGGGTTGCGCGTGGCCCCGCCACTTCGTGTCCCCGTCGTAGAGTCCGATGCGCCCGACCCGCAGCCTCCTGCTCCCGATCCTGGCGGTCGCCGTCGCGGCGCCCGGGATGCTCGCCGCGCCCCCCGCGCAGGCCCAGAACTTCTTCGAGCGCCTGTTCGGCATCAAGC